>DATFXI010000157.1:0-9562 GCA_035316085.1 Candidatus Angelobacter sp.
AACGGCGGCGGCAGCTGGGTAGACCTCCAGCACAACCCCACCGGCGCTGGCCTGACTGATCCCTTGGGAATTAACGCCGATCTGGGCAATGCCACCAACAATAAGCTCCTGCACAAGTTCTGCAACGACGCTTGGGTCTTAAGGGTGGCAGCCATTACGTACAATGTTGACGCCACCGATCCGACCAACCCAAAACTGATGCGGACTACGCCGGCCGGGTCCGACATCATCGCGGAGCAGATCATCGGATTCAAAGTGGGCGCATGGAACGACGCCACCTCCAGCTACAGCTACAACTCCTCTAACCAGCCCACGGACGCGCCGCCCGGTTATAACAACGATTGGACCAAGATCCGCTCCGTCCGGGTTTCTGTGATTGGACGCAGCAATCCCGTCGGTGACATGTCGTTCCACAACAACTTTGACCAAGGCAACTATTACGTGCAGAGCGCGGCCGTAGTGGTCAATCCGCGCAATCTCAGCATGAACAAGTAGAGGAGACACCCTGATGCAACGCCACAAAGTTCGCTTTCTGACGCACGGCCGGCGCAACGCCCGAAGCCAGCAGCGAGGAGTGGCTTTGATCACCACCCTGCTGCTGTTAATGCTTATGTCAGGGCTGGCCCTGGCCATGGCCTGGTCCACACGGTCTGACATGCTCATCAACGGCTACTACCGGAGCTTCCGGGGATCTTTCTACGCCGCTGATTCCGGCTTGAACATCGCGCGCCAGGAGATTCAGAACCAGGTGATGAAGGATATCGTGGCTGGCTGGAATGGCACCTCGGTGACGCCCTTCGCCAACCCTGGCCAGACCGCCACGAATGTCGACACATATATCCAGAACACCTATGCCGCCTACACCAAACTTAACGGTTCGGGGCAGGCGACATCCTCGTGGCCGGCTGATTACAAGATTCAGAAGAGTGTCGTGGGCGGCGTTACCCAGCCCTTCGTCAAATATGTAGGCTGCACAATGGCGGACGGCTCTGCCTGCGCATTCCCCGTCACCACGTACTACAAGTACCAATTCGATTACAGCCTGACTTCGATCGGCCAATCTCGAGGCGGGGAGGCGGCCACCATGCAAGACCGCGGGAGTTTCTTTGTCACCGCGCCTCTCAGCGCAGCCGGCGGCAAGACCAGTTTCGCCGCCTGGGGCATGTTCATTGATAACTTCCCCATCTGCACAGGCGGGACATTGGTGCCGGGCACGATTACCGGACCAGTGTTTACCAACGGCGCCTGGACCTTCGGAACTGGCGGGCCTTACACGTTTACCGATCCTGTAGGGAGCGTCTCGTCGAGCTTCGGTTATCAGTTCGGCGGCAAGAACAATTGCGACCAGACCGCCAACCCGACCGACAAGCAAGGAAACACCAGCATCACGCCGAATTTCCAGGCAGGCTTCAATCTTGGTCAAAGCAAGATCGCACTGCCGGGGAACGACTATGACCAGGAACGCGCAGTACTGGACGGAATCGGCGTCTCAGGCGGCAGCCCGATAAGCAAGCAAGATCTCAACAAGGGTCTGCTTGACATCAACGGCGTAGCCTATCCCAACTCGGGCGCCACCAGTGGCGTCTTTCTGCCGTACACGACAAAAGATGCGCTGGGCAACACCATCCCTCCCAAGTTCAAAGGAGGCGGGATTTATGTAGAAGGCAACGCCAACATAACTCTGCAGCCTGTGGGGACGTCCGCGCAGTTGTACACCATCACCCAGGGGAGCACGATCACCACCATCACGGTTGATCCGATAGCCAACACAACCACCATGGTGACGGGTGGCACAGCGCAGGTCATCACCGGCGTGCCCACTCAGCTTGATCCCACTACGCTCGCCCCCAAGGGTTACGAGACTATGCTGTATGTGAATGGCAACGTCAACTCTTTATCCGGACCGGGTGAGGGCTTGCCGGCCATCCAGGACCATACCGCGCTTACCATCACCGCGGCGGCCAACGTAACCATCACGGGTGATATTCGCTACAAGAGCGAGCCCGTAACCACGGCGGCAACCCAGACGACGCCGATTGACACCTTGATTCCCGCCAACGATACCAGGCAGGCGCTGGGCATTTTTACCGCTTCGGGCGATATTCAGCTCAACAACGGCCAGGCTGATGGCATGCTGCAAATCGACGGTTCTCTGGCTACGATTTCTAACAATGGTACGGGCGGCATAGTCAACACCGGAAACGCAATCGATACGCTGACCATTGTGGGTGGACGCATACAAAACAACATCAAGAACATCAACACCACAACGCGTAACGTTGTGTTCGACAAACGTTTCGGCGGCGGGTTCGCGCCGCCCTGGTTCCCGTCTACCAACCTTGCGGCCGGCGCGATAACGCCTGGCACACCCGTTGGCAGTTTCTCCAGACTGCAGTGGATCAACCGTACGCCGTTCGACTAAGGCGCAACCTAAGCTAGAAGACTTCAAGGCGGTCCGCAAGGACCGCCTTAGTTTTTAATCTGCCTCTGGCAGCGGCTTGGTTCCGCCTGCCTGCGCCATCACCGTGGCTGCCAGCACGGCCAGGATTCCTACCACTTGCAAAGCGCGGACGCTTTCGCCGACAAACACGGCCGCGAACACCACGGCGAACACCGGCTCCAGGCAACTGGCAATGACGGCGCGCGTGGGATCCAGGTACTTCAATCCGGTGAAGAAGAAGAAATACGGAAGGAGCGTCGACAAGCAGGCAAACAAGAAAAGAAATCCCCATTGTCCCGCCGAGAAGTGCTGGGCGACGAGTCGCCAGGGCGGATTTACCACCAACCAGAAAAGCGCCGAGGCCAGCAGCACATAAAACATGATTTGGAACGGATGATGGCGGCTGACCAGTTGCTGTCCAGCGATGTTGTAGAACGAGAACGAGAAAGAAGCCAGCAATCCGGCCGCCGTTCCCAGGACGCTCAGTCTGATATCGGACTGAAAAAGCCCGATGGTGAGCGCGATCCCTGCCAGCGCGAGCGCTACGGCGCCGGCGCGGCGGAGCGTGGCAGGCTGGTGTCCGCGAAGCGACGTCCACAGCAGCACCCATACGGGCGCCGTGTACTGCAAGGTGATAGCAATGGCCACGGTGGCGTGCTGAATAGCAAGGTAGTAGAAGTAGTTGGATCCGGTCAGGCCCAGCACTCCAACCAGCGCGCACCAAGCCGCATCTCGTCCGCCAATGCGAAGAAACTCGCGGCCATAGCGCAGCAGAAGAAAGACCGCCAACAACGCGACGGCAAAGCTGGTCCTGGCCTGGGACAGTACTACGGGTGAAATTGCGGCTTTTCCGGCAAACAGTTCGCCGTTGAAGAGCGCCTTGCCTGCGGTGGCGGCAGCGCCCCAGCAGAACGTAGCCGTGGCAATAAAAAAGTAACCCCGCCACGGATGTCCCTGTTCCGTCGCGGGGATAGCTGCTGGTGTTTCTGCGGAGTTAGTCGGCAAGCATCTTATCCAGTTGCTCCGGATCGAAGCCGATCATGACCTCGCCATCGACGACGATGGTGGGGGTTGAGCGGCTATTGTATTTGCGCACCAGTTCGAACACCGCTTGCTGGTCCACGCTCACGTCCTTTACTTCAAAGTCGATACCCTTCTCCGAAAGGTAGCCCTCCGCCCAGGAGCACGGCGGTCAGCCGGGTTGGCTATAGACCACGACCCTCTTTCGCTGCATTCCTTCCCCTCCTCTGCCCGTACGTCCAAATGTACCTCAGATTCTTGCGACGCTGCAGCGGCTCATTTTTTTTGAGTCTCCAACGCGTCGTGGGTGGCCAGACGGATTTCCGTAGTGATGCGCGCGGTGCTTTTGAGCATCGCCGCTACGCCGCAGTACTTCTCTTCTGAGAGCCGAACCGCGTCTTCCACCGCCTTGCGCGAAACGTGCCCTGCGACCGTGTAGATCAACTTGATGGCGGTATAAACCGTGGGCGGGTGCTGGGCACGCTCGGCCTCAGCGCGGACCTCCAGGCCCAACAAGGGCTCTCGTTTCTTACGCAAAATGCTGACCACGTCAGTGGCGGTGCAGGAACAGAGCCCGAGCAATACCAGCTCCATGGGGCCCGGCGCCGTGTTGCGCTCCCGGTCCGAGTCGATCACCAGGGCGTGGCCGCTTGAGGCACTGGCCACAAAACGCTCGCCATCGATCCAATTCAACTTGGCTTCAACCACACGACCTCCCTTTCCCCAAGGCTACAGCGCCTTCACCAGCACCGATACGCGTGTCTTCTCCCACTCCATAACCAAGTCTGCGCTGCGGTTGTCGTTCTGATCTAGAGAGATCGTGAACTGTTCCACCGGCACCACGATCGGCGTAACCTTCATGTCCACGCGGGCCAGGTCCTGGTCCTGGTTGTACACCGTGCCCCATTGCCCCGTCTGCTTATTGATGATGAGCTTCCACACGTTGGCGGAAGGCAGCGTGTAAAGCGTGTACTTGCCGGCAGGAACTTTGGCGCCGCCGATGTTGAGATCAATCTCTGTGGTCAGCGTGGTGGCTTCGTTGGCGCCGGTGCGCCAGACTTGTCCATAAGGAACCAGGTCGCCCATGATCTTTCGACCCTTCATCGACGGCCGGCCGTATTCAATGGTCACTTTCTTACCGTTGATCGTACAATCGGCGGTCCCCGGTGGACTGGGTCTCTTGCTCTTGTCTTGCGACTGTTGAGCATCCCCCAACCAGCTGGTGATACCGACGGCAAAAAAACACAGGACTACAGCAGCAAAGTTTTTTCGAGTCATTTTAGCGAGTGTCCTTCATGACAGGACTCTATTATCGCGCGGCTGCAACCAGCCCCGCCAGAGGATGATTCAAGATGGGATCGCCTTGAAGCTCCTCACCTCTTATGCTTCAAGGACCTTTGACACGGAGGGAAGAAATCGCGGAAATCGCCGTCAACGGAGACCCGATGACGTGCGATCACCGGGTCCCCGGACCGCGCCGCTGTTGCGCGGGCCGGGGTGGGATCACGGTGATCTAAGTTAGGCAGCTTTTTCGTCGCGGATTGCCGCTTTGACTTTAGTGACAAGTTCCGCAGGGATCTCGTCCATTCCGTGAGCTGTGCGCGCATGCTCCTGGCAATTCTTCAAGACTTCCTGCACCGTCTCGCCACGAGCTTCGAAATCACAGTCCACACCGACATCTCGGCATCGAATGACCTTCGCCATACTTATCCTCCTATCGTTCCGAAATTAACAACCGGGGAGGCTATTTCAGATGGCAGCCGCAGGTAGCCGCGTTGCCCGGCGATGCGGGCTCGACGCCCCGAGCTACCTGCGGTTGTCGGTCTGTGGCTCAGGATGGATCAGGACTTTGAACAGCTCGGGCGCAGCCTGCTTGAAACGGATTTCCAGCGCCGTGGAGATGTCATGCACACGTGAGAGGGGCAGATTGTCAGCCATGGTGCAGTGGCAGGACATATAAATCTTGTCGCGGACGAATTTGATCTCCACCTCGTGCATGTCCAGGACTTCTGGAAATTCTTTCAGCAACGGCCGGAGCTTCTGCTCCAGCACCGCATGCCGCAATACTCTTCCTCCCGGTTCGACGGTGGAAGGCTCACTCTCAATATGGGTGAGGATCGTGGAAATCTCCGGGATTTCGGCGCGGATTTCGGCTTCGAGGCGCGTGACTACATCGTGGGCCTGCTTGAGGCTTAGGGTTTCGTCGAGTTCCAGATGCTGTTCGACGTGCAACCGTCCTGCCAGGTCTTGCACGCTGACATCGTGCACGCTGAAGTTGTTGCGCGAAGCCACCGCGCGGATGCGGTCAAATATGCTCTCTTGGGCGGTTTCGCGCGGCACCGGGTGGACGACGACGTCGCAATCCGGCAAGATGCTGTGAACGGCATCTGTGATCTCACCCACCACCTGCCCCGACCTCTGGAACGTAACGTTGCGTGCCAAGCCCACAGCCAAGTCGGCAAAATAGCGGTTGCCGGCGCGTCGGACGCGCACCCGCTCCACCTCAATCACGCCATGAATCTTCAGCACCGCATCGATAATGCGGCTGCGGTAGCCGGGGGGAGCAGCGTCGAGCAGGGCGTCAATGGTGGCTCGCGCCAGCCGCGAACTCACGTAAACAATCACCCCGGACACTACCAGAGCGGCCACGGGGTCGGCCTTGCTGAGCCAGGGGATACCCCAGAGCCTGCCCAGCCAGACCATAGCCAGTCCCAAGGCCACCACTGCGCTCGAGAACACGTCCGTGCTGAAGTGGAGAGCATCGGCCTCGAGGGCCTGGCTGTCATACTTGTCGGCGATCTTCTTAAGCTTGTGTGAACGCCACCAGTCCACGGCCATTGAAGCAAACAACACGGCGAACGCTGCCACCGAAGGTTCGATGTGCACGGTATGATGGCCGGTCAGCCGGCGCACGGCTTCCCAGACAATCCATATGCAAGTCAGCAGCAGCAGCCCGGTCTCCAGAAATGCCGAGAAGTTCTCTACCTTGCCGTGGCCATATTGGTGCTCGGCGTCAGCCGGTTTGTCGGAAACGCGGACGGAAAGCAAGGTGATGAAGGCAGCCACCAGGTCCAGGCCGGAATGGGCGGCTTCAGAAAGAATGCCCAGGCTGCGTGTGGAGAGCCCGACGATAAGCTTGAGGGCAGTGATAGCCGCGGCGGCCAGCAAAGAATTCAAAGCCACCGCGCGCTTCTCCTTGCGCATACTCTCTTGCAGCGGATTCAGCTCGGCTGTGGCCACAGGTTTCATTCTCTCAGTTTTTCCGCGAAGCTTTCCAGGACAAACCGCGCTCAACAACCAGTCCTTCCCCGACGATGTTTATGCTAGGATGACTTACTCCCCCGCACTTCCGCTCGGACGTCTATGGCAGCCAAACCAACAGTCCTGATCACAGGGGTAGCGGGCACTCTGGGCTTGCGCCTGCTGCGCGAATTACCGGGCCACCAGGTGATCGGCGTGGATGTGCGCGAACCGGCCATGCGCGCAGGGCTTTTTCATTTCCGAAAGATTGACTTGGCTGAAGAGCGCTCCTGCGACCAACTGCTGGAACTGACGCGGGCCTACCGGCCGGAAGCAGTGGCCCACTTGGCCTTCGTCATGGACCCCGTCCACAGCGGCGTGCGCGACCGGAAGTCCATGTGGCTCATCAACGTGCTGGGCAGCAGCCGTGTGAGTGAAGCCATCGCGGAACACAACCGCATGGTGGGCGGCATCGAAAAGTTTATCTTTCCCAGTAGCGCCGCGGTTTATGGGCCGCGGCCATCACACCCGGTGACGGAAGACACCGCATTGAACGCGCACGGCCTTCTCTATGCCATCCACCAGCAGGAAGCCGATAGCACCATTCAGGTTCGTGCCGCCGGTCTGCGCCGATGCCAGACTTATGTGCTGCGTTCTCATTTCTATGGTGGTCCGGGTGTCCGAAACTATGCACTAAGCTGGTTGCGCGGCGTGCCGGACGGCACTGGCCGGCTTGGGGCCCGCTTGCGCCGGCGAGGAGCGCGTCTACCTGCTCTGCTTCCCGCACGCGGCAACCATCTAGAGAACCGGTTGCAATTCGTGCACGTGGAGGACATGGCGCGTCTTGTGGCCCACATTATCCAGCGTAAGGAAGCCGATCCCCAGCTTACACTCCTGAACGTAGCCGGCCGCGGCGATCCGCTCTCGCTACGAAGGTGTTTTGCAATTGCCGGCGTACCGACCAAAACAGTTCCCGCGGCGGTCCTTTGCCGGCAGGCCCAGTGGCTCCGGTGGCGGCTGGGAATATCGGGGATTCCCCCCGCAGCGCTTCCCTACCTGCTCGGCTCCAGCGCTTTGGATACCGTGCGCCTTCGTATCTTCCTGGGAGAACACTACCGCACAGTTATGCAGCACACCAGCGAAGACGCGCTGTTGGCAGCCTTCCGCGAGCAGCAACCAGAAAAGGAATCGGACCCGCTCATGGCGGTGGACGCTTAGTTCCGGTCCATCGCGAAACAGACACTGCAACTCATCAGGCGATGGTCTCGCCGGGCTTCATGGTCTTCAGTTCCAGGCCCAGTTCCCTGATCCGCCGCTCCAGGTCTTGTGGTGTTCCGGTAAGCAATGGAAAAGTGCCGAAATGCATGGGGATGACCATCTTCGGCTTCAACAGTCCGCAGGCATACGTGGCCTCGCGCGGTCCCATGGTGAAGACGTCTCCGATCGGCAGCAGGGCTACGTCAGGGTGATAAAGTTCGTGGATGATTTTCATGTCGCCGAAAACGTTGGTGTCACCGGCGTGGTAAATCTTTACTCCGTTGTCGAATTGAATCACGTAACCGCAAGGCTCGCCGCCATAGATGATTTGGCCGTCGTCTTCGATACCGCAGGAGTGGTCGGCATGGACCATGGTCACGGAGACGTCGCCCACTTCCTGCGAGCCTCCTTTGTTCATAGGTAGAATCTGCTGCGCGCCCTTCTTAGCCATCCACAAGCAGAGCTCATACACGCCGACTACTCTCGGATTGTGCGTCTTGGCCAGCGCCACGGCATCGCCGATGTGATCCCCGTGGCCGTGGGTACAGAGCATCAGGTCAATCTTGTCGAATTTTCTCTTTTCCGGCGGCGTGGCAGGATTGCCCATGATCCAGGGATCGATCAGGATTTTTTTGCCGCCCGGTGTTTCGATCAGAAACGTAGAGTGACCGAGCCAGGTAAGCTTGATTCCATTCAGTTTCATGCGCGCTCCTTGCCAGCGAACTGGAGAGAGTCGCCAGTCGCGACCCCGGGTCATTCTAAAACAACGCTGCGCGCTAGTTCCCCGGCCCGACCAAGTACTGCTCCAATTTACCGTCGGGCATTTCGTAAATGATGATGTTCAGTGTCACGTTGGGAAACTTGACGGAATAGCCGCGAAAGGTCATACCGCCGCGGCCCTGCTCGCCGGTCGCAGTGAAGTCCTGCGGCTCGCCTAGCGGCCCCAGGCTGGAAGCAAAGTCCTGAAGCGCTTGCGGGGTGAAATAAGAGTTGGCATTGCTGGTGAATAGAGCACGGTCGATTTTGCCTTGTTGCAGGCCGGCAAAAATCTTACGCGCTTGCGCCAGCTTAGCGGCATTGCCCGGCGCGGGCGGTGTCAGCAACGCAGCCGCAATTTGACGCGCGATCAGTGACGACGCACTGTTGGCGTCCTGGTTGGTGAGCGCCACCACGGCCACGTTGTCGTCAGGAAACACCATGTTCTGCGCAGTGAATCCTGAGACCTCGCCGCCGTGCCGTACCACGCGATGGCCGTTCATCACGCCTATCTGAAGCCCCAGAGCGTACCCCGTGCTGCGCCCGTCCTTCAGCTTAACCTCGGTCTCCATTTCTTTCTGCGACATCGGCTTCAGCAGACGATGCGCCAGCAAGCCCAAGTCCCATTTGGCCAGCTCTGCAGCGGGCATAGCCAGCTCCCCCGCGGCAAACAACCATCCTGGACCTTCTTTGGGGGCCACGCGCGGTGGGCCGAGCGCATAACGCATATAGCCGGTGGCATCTGTCTCGCCGAGACGATGTAAATCAATGTTCTCCACGCGCCCGATGCCCAGCGGCGTGAAGACCTTTTCTTGAAGAAAAGCGAGCAGCGACTGGCCACTGACCTTT
>DATFXI010000158.1:0-14412 GCA_035316085.1 Candidatus Angelobacter sp.
CTCCGGTGCGCGCCAACAACGATCCCATCCACAACGGCAACGATCAGTTTTTCCAATGGATGACGGTTGATCCGGAAAGCGGTGCAGTGAACCTGGTCTTTTACGACCGCCGGCGCAACAATGACGACACTACGGTGACACTGGCCCGCTCAACCGATGGCGGCAAGACCTTCACGAACTACGCATGGGACAGCGAAGCTTTCTCGGCGGTGGGCGATTTCCTGGGCGACTACCTGGCCATCACCTCGTTCGGCAACAAAGTGTTCGCTGCCTGGGCCCACCAGACTTCCGAACCCGCCAAGGAAGAACGCGAGAAGAAAACCAGAACGGTGGTGCGCGTGGGCTCGGCCGATTTCAATTGAAGCAATCAGCGATCAGCACAGCTCAATTCTGAAATCCCGGTCCCGCGTAGCGGGAGACGGACTCATATCATCTTGAAGAGTCTCGGTGGGTTTCAGCCGACCTGCGCTGGCGACGCCATTTTCTTGCGCGCGCCGTTCCAGTAGAGAAGCAGCCCGATACCGATAGCTCCAACGGTGGACGCCACCAGACTAAACTCAAACAGCAGTATGTTCTTTTCCCCTTCCGGCGGCACCATGGCCAACCCCATAGAGCCGAGCGTAACCAGAAATCCCAGGAGGCCCGCGACCCAGACTCCTGATTTGCCGCCGGGAACCAGCACGGCTTGGCCGCTGGTTTGGCGGTCGGGACGATAGGCCAGGTTGATCACGGCAGCATACATATAAAGGAAGGGAATGAAATAGAGAATCACGGACATATCCACCAGGAACAGGTATCCCTTCTTAAGGGTGGTCACGTACGTCGTCAGGACCAGGATCAAAGTTGAGATGCCGGCCTGCACCAGGATCGAGATCCAAGGCGTCCTCCAGCGTGGATGCAATTTTCCGAAAAACGCCGGCAAGTAGCGATCAATGCCGGCAACGAAGGGAACTCGCGCGACTCCGGCAACGGTGGCTCCAACGCCGCCGGCATTGCCAGCGGTTACCAGCAGCGACGCGACAATGCCGAACCAGGCGATACCCAACATGGCGGATCCGCTGCTCACCGCCTGGAAGACTCCGTGTCGTGGATCGACTTCGGCGGCGGGCCGCAGGGCCAGGACCGCAACCGTTCCCAGGATATAGATCACGGCAATCAAAGCCGTAGAAGCATAGATAGCGCGGGGGAAAGTTTTGCGCGGTTCGCGTACCTCTTCGCTCATGGCACAAACCAGTTCCATGCCGGTGAAGGCGAACGCTATTTGCGACCAAAAATTCACGGTGTCCCAATTCCACGAAGGCAAAGACGATTTCCAGGAGAAGCTGGTCACGCTGCCGTGATGGAAGGCGATGTAGCCGCCAATGCCGAGCAGCATCAGGAGGGGAACATACGTTCCGATTCCACCGGCGTTCTGCAGCCATTTGCCGATGTTCAATCCAACCACGTTCAGCACCACGGCAATGGCCAGAAGTCCAAGAGAAGCGCCCAAGGTGTAGGCCTTGTTGTCGGCGAGGTGTGCATACTGCGGCCCGCCAATGAATACTGACATGGCCACGCTCGCAGAGAGCAGCCCGGGAAAATAGAAGAACGTATAGATCCAGTAGGCCCATCCGGCTACGAAACCGTGGAAGTCGCCGAAAGCCTCTTTGCTCCAAACATAGAGCCCGCCTTCCGCGGGATAACGGGTTGAAAGCTCAATAATAATGAGAGCGGTGGGAAGAAAGAAAAACAGAGCGGCCAGGGCCCAAAGGCTGATGGAGGAAGTTCCGTTGTGGGCGGCGGCGGCAATCCAGCGCGGGCCGAGCACGGCTGCAATGTTGAACAGCAGCACGTCCCAAAAGCCCATGGCGCGGCGAAGCTGGGTGGTTTGTCCTACGGTCTGAGTCGTCATCGATTGGGAAAGATACCAAAAAGAAAGCGCGTCCGCGAACCGCACGCGCTTTTCTTGCTCCAACCCGAGATCTTATTTCGCTGACTTCCAGAGCCACACGCCGATCGCGCCGCTCACCAGGCCCAGCAGCCCCAGCAAGGGCAGCAGGGTTGAAGTGGCCGGAAGCTGCGGAGCCGGCTCCTGGCCAGCCGCCTGTGGCGCAGGGGCAGACGGCGCAGTCGCAGGTGGCGGAGGCACTGTACTCCCCGCTGACTGCTGGGCTTGTGGAGGTGTCGCCGGCTGGACTTGCGGTGCCTGTGCCTGGGCCTGCGGTGTTTGAACGGCGGTTGCCGACTGCGGACTCTGCACCACGACGGTTTCCGGTATCACGTTGGTGGCGATGGCTGCCCCAGTGACCACGAGCGTCGGCTCCAGTTGTTGTGCAGGAGGATTCGTGTAGACGCGGATGGGACGCGGCTCCTGTGTAGCTCGGAAGCTCGCGGCCACTTCGCCGAGACTGACTTTGGGCGGCGGGGGCTGACCGGTTTCTGAGTAATACGAAGGCCCCAGGTCGTTGATCAATCGGCCGGGTGTTGCCGCAGCTGCCGCTGTTTCTGCGCCAACGCTGACGCTGCCCGGTGTATAGGCGTAGCCGGGTTGTCCACCTTCATAGACCAGAGGCGCTGGACCAAGGGTGCTGGTAACACCCAAGTATGGTTGGGTGTTGAGGCTGATTCCGGCGCTTCCGGGTATATAGCCCGTCTGCGTGGCCCCTGCGGCTGCCTGTGGCGGGGCAAAGCCGGCAGCTGGAGCCATGAAGACGCTGGGGCCGTAAAGTCCGCTGCCGGCCACCACGATGGTGGGAGGCGGATTTACGCTGATTACGTTCTGAGGAACGCCCTGGGGTTGGTTCGGCGACATGGGCTGCTGCGCACCAAGACTGATAGTTGCCGCCAGAACTGCGAGGATGAAGATAGAGCGGGCCATGGGTTGCCTCCTGACACGTCCCCAAAAGGTTGGATTACGAATCAGTAAATAGGGGATGCCAGGATCAGCAGTCAGCCGTCAGCACTCAGCATTCAGCCACTAAACCGCCTCGACGCCCAGAATTGCTGCTAGAGAGAAGAAGAGTGCACGCGGGCTGAATGCTGACTGCTGATTGCTAATTGCTCCAATTCAGCTACCCACGAAACGTGCATACAAACTGCGAGCCACGGCAGTATCCGTGGTGCCTTTGATGATAGCTCTGCCGTCGGGGAACAACGTGATCTCGTAGGGTTCACGCCAGAATTTCAGGACAAAGTCGTTGTGTTTCACAGTGCCGTGAGGCTGAAGCCTGCCGCTCATCTCGGCGAAGTTCACCGGACGATGGCGTTCGTGGATCTGTACCGAATTCCTGCCGCACAGGGTGATCTGCGGACGGCCTTCGCCCGCCAGATAGGCAAATTCGTGCTTGCCGCAGGTCTGGCAGTCAGGGCGGGGGCGTGCCGCCGCGACTTCAGCGCGATCGTTGCTCCACAGGTCGAAGGAAAGGAGCGTGCGCCGCAGCTGGCCGCGCGAGCCCACCAGAAACTTGATGGCTTCCGTGGCCTGGATGGAGGCCACAAGATTCACGGCACTGTTGAGGATTCCAGCAGTATCACAAGTCTCCACCGTGCCTTGCGGCGGCGCAGGGAACATGCACGCGAGACACGCCGTTTCGCCCGGGATAATGTTCATGGTCACGGCGTAAGCGGCTACGGCAGCCGCATAAATCCAGGGCACTCCATGCTTGACCGCAAAATCATTGATGAGATACCGGGTCTCAAAATTGTCGGTCGCGTCGAGCAGCAGGTCTTGGCCCTGAAGCAAGGCATGAATGTTCTCCGGGGTCAGGTCTGCGACTTCCGCCTGGACCTGGACCTGGGAATTGAACGCTGAAATTTTCTTGGCCGCGGCTACAGCTTTGGGGAGAGACTCGGCGGCGTCCGCTTCGTCAAAGAGCGACTGCCGCTGCAAGTTGCTGGGCTCGACGAAATCGCGGTCAATAATACGCAGTTGCCCCACGCCGGCGCGGCCCAGCGATCCGGCGACGCATGTACCAGTGGCGCCGCAACCCACGATGGCCACGCGTGCCGCCGCCAGCTTTTGCTGTCCTTCCGCGCCAATGCCCGGAAACAGCACCTGCCGCGAATATCGGTCCGGAAAGTTCATGGCCCTGTTTATTATAGGGGTTTGGGCGTGACGGCTTGCGCCGCCCGCGCTCCTGGAACACCGCAGTGCAACGATGGCCAGAGTTGCTGCCATCCAAGTTACCAACAATCTGGTTCCAGCAAAAAAAAGGGGCATGATATTTGCCGAGCCTTCGACCAGTCTGCCTGCGGTATCTGCTTTGGCTGGGAGTGTTGGCGGCGCTGCAGGTGAATGTGGCGCTGGCGCAGCAGTCCGCTGTCCCCAAGCCGACTCCGGCTTCCGACCAGGAGATCTCCGGCAATCTCAACAGCCTGCAGGGCGTCAACGTAGAGAGCATTCAGATCACCGGGTCGTCGGTCGAGCATCCGGAGTGGCTGGAGCCGCTGCTGGTGCAGAAGGTCAATCAGCCGCTGGACAAATACAAAGTCCGGGATTCCGTCCAGGCGCTGTATAAGACCGGCCGTTTCGCTTCGATCCAGGTGGAAGCCAAACGGAGCTCTCCCGGCGCGATCGCGCTGACCTTCAGCACGGAGGAGAATTTCTTCTTCGGCTCAATCCTGGCGCCGGGCGCGCCTTCCCGTCCTTCTGAGGGGCAGTTAGTCAATGCCAGCCGGCTGGGCCTGGGGGAGAGGTTCACCGAACCAAAAATCGAGAGTGGAAAGTCCGGAATGCAGCGCGCGCTCCAGGAGGGCGGGTACTTTCAGGCTACGATTGTTCCCTACTACGAATGGGACACCATCAACCAGCAGGTCAAAGTGCGTTTCGTAGTGGTGCCTGGCAAGTCGGCGCGGGTGGGTGAGGTGCAATCGAAAGGGCCGGCGGAAATCACTAGCGAAGAAATCCGCAAGATCACGAAATTGAAGCAAGGCAAGCGCGTGACCGCGGGCCAGGCCACCAAGGCCCTGCAACGCATGCGCAGCCACCTGCAAAAAAAGGGCCGGTTGGAAGCCCAGGTCACGCTGACCGAGCGCGTCTATCATCCCCAGAACAATGCCCTGGATTACACCTTCGACATTATCCCGGGTCCAGTGGTCGACGTTAGAGTGGAAGGCGCGAAACTGCGTCGTGGCCGGATGAAAAAACTGATCCCCATCTTTGAAGAAAATGCAGTGGATGAGGACTTGCTCAACGAAGGGCGGCGCAACCTTACCGACTACTTTCAAACCAAAGGATATTTTGACGTGAGAGTCAGCGTCGATCAGAAGCAGGTGGCCGAGGGCAAACGGCAGGTGATTTTTCACGTTGACAAAGGTGATCGCCACAAATTTGAGAATCTGACGATCAATGGCAACCAATACTTCCGGCGCGAGGACATTCGCGAACGCATGCAAATGCAACCAGCCGGCGGCTGGCTCCAGAATGGATTATTCAGCCAGGCCATTCTGGCGCGCGACATCACGGCGATTGAAAACTTGTACAGAAGCAACGGTTTCTTGCATGTCAAGGTCACCCCGCAAGTCACGGACAACTACAAGGGTCAGACGGGGCACATTCAGGTGGTCCTTAACATCGCGGAAGGCCAGCAGACCATTGTGGGCAAGCTGATCATTGAGGGCAATACTGCTTTGTCGGAGACGGAAATCCGGAGTTTGATCGCTACCCAGGAAGGACAGCCTTATGCCGACGCGACTATCATCAGTGATCAGACAGAAGTGATGAATGCTTATGCCAACCGCGGGTTCCCTGACGTGCGCGTAGATTACTCGACCACTCTTGAACCCGACGACCCTACTCGCGTGGACGTCACCTATACCATTACTGAAGGACAGCAGGTTTTCGTGAACCGCGTCTTGCTCTCCGGCCTGCATTTCACCAAGCCGTTTGTAGCGGCCCGGGAAATGAAGATCGTACCCGGCAAGCCGCTCAGCCAGCGGGAAATGCTGGATTCCCAGAACAGCCTGTACGGCATGGGTATTTTCAACGAAGTCAACATGGCGGTGCAGAACCCGGATGGCCAGGCGACACACAAGAACGTCAATTTTCAGCTCACTGAGGCCAAGCGCTACACCTTCAATTATGGGTTGGGCCTGGAAGTACAGACGGGACAGCCGGGGGGCGCCACGAACCCACAAGGGAAAACAGGCGTGAGCCCCCGCGTGTCATTCGACATTACGCGGCTGAACTTCCGGGGACGCAATCACACGCTCATCCTGAAGACCCGGTACGGCACCCTGGAACAGCTGGCCCTGCTAGGTTACACCGCGCCGCGCTGGTTCGATGCGCCGCAACTCACCCTGGACTTTACCGCCTTCTACCAGTTGACCAATAACGTGCAGACTTACACCGCTGCCCGGATTGAGGGCGCAGTGGAAGTCAAGCAGCGAGTAAGCCGCACCACCACGCTTCTCTACCGGCTTATCTATCGCCGCGTGGAGACGTCAAACCTGGTGATCAACCCGGACCAGGTACCGCTGTTCTCCCAGCCGGTGCGTGTGGGCTTTCCCGATTTCGCTTATATCCGCGACTCGCGCGACAATCCTATCGACTCCCACAAAGGCTCGTTCAACACTTTTGACATCGGCGTCGCTTCCCGGATCTTCGGTTCGCAACCCAATTTCGTCCGCATCTCAGCGCAGAACTCCACGTACTACCAGTTTCACAAGCACCGCTGGGTGTTTGCGCGCTCCACGCGCATCGGCACGGAGAGCCCGTTCGCCGGCACCAGTGCGGCCATCGCTGCCCCGGGGCCGGGAGCCCCGCCGCCTTCCAGCTTCATTCCGCTTCCCGAGCGCTTCCTCTCCGGCGGGCCCACAACGCTGCGCGGTTTCGGCATCAACCAGGCTGGCCCTCGCGACCTCTCTACCGGACAGCCGCTGGGAGGCGAAGCGCTGTTCATCAACAACCTGGAGCTGCGGTCACCGACGTTCTCGCTGCCTTACATCGGCCGCAACGTCAGCGTGGTCATTTTCAACGACGTCGGCAACGTGTTCACAACACCCTCCGCCATGTGGAACAACCTGTACAAGTTCTCTCAGCCCAACCGCAACATTTGCCTCAACCCGGCGGCGGCGACTTGCGATTTCAACTACATGTCAGCCGCGGTAGGCGGCGGGATCCGTTACCGCACTCCGGTGGGGCCTCTGAGCTTTGACGTAGGCTACAACCTCAATCCTCCGGCGTTTCCGGTATCCGCGCCGCCTCCGGCAACTCCGCCGGTGGCACCGTTCTCACAGGTGTTGAGGCGCTTTAATTTCTTTTTCAACATAGGGCAAACTTTCTGATGATGGTTCTCCGCCAACTCGCGTTTCTTTTGCTGCCCGGCGTCGCAACCGGCCAAGCCCAGGTGGTGGTGGACCGCATGGTCGCTGTGGTAAACAAGCGGGTCATCATGGAAAGTCAGCTCGATCAGGAAGTGCGCCTGGGACGGCTGCTCGAAGGCAAGCCGCCGGCTGGAGACAAGCTCGATTTCGCTGAGAAGTCACAGGCTCTGGAGCAGTTAATCGACCGCGAGTTGCTGGAGCAGCAAATCCCGCCTAGCGACATGGAAACGCCTTCGCCCGAGGAACTGGCCCGGCGCCTGAAGGAAATCCGGGCGCGGGAGCCAGGCTTGGAGACCGAGGCAGGTTGGAAGGCGCGTCTCGCCGCCGATGATCTCACGCTGCAGGACGTAGAGCGGCGCGTCATCTCCGAGTTCAGCGTGCTGTACTTCATTGATATGCGGTTTCGCGGCTTGGTGCGAGTTGACAAAGCCGCGATCGCCGCTTATTACCAGGATAAATTTCTTCCCCAACTGCGAAACCGAGGCGCTCCGGAGCCGGCGCTAGCGGCAGTTTCCGACCAAATCGAAAAGATCCTGGTCGAGCAGCGGGTAGACGAAATGCTGAACGATTGGATCAAAGCTTTGCGCGCGCAGGCGCAGATCGACAACATGCTGATCCCGCCCAACAGGCCGGGCCCCGGAGCTAATCCATGATCACGCCGGATGCGCCACGGAAAAAGCGCCGTTTCAAGCGGATCCAGGCCGCGATAGGCCTGCTGTTGCTCGGTAGCGTGGTGGGACTGGCCGCGTACTTGACGAGTGACTCTTTCCGCGAGAAAGTCCGGGCGCGTGTGGTAGCTGAGCTGGCGCGAATGACTGGCGGCAAAGTTGAGATCCAGTCGTTCACCTGGAACCTCTCTAAGTTGCATTTTGAAGCGCGCGGGCTGGTCATTCACGGCCGCGAGAGCCCGCAGGAAGAGCCCTACGCACGGGCGGACCGTGTCTCTCTGCGCCTGAAGATCATTTCCCTGGTCTCACGCAAGGTCGCGCTGCGCGAATTGGTGATTGACCATCTGGCGCTGCATCTCATCGTCAACCCTGACGGTTCCACCAACCAGCCCCGGCCGGGCGCCAGCGCTCCCGGCGCGGAGCTTTCCACGGAGCGCTTTGTCGATCTGGCCGTGGGTCATGTGCAAATCAACGACGGGACCCTGCAGCTGAACCAGGAAAAAATCCCGTTCGAAATTGCCGGAGGAGAGTTTGCAGCGACCATGGCCTACTCTCCGAGGGAGCACGGCTATGACGGCGCAATTTCCATCTCACTGGCGGACGCGCGCTGGCGCGAGTCCCGGCTGGCGCCCGGGAAGATTGATCTTCATTTCCTGATCCGCGCAGACGCAACTGAAATTCGGCGGCTCCAGGTCGCGACAGGACGCTCCACGCTGGAAGCCAGCGGCACGGTCCGCAACTACCACCAGCCTGCGATCGAGATGCAGTACCACGCGCAGCTGGACTTGCCGGAAGTTGCCAAGCAAACCCGCCTGCCGCAGCTCCGCGCCGGCCGCGCCGATCTGAAGGGCGGGCTTGCCTACAAGGACGGACACTACAGTGTCGAGGGCACAGCGGAAATGCGCGGCGTGGAATGGGTGGACGCTTCCTGGCGGGCTAGCGGCATTGACGCCGCTTTTCCTTTTGCCATCACACCCGAGAAGATTGCCGTGCCACGGTTCACGGCCCGGGCGTTCGGTGGCACTGCAAAAGGCGAACTCCGGATCGCCAACTGGAACGCGCCGCCGACTGCCAAGAAACCTTCGCCGGCGAAGGGAACGGCCAAGGTGCAGTTCGAGCGGATGCAAATCGCGCAGATGGCGACAGCCATTTCCACCGCGCAATTGCCATTGAATAAGGTTGACATGGCCGGCGCTGCTTCCGGCGATGTTTCGGCTTCCTGGTCCGGCGCCGTGAAGAATACGGTGGCTGCCATGACCGTCGACGTCGCCCCTCCAGCTGCGCCTTCGGCGCGCGAAGTCCCCATCTCCGCGCACATGCGGGCAACGTACCACGGCGACATCCGCACTCTGGAAATCGAGACCATGAGCCTGGGCAGCCGCTCCGTCCACATCAACGCCAGCGGGCAACTCGGCTCACGCAGTACGCATGCGCGCGTGGCAGTGTATGCAGCCAACCTGCATGAATTTCAGCCGGTGCTGGATGCCTTGCGTCCGGGCACGCGCCTCCCGGTGACGGTTGACGGCCGGGCCGGATTCAACGGGGTTGTGTTTGGCGAGCTGGACGCCCTTTCCGCCCGCGGCCATATCGAGCTCGAGAATTTTTCGACGGACGTGGCATTCGCCCGCACCGCGGGCGATCATGGCAGGAAAAACCGGCCGGCGGAGCAGTGGGTCCACTGGGATTCGCTGGCCGCAGACCTTAACTATTCGCCTTCCAGTTTGTCGTTGCAGCGCGGGCAGCTGCGGCGCGGCAAAGCTCAGCTCGGCTTCTCTGGTACCACCAGCTTGCGCCACGGGGCGTTTGATGAAGATTCAAGCCAGCTGACACTCGATTTGCACTTGGAAAATGCCGCCGTGGAAGAATTGGTGGCGCTTGCAGGGTTGGATTATCCGGTCACCGGCGTGGTGGGCGCGGACCTGCACGCCAGCGGCCCCGCCCGCAACCTGCGCGGCGGCGGCAACCTGAAAATCGCCAAACTTACGATTTACGGCGAACCTTTCCGAGCGTTTCACAGCCAGATCCAGTTTGCCAACACGGAAGTGCAGCTGAATAACCTTTTTCTGGGGCACAACGGCGCCCAGATGACCGGCTCCGCGACGTATGATCTGCGCGGAAAGAGCTTCCGCTTTGACTTGACGGGAACGGGCATTGAGCTGGCGGAGTTGCAGAAGTGGACCACGCAGCGCTTCAACATGTCAGGAAAAGCCGCTTTCCATCTTACCGGCTCAGGTGGAACGGGAGCGCCGGCTGTAAACGGACGAGTCGATGTAGCCAACCTGATCATCAACCGTGAAGCGGTGGGCAGCGTGAGCGCGGTGCTGGAAACACGCGGCCAGGACCTGACGGTGCACGGCCGCTCCGCCTTCGAGAACGCAAGTCTCACCCTTGACGGCAACGTTCGCCTGGCGGGAGAGTTTCCCGCCCAGCTCACCTTGCGCTTCACGCACCTTGATTTTGATCCTCTCATCCGCGCCTACCTGGGTGATAAAGTCACCGGCCACTCTTCCATGGCCGGCTCGGCAGACATCCGTGGCCCGATGCGGCGCCCGCGTGACCTCACCATCGCCGGCGACATCACCCAGTTCTCAGTGAACCTTGAAAACATCAAGTTGCAGAACGACGGTCCTATTCATGTGTCCTTGGACCACGGGGCGCTGCGCGCCGACCAATTCCATCTGGTAGGGAGTGACTCCGAGCTGTTCTTACGCGGCAGCGTTCAACTCACGCCCGACCATGCGCTTGACCTGCACGGCCGCGGACGTTTGGACTTGAAGCTTGCTCAGGGGATGAATCCCGACATCATTGCGTCGGGCCCAGCCTCATTCACTGTGGACGCTGCGGGCACTGTGGCGCGTCCACAGATGAACGGACGCATCGAGCTTGCCGACGCCAACGTTTCGCTCGCTGATCTCCCCAACGGCCTGAGCCGCATCAACGGCACCATGGTCCTGACCCAAGACCGCCTTCAGATCCAAAAGCTCACGGCGCAGAGCGGAGGCGGCCTACTCAACGTGGGTGGATTCCTGGCCATCCGCAACGGGCTCTACTTTGACTTGACTGCCACCGGCAAGGACGTCCGTCTGCGTTACCCACCCGGCGTCAGCGCGTCCGCCGACGCGAGCCTGCATTACAGCGGCTCGGCCAAAAGTTCCCTGCTCGCCGGCGATGTCACCATCACGCGCTTCGGCATGAGCCCCAGATTTGATTTCGGCGTGTTTCTCGCCCAGACCAAGAACCCTACCGGGATCACAAGTTTGAATCCCTTCCTGGAGAACCTGCAGCTTGATGTGCATATCACGTCAACTCCTGAATTGCGCGTGGAAACCACGCTGGCCAAAGTCTCCGGCGACGTGGATTTGCACCTGCGCGGCACCGCTGCGCGCCCTGCCCTGCTGGGCCGCGTGAACATCGCTGAAGGCGACGTTTTCTTCAACGGCACCAAATACCGCCTGGAGCGCGGCGATATCAGCTTCAGCAATCCGCTGATGATCGAACCCGTGGTCAACCTGGAACTCTCCGCCCGCGTGCAGAATTACGATGTAACTGTGGGCCTGCACGGCAGCATGGCGGCCGGCAAGAGTCTGAACATGACCTATCGCTCCGATCCGCCGCTGTCGAGTTCTGACATCATCGCCTTGCTGGCCTTCGGCCGGCCGCGCGGTCAGGCTGTCTACAATGCCGCCACGCCAGGCCAGTCCACCATCGACACCTCCAACGCTCCCAATGCCATTCTGGGCCAGGCCCTGGACGCCGCGGTCAGCGAGCGCGTGGAACGTTTGTTCGGTGGAAGCAAAGTCAAGATCGATCCCCAGTTCATCGGCCAGCAAAGCAACCCCAGCGCGCGCGTGACCATTGAACAAAATGTCGGCAACAACATCACGCTGACGTATATTACGAGCTTGTCGCAGTCCACGCAGACAGTGATCCAACTGGAATATAGCGTGGACAAGAACGTCTCCATTGTGGCCGTGCGCGACCAGAATGGCGTGCTTGGGTTTGACGTCCACGTTCGCCGCCACAAGAAGTGACGAGCAGGAATGACCGGAAATTCCCATGACCCGCTGACCGCGGCGCGTCTGTCGATGGTGGAAACGCAGTTGCGCCGCCGCGGCATCCGCGACCAGCGTGTGCTGGACGCGATGACCAAAGTCCCCAGGCATGAGTTCGTCGGCCGCCAGCACTGGGCCGACGCCTATGCCGACCATCCAGTGCCGATTGGCGAACAGCAGACAACGTCTCAGCCGTACATCATCGCCGTGATGCTGCAAGCGGCGGAAATCAAGCCGCAGGACCGCGTGCTGGAGATCGGCGCCGGCTCCGGATACCAGACCGCGCTGCTCTGCGAGCTGGCTCGTGAAGTTTTTGCCGTGGAGCGGTACCCCGCGCTTTCCGCGAACGTTACGCACATCCTGGAGAGGCTGGGTTACAAGAACGCAACCATCGTCACCGGCGACGGTTCGCTCGGCCTGCGGGAACGCGCGCCCTATGATGCGATCATTGTCGCCGCAGCCGCGCCCCGGGTCCCGCCTGCGCTGCTGGAGCAACTTGCGCCGGGGGGACGGCTGGTGGTCCCAGTCGGGGATGCGCAGCAGCAGGTTCTCCAGCTCGCACGCAAAGACGCTTCCGGAAACGTGGGCGTGACTTCGCTCGAAAGCTGCCGCTTCGTGCCCCTGGTAGGACAACAGGGCTTTGCCGCGTGAAGAGAGCAGTCAGCAATCAGCCATCAGCAATCAGCCCGCACAGCATTTTTCTCGTCACGAAGGCCTTCTGGGCGTGGAGGGTGTTCCGGGGCTGAATGCTGATTGCTGAGTGCTGAATGCTCACATAGAATATCCAGTGCCTGTCTTCCGCAACCTTGCCAACACTCTAGAGATGATCAAGTGGGAGCACTCCGTTTTCGCGCTCCCCTTCGCTCTCTGCGGCGCCATGCTTGCGGCCGGCGGCCTGCCCCGCCCGGCACAGCTCGGCTGGATCGTGTTGTGCATGGTGTCGGCACGATCGGCGGCCATGGCTTTCAACCGTCTGGCGGACGCGCAGATCGACGCTGCCAATCCCCGCACGGCCACCCGCGCGATTCCGGCCGGCACACTTTCCATGAGGTTTGTGGGGACGTTTGTTCTGGTGTCCTGCGGTATTTTCGTGCTGGCCGCATCGCGACTGAACCGGCTCACGCTGATCCTTTCGCCGGTTGCGCTGGCCGTCATCTTGCTTTACTCCTACACCAAACGCTTCACCCGCTGGTCGCACGTTGTGCTTGGCTTCGCGCTGGGGATTGCGCCCGCAGCGGCGTGGATCGGCGTGCGCGGCTCTCTCGACTCACGGATCCTTTTGCTGACCGCAGCCGTTACCTGCTGGGTAGGCGGTTTTGACATTCTCTACGCCTGCCAGGACATCGAGTTCGATCGCGCTCACGGGCTCAACTCCATCCCGCAAGCCTGGGGAGTGCGCCGCGCCTTGTGGCTGTCACGCGCGCTACACGTTCTCATGCTGGGATTGCTGGCTGCGCTAGTGGTTGCCTTCTCGCTCGGCAAGCTGGCGATCGCCGGCGTGATCGTGGTAGGACTGCTGCTGGCCTACGAACACTCGC
This sequence comes from Candidatus Angelobacter sp., assembly GCA_035316085.1. GTDB lineage: Bacteria > Acidobacteriota > Terriglobia > Terriglobales > Acidobacteriaceae > Angelobacter. The sequence continues at coordinate 13,561 of DATFXI010000158.1, forward strand.
TGGTTTCTGACCGCGATCTGAGCAAACTTAACGCCGCTTTCTTCACCATGAACGGAGTCATCGCGTTGGTGCTTTTTGGCTTTGTGGCAGCCGACCTTCTGCTGCGTGCCCCACACCCCTAGTCTCCCGGTTAGGTTGCACCACAGGCTCGGCGATTCGTTTTTATTCGCGAAATTCGCGGCTGGTCCAGTCCTATCTGCGCTTATCTGCGACGATCTGCGACTCATATACACTAGCTGGCATGCGCGATCCCGTTGAGCTGGAAATCTTCAAGAGCCTGTTTCATTCCATCGCGGAAGAAATGGGGGCGGCCCTGCGGCGCACGGCATTTTCGCCCAACATCAAAGAGCGGCGCGACTACTCTTGCGCTGTCTTTGACGGGCGCGGCCAGGTCGTGGCGATGGGCGACCACATGCCGGTGCACCTCGGCTCCATGCCGATGTCGGTCCGCGCTGCAGTGGACACGTTGGAACTGAACCCTGGCGACGTGGCCATTCTCAATGATCCTTTCTGCGGGGGCACGCATCTGCCCGACATCACTCTGGTGATGCCGGTCCTCCTGCCTGGCAGGAAATCAAAACGGCCCGCGTTCTATGTCGCCTCGCGCGCACATCATGCCGATGTCGGCGGGATGTACGCAGGCTCCATGGGAAGCTGCCGTGAAATCTACCAGGAAGGCGTGCGCATTCCGCCGATCAAGTTGATCGTGGCCGGCCGCGTGCAACAGGACGTTCTACGCCTGCTGCTGAACAACGTGCGCACTCCGGAGGAACGCGAAGGCGACTTGAACGCGCAGATTGCTTCATGTCACACCGGCGCTGCGCGCCTGCGCGAGATCGTGGAGCGCTATGG
>DATFXI010000159.1:0-6127 GCA_035316085.1 Candidatus Angelobacter sp.
GAACGACGCGCACGAATACTTCGCCGAAACCGCCGACATTTCCGCAGGCGGTGTGCTTTTCCACACCAAAGCCGCGATCGATGTGGGGACGGTGATCGGTTTCCGCATTGTGCTGCCCGCGATGGTGCTGGGAACCGATACTGACGTTCTGGTGAATTGTTCAGGCCGCGTTGTCCGCACGCTGGACGACAAAGGCAAGAAAGCTGTGGCTGCGGTGATTGACGAATATCGGTTTGAACGCGTGTTTTCGGCCGCCGGTTAGACCGCCCGGCGTCGCCGCGCGGTGACGTTGACTTAGTTTGCTCTCCGGAAGACCCAATGGCCCGCCACCCATCTTCCGTGACGCTTTTCCGTTAGCCATTTCCAGTTAGAACGATTCCGGCTTGTAGACCGGAAGAAAAGAATCAGGCGGCCTTTGCCGGTCGCCTGATATCTCTTTCTGAAATCGCCGGAATCGCAACGCAATCGCGCGTGATCGCCGGGATCAGGGTTCTGATTTCGGCGGTTCCGTGCGATTACGGGCGCTTCCGGCGATTGCTCCCCGTCTCGGAGAAGCACTCGCTGCAGAAGCATTCGTTATAATGGATAAGTTGCTCCCTCGCCCGGAGAGATGGCCGGGTGGCTGAAGTTGAGCCGATTTGCAGGCGTGAGCGCAGCGGGAGCCTGCAGGCGAAATCCTGAGCGTAGCGCCGCAGGCGCGAAGTCGAAGGAGCCCTCGCGGTACAGAGATTAGTTCTTTCACAGTTTTTGTTCGGAGAGATGGCCGAGTGGCTGAAGGCGCACGCTTGGAAAGCGTGTATACCTTAACGGGTATCGTGGGTTCGAATCCCACTCTCTCCGCCAGAATCCCTTCAACAAGTCGCAACAGAGGTTTCTCCGCTTCCCGGAATCGAGATCACGGATCTAAGCTACGGACGCATTGGCTGCAATTTGCCGTAGGTCAGAGACCTCCAGGCCCATTCCATCGGACCAAACCGGAACCGCCGCAACCACCAGACACTCAGAGGAATCTGGATCGCGTAAATTGCAAACGTGAGCCCCAATCCAGCGGCGGGCCCAACCTTAGCAAACAGCCGAAATCCGTAGCCGTAAAAGAGAGTTGTGCAAACGAATGACTGAAACAGATAGTTGCTCAGCGCCATCCGCCCCACCGCTGCCAGGGGCAACAGCCTCGTCTTCCATGTGCCCCGTTGTGCCAGGAGAGTGATCGCAGCTGCATAGAAAAAGGAGACCGCCAGAAACCCTGCAGTGTCCACCGCGCCCTGCAAAAGCTCGTTGACCAAAGGCGCTCGCGTTTGCGGAAGCTTGAATATGCCGGCCCTGACCAATGTGCCTGCGACGCCCAGGGCCAAAGCCCACCATATCGCTTTGCGAATAAACGGGAGATGGATCGAGAGGTTTTGAAAAAAACGACGCCGTCCGGCATAGAGTCCCAGGAGAAAGAGACCGAGAATCTGCAGCCACCCGATGCACCAGGAGACGGTCCAGGCAACGCCGCGGACTCTCTCTGCCGACATTTCTGCGAATGATCCTCGAGTATAAGCGTGCATGGATTGGTCCCAAAGCGCCTGTTTGCTTTGATCTTTGCTTACGACGTGCACAAACGAGCGGTCGTGGAGTTCCCTTTGAACGGGCAAAAGAGCCAGCGGCAGGAGGATACAAACGAGGGCGGCGGCGATGATCGTTTTTGGTTTCCACGCGCGAAAGGGAATGAGAAGAAAGCCCACGAACGCATACCTGGCAAGGATGTCTCCCGACCAGATGAGGAAGGCGTGCACCAGTCCGATCAGGAGCAGAATGAACAGCCGTCGACGAAAAACGGAAAGAAAATGAGTGCCGCTCCCCTCGGCACGCAGAAGCTGAAGGCTGAAGCCCAAGCCGAAAAGGAACGAGAGCAAGGGATAGAACTTGTCCTCAGCAAACAGCCAGATGAACCAAGAAGCGATTTCGTCGGCAAGTCCGCCCGGTAAGTCGGCGCGCATGGCCCGGAGAGGTCCCCAGTTCGGCCAGCCATACAGCGGCATGTTGACCAGGAGGATTCCCAGGATTGCACAGCCACGAAGAATGTCGATGACTTCGATGCGCTCCCGCGCCGCGACGGGACGCATTGCGTTCGTCAACTGCGCCGCAGCAGGCGGGGCGGAAACTTGTTCAGGCATTTCGTTGACCGAGTCGGGTGTGTACCAGGTTTTAGCTAGAGAGTCTACATCACCGCGCTCGGCGTGAGGTTTTTGATCGTAGGTTCAGCGCTAATTTTTTGGATCAGCCGTGCACCGCGTGCCTCGAAACTGACGAGGGACCAAGGGGCTCGGAGATTAGATGGTTCCTTCCGGACCAAACACCGAAAGCAGATGCCCATCTACATCGCGGAAGTGTGCCGCCCAGCTCGTCGGAGTGACGGCGTGAGGCTCGCTCACAAACGTGATCCCTTTTGCGGTCAAGGCCTGGTGCGCGGCGCGGACGTTGTCCACTTGGAAGACGACTTCGGTGGCGCCGGCGAGCTGGGGAACCCCGCGTCCCATGCCTGGATTCAGGCCCAGCATGACCGCCCCGGCTTGCAGCAACGCCAGGCCTGGCTCCTGCATGATGACCTTCAGTCCGAGCTTGTCTTTGTAGAAGGCGACCGACTGGGCCAGATCGCGTACGCCCAGCATGACGGCGGTGATCCCCGAAAGCTGAACTGCTGATGACATGAAGCCTCCGTTCTAACCCTCAGAGATGTATTCCGGCCTCAACCAGAGATCGCTCAGAGGCCGTAAGCTGTTCAAAGGAAACGGTATCATGAGTGAGGGCCAGTTGAGGTGGAATTGCGACGCGGTGCATTGTCGGCTGGACTCGTGAACATCCAGAATGCCGCACGTGCAGGAGCACGGAGTGACTAGCTTTCAGTCACCAATTCCAAATATGGAGGGAAAAGCATGAAGAACGTCTTATCGGTGCTGGGTCTTTTCGCATTGCTGAGCGCGGCTGCGGCGGCGCAAGGGGGCGCCAACCCGCGTTCGGCCGGGCAAATTGCCGAGCTTATCTCGCTGCGAGAGAAGGTCGCCAGCGCAGACACACGGACCCGGGTTGAGGCTACCCATCGCGTCTGGACTGTAGGCCTGGCCACGTCGGATCCGGAAATCAAGCTCACCGCGTTGCAGCTTCTGGCGCAGCCAGTGGGCAGCTCTTCCGACCACATCCGTATGCCGGCCATGTATGCCATGGCGGAGATTGCAGGAAGCACTACCGACAACCGGGTCAAGACCAAGGCGCTGGAGCTGCTCTCCGAACCGCTGCGCGCCGGTCAGGTCCCGGTTCGCGATGTTGCGGTAGACGTGGTCAACGACATCGTGAATGCCTCAGACCGTAATGCGATTGCGCCGGCCGCGGTGCGAGCCCTGGGCGAACCAGTGCGCAGTGGCAACAACGGTGTACGAATCCCGGCGATCTACGCCCTGGTAAATGCCGTGCGTGGCAGCCACAATGAGGCAGCTTATCTGGCTGCACTCGACGCGCTGGCGGCACCGCTCGAATCCAATGCCATGATCGGCGGCATGGAAGTCCGCATGATGGCTGCGGTGGCCGTAGAGCGTATTGGTGTGGAATCGTCCGAGACCGCGGCCAAAGCCAGGGCCATGGGAATCCTGCAATCGTACGCGGGCAAGGGCGGTTGGGAACCGGAAGCCAAACGTCGCGCTGAGGAAGCCGTGGCTGCGATCCAGAACAGCATGAAGAAGTCTTAGGGGAATCACCGCGACCTTATTTCTTGTCGCGCAGCCTGAGCAAAAAGGTGCGTGCGGTCTATTCCGTGTGGGTGTACTCACCTATCAGGTCATTGCGGGAGTCGCGCCCGCAATCCTGCGCGCAGTCGTAGGAGCTCTCGTTCAATTGGGAAGCAAAATTGGTCGGGGCGATTGGATTTGAACCAACGACCCCCTGCGCCCAAGGCAGGTGCGCTACCAGGCTGCGCTACGCCCCGACATAAAAACAACAACTAGCTTCGATTCTAAATCAGGTCTGGCCGGGGCTTCCATTTGCTGGGTTGGCGGTAGTGGTACAGTTTGCAGCCATAATTCATCGCTTCGCGATGAACGTCTGCCTAAAGGCCCGCGATTCGCGACCGAATCGCTAGACGCTGATACTGCTAATGGGTCAGTTTTTCAAACTGACCCATTACCGGTTGGCCATTTCGGCACATGGAAGCATGAGAGGTTTCCAATTCCAGAAGAGGTCAACCGGCCTTCCCGCCGGGCCGGGAGCAGCCGCCAAGGCCGACAGAATTTACGAAAACCCGAAAAATGTTGGATGCCCCGGGCTTGCGATGAGACGGGGATTGCCGGCACCGCCAGTGTGAACGGTGTTCGGGCTAGAAAGGGGTCGGCGGAGACCGAACGCTGGCGCATGCCCTCTCCGTACAAGATGCGCGCCAAAAGTCCCATTTTGGGACTGCCAGCAATGGCCACGGGCTGGCCAAATGCTCATTTTGGCCCATGTCCTAATAGGCAGTATTGAGTATTGGACTAAAGTCACTTCCCGCCTCTGTCCTTAAGACCTCCGCATTCTCCCTTGCGCGGCGACTAAACTGGCTCCCGTCCCGTTTCGGAACAATTTTGTTCCGAATCCGGAAATTACCAGAAGCAGTCTGCTTTGTTAGGGATAAAGGCCTTTGCTAGAGAATTTGAACGCCAAAACCCAGAGGAGCTTACCTTGAAAAAGAATTTTCTAAGAATTGCGCTGCTCGCGATTATTTGTCTTTCAACGGGATCGGGATTCTGTGCAACGTCGCCCTCGCCGATGATAAAGAAAAAATCGGCGATGGACTTTCCGATCCCCTGGCCCGTGCCGACGCCGGGCGTGGAGACGACGTCACACGCTCGCTGAAGCAGGGTCAAATAGAGAAAACAAAAGTAACCCGTTGCCGCCGCCCAAACGGCCGAAAATGGTTGCTGGGGCTGGCGGAGAGCAGGTATGCTCGGCCAGAAAGTATAGGCATTGAGTGTGGGTCTTGAATGAAGATTCTTCTGGCAAACCTGGTGCTGGTGGGGACGATTCTGCAACTGCCGCTGGCTGCAGCTGTGATCGGTAAGAGGCTCTGGCGGACCTTTCCAGTTTTTGCGACGTACTCTTTGTGGAACCTCGCCGGCACGGTGGTGCTATACACCTCGCCGAGGCTCGGTTTGTCGAGGAACTTGTACTTTTACACTTATTGGGTTTTGGAGGGCGTCGGAGTTCTTCTAGGGTTTGGCGTGGTGTACGAAGTTTTTAGAGAACTCCTCGGACCTTATGCCGCCTTGCGGCGAATCGCGGCAGGAGCTTTCCGCTGGGTCCTAGCCGGGTTGGTATTGCTGGCTTTTGTGGTCGCTTATGCCCGGCCTTCGGGACTGCCGCCATTGATGGCAGCCGTGGAGATTCCGGAGGAGGCAGCGCGGGTTGTCGAAGTGGGGCTCTTAGCATTTTTATTCGCGTTTTCACGGGCCTTCGGATTGCATTGGAGGCAGAGCATTTTTGGAATCGCCCTGGGTTTAGGAGCGTTCACCAGCGTGGACCTCGCAGTGGTAGCAATGCACACGCATATCGGACAGGCTGCTTATCTTGGGCTCAGTTTGGCCCGCGTGATTGCATTCAACGCCAGTCTGTTGATCTGGATGGGGTACATTTTGGCGCCGGAGCGCGTAACCAGTACGGCCGAGTTGCCGCAACGGGCGCAATTGGAGCAGTGGAATAAAGCAATGATGGAGTTGATTCACCAATGACAACGATGATTGTGATCGCATTTGCGCTAGCTGCGGTGGGTGTGTTTTGGACAGTCGCCCGCAATCGTAGCAAGCAGTCTCACAACCAAGTCCGCCCGGTGGACGTGCAGGCGTTACGCACTCTACTGGACCGCGACGATGAACTGTTCCTGCGGGAGAACTTGCCGAACCGGCGGTTCCGCCACCTCAAGCGGCACCGCATTCGCGTGACGGTGCGGTACGTTGGCCGGGTAGCGGACAACGCCGCCGTGATCATGCGTTTGGGCGAAACGGCGCGGTTCAACCCGGACCCGGAAGTGGCCCGGGCAGCGGCCCAGGTCCTGGACTTGGCCGCACAGATTCGCCTGCAGTGCTTGCTGGCGTTCGCCAAGCTCGCGGCAGAGTTTGCGGTG
>DATFXI010000160.1:0-20671 GCA_035316085.1 Candidatus Angelobacter sp.
CGCTGCGCTGGTCAGGGTGCCGGCCTTGTTCAAGCCGGTGATCAGGAATGCTTGTAGCCCGGCCACGTTGAAGACTGCGCCGGTCGGCGTTCCATCCGGACCCGGTGGATGAACCGGACTGGGAATGCTGACGACGAGTGGATTAACGCTGACTGCCGTATTGTTCGCCCCGGGCACGTTATAGAGTGTTGCCACTCCCGCGTTGTTGTCTGAAACCCAGAAGGGGGAAGCAGGGGCTTCTGTGAGCCCCCAGGGGTTCACCAGGTGGGGATCGAGGGCAGCAGGGATATGCAAGATGCCGTTGCGGTCAACCAACTGGGGGAGGTCAGCGACGAGGTCCGTCTCCTGCACAACGACGGGCGTGCCCTTCGGCCTGGCTTTGTCGTCGTCCTGGTCTTCCCGGTCCTTTGCCGAGTTCCTCTGTTCTGGCTTCGCGTTCTCAATCGAAGCGCTGGCGATGTTCGTTCCCAGATGACAGGCACCCGCACGAGCGATCGTGCCCCCGAAGACCGACGGGCTGATGAGTGCTGCAACAGCCAAATAAATACGAAGGTTGCTCATGGATTTCCTCCTGCGGGCGAGCCTGTGGATTGTCGTTGGGGTTTCGAAAAAAAAAAGAATTTGACGGCTGTCTCGCCACTCTCACCGTCTTGCCTCCGCCCAAGATCGCTGCCCGTCAAGTGAGTTACGGACAGAAAGCTCCGGCTTAGCGCCGTTGTTCTTGGGTCGTTAGGCCGTCAAGTTAAACACAGCCTCTTGCGACACGTCAACGCTTGCGGGCGAAAAGACACCCGATCACTGATGACACTGACTGCACTGATCAAAGGCTCAAAAAGAATAGCGTGGTCAGTGTTAATCAGTGGTAGGACTTTCGCTAAGCGCTGTTCATTTCGCAAGCGTTTCTTTGATCTTGGTCTTCTCTTGAGAGCTTACGCTCAGGCTGGTACGCACTTCCCGATAGCCGTCTTTCTTGAGCACGATGTCGTAATTGCCGGCCTCTACCTGAATGATTGCGGGTGTGGTTTTTTCAAGGGTCTTGCCATTGATGAGGATGTGCGCGCCCTTGGGCTCGGTCTTGATCTCAATCTGGGCCATGCCATGGGACGGGCTGCCCCCAAACATCCGGGAAAGGCCTCCCACGCTTCTGATGTTGTCCGTGCGGCCGGCAGCGCGCAGGCTGGCAGAATAACTGACGGACTGGCCGGCGATGACATTGATTTCCATGGACTCGTCGAGATAGTCGTCCTTGCGTAACGCAATACTGTGCGTCGCGGGATCAAGCACAAATTCCGCCGGCGTGACTTTGCCGGTGTCGCGTCCGCCGATCGAGATACTCGCGCCTTCGGGGGTACTGGTAACCGTCAAGAAGCCCTGAGTCGCCGTGAGTTCCACTTCCACCTCAGCGCGTTTGCCGCTCGACACCTCAACTAAGCGCGCCTCTGTGGCGTAGCCGCGCTTGCGCAACCTGACTTTATAGCTACCCGGCGCAAGCGAACCAACCGTGAGCGGGGTCTGCCCGGCTTGCGCGGAAACGCCTTCAATCTCAACCGTCGCTCCTGAGGGCATGGACGCGATCTCGATCCCTCCCTTCGCCGCAGGAGCCGGAGTACGCGGCGCCTCCAGGCTCGCCGCCTTGGACGGCGGTTCAGGGTCGGGAGAAGCGGAAGCTAGCCTTCGGATCTCTGCCAGACGTTGCTCGGCCGTCTCATGCATCCGGCTCGGCTCGCCGACGTTCTGCTTGTTCGCTTGCGCGCTGGACGCCCGTGCGTGTTGGACAATGTTTCCGCCAATCACGATGGCCACCAGCGACACGGCCGCTCCTATGGCGATCTTCCAATATTTTGAAACACTCAAGGAGCGTATCTCCTCGAGTGGGTTGGGCTTTCTTGGCGCAACCACCACCGGCGCGCTGCTTTGCGGCTCCGGCGCCCCCTTCTGAGCCCACGCGTTCCTGTTGGGCGCGGCTGCGGCGCGGACCGGGGGAGCAAATTCCAGCAGTCTAGCCTCACGGCGGAATGCCGCAGCCATGGCTCCACAATCCTGGAAACGCTGCAAACGGTCCTTGGCCAGGGCCTTCATGATGATGGCTGCAATGCCGGCAGGCAGCGCCGGCTTGATAGCCGTGGGCGCAATCGGGTCTTCGCCTACCACTTTTCGCAGGACCTCTTCAACCGAGCCGGTGAACGGCTTCTTTCCCGTGAAGAGTTCGTAAAAGACCGCGCCGAGCGAGAAAATGTCGGAGCGCTGATCAACCTCGCCTCCGGTTGCTTGTTCCGGCGACATGTAAGACGGAGTCCCGGATATTTGACCGGCGTCGTGGGTCCGGCAATCGTCGAGCTGAGCGACCCCGAAGTCCAGGACCTTGATGGCGCCCTGGTTGGTGAGCATCAGGTTGGAAGGCTTCAGGTCACGATGGATCACGCCGCGCTGGTGAGCGAAGCCGAGGGCCTGGCATATCTGGTCCGCATACTTGAGCAGATCGGTCATGCGCAAAGGGGTCCGGCTCTTGAGCAGCGCTGCCAGCGTGCTGCCTGCGACAAACTGCATGCTCAGGTAGATGACGCCGCGTTCCAGGACTACGTCGTAGATAGTGATGATATTGGGATGGTCCAGACTGCCCGCGGCCATGGCCTCACGCACCAGTTGCTCGGCCCGCTCTTGGGACGCCGAACGATCTTCGCTAGTCGATTCAACCGGGATGGTCTTCAGAGCCACGGTGCGGCCGATCAGCCGGTCGCGCGCCTTGAACACCACGCCCATCGAGCCGCGTCCCAGCTCGGACTGGATCACATAGCGGTTTCCCAGACCGGGAGCAGTGTTGTGATCGGCGCCAAGGGTAGCGTCGGAGGTCTGAGTCTGCTCGGAATCTCCCATCATGCTCACCACAAAACAGTCTGAAAATACTTGGGGGACAGACTTTTCTAGGGACAAGCTACGGGGAGACGAGCTTGGGTCTGCCGTAAGGAAATAGTACTCGGTAGAGATGGAGCTGCGCTCGTTACTTTAGTGTCCCCTCTGCTCTCGGTAGTCTTCATCTCACCGACCGATCTCAAATGGTTGATAGAATAAGGGTTCTGTTTCAAAAGGACCCCAACTCATCCATGACTTTCCGCATCGCCAGATTCTTTGCACCTATCGTTTTACTTACATTGTCTGCTTTGGCACAGACGGTCCCCAGCGCCCAGGAAGTCGCGGCAAAATGGCGGGCGGCGATCGGCGAGGGACATACAAAAGCGCCGACGACGGCCGTGCTCACCTGCTCCTCCATGGAAGATGGCATTCCGGGCAACATGGTGGAGAGGATCGGACTCGTTCGGGTCGTAAGGTTCACCGCAGGACAAAGCGACGCCCGGACACACCTCGAATACCGCCGCAGCGCGAAGCGAGAGTTCGACGGAGCCGATCTGGTGCTGGCAGAAACGATCAACCAGCGCCGCGACTGGAACGGGTTCGTCCGTGAGATGCGCGGCAAGGAGCTCGAGCGCCTGCGCACCATGGCCTCCGAGCGGCAGGTGCTGGTCTTTGGTCCGCCGCCTGAGAAGGACATGCTACAACCGGCGGTATCCCTGAGCGAAGATGGCAAATCCTTCGTGCTCCGCTTCGGTGCAGCCGGCATGCAGCCGATCACCTGGACCATCGACGCGCAGACCGGGCTTCCCACAAAGTCGGAACATGCGGGGGAAGACAGCGTGATTACCTCGTACTATTCGGGCTGGGGAACCCTGGAAAAACCCACCACGGAGACAACCACCCCAGAAAGCCAAAACCGGGCTTTCCGGGGACCCCGGACACGGAGACACGGAGAACAACCAGGAAATCAGGTCAAGGGATGGGCGGGGTCCTCGCAGAAGACTCTTTTTCCACGGCGCATCCGAGTCACCGAAACCGACAAGCCTGACTACAACATGGAATGCACTGGCCTGCGTTTTACCGGATCTTTATCAGTCAAAGATTTTGCTGCACTTAAGCCCGGGCCGTCTGATACGACGCTCGCCAACGTCGTACCGCCCATTCCTTTCACCATGGAGGCCAACCACATTGTCTTCAAAGTGTCGGTCAACGGACGCGAGCCGATGGCTTTCATCCTTGACACCGGCGCTGACCAGGAAGTGATCAACGAGACGCGCATGGCCGCCTTCGGTCTGAAGGCCTACGCCGGCACCACGACCACCGGCGGCGGCAACTCAGCTCCGTACGGCTACGCCAAGGATGCGACATTCACGCTGCCTGGCGTGACATTGTCGCGACAACACGTTGCGGTCCTGGACCAGACGGGTCTGGAGCGCGCTCTGGGTGTTCCTTTCGGCGGAATCCTGGGCTATGACTTCATCAGCCGCTTCGTGATGGAGATTGATTACGCGAAGAAGCTCATCACCCTGCATGATCCGAAGAAGTTCAACTACGCGGGCAAAGGATTCGTTGTGCCGATCACGTTTGATAACGGCATTCCTTTCGCAAACGGAATAATCTCGGTTGCTTCGAAAGACATTCCGGCCTATTTCGTCCTCGATTTCGGTGCGGCTGAGACCATGACTCTGACCTCGCCGTTCGTGAAGGCGCATGACCTGGCCAATCTGGCGCAGACCAATGCAACGGTGAACCGCCCGGCGGGCCTGGAAAACCAGTTCTTCGCCCAGAACAACGTTCGCGGACGCATTGACCGCCTGCAACTTGGGCAAATGGATGTACGGTCCATCCCCATCAATATGTCGGTGAATACGTCCGGGGCCTATGCCAGCGCCAACTTCTCAGGCACAGTGGGTGAGAGCATCTTCTCGCGCTACCATGTGTTCCTCGACTATCCCCACAACCGCGTGATCTTCGAACCGACTCCGGAGGCGGACAAGCCTTTTCCTAAGCGCAGGACGTACGGGCTTTCCGTGCTGGCGTCGGGCGAAGCCCTGCGTACCTACACGGTTTCTGCGGTGCGTCCGGACTCGGGCGCGGCTGCCGATGGCTTCAAGAAGGGCGATGTTGTCTCTGCGCTGGATGGCAAGCCGGCGTCGGAAGTCACTTTGAGCCAACTCCGGGATGCCTTGCAGCAAGAGAATACGAGACATTCCATTACCGTTGTCCGAGATGGCGCCCCGCAGACCATTTCATTCGAAGTGAAATTGATCTCGCTCGATCGGAAATAGGAACCTTGAACCACAGAGGGCACAGAGGAACACAAAGGAAGCGCATTTTGAGTTCCTCTGGGATTCTCTGTGTCCTCAGTGGTTAAAGGTGTTTTCTGGGTTCACATCAAGACCATTTGGCCGCGAAATCACGCGAACCAACACGTATTCGGTTGGGCTTGCCAAAGGCCCATAGCCAAAAGCTAGCTGAGTGCTAAATGCTAAGTGCTGATTTTCTCAGGCGTGGGCTTGCCTTCCACCTTGCTGCACGCTGTCAGGGCCGATTTTACCTGGGGCCATCTCCGCCGTCAGCTTGGGAGGCAAGGAGAAGTAGCGCCGGTAAGAGTAGTAGACTCCGGCCATCAGCGGCAGGATCAGGATGGGAACCTGCCAGCCTACCCGTACTACCAGGGTGAGCACCACGCCAGCAACGCCGGCACTGGCCAGGAAATATGGGAAGGACAGCTGAAAGATTCCCAGCCACGAGCGGAAGACGTTCTTGTTTTCCGTCAAGGAGATGACAATTGCCACCGTGACTGTGTTGACCAGGAAGAACCCGGCGGTCGCAATTGCCAGGCGCAAGGGATGAGAAGTGACAAGGGAAGCCAAAAGGGAAGATCCATCGATCAGGCGCGTGAATGCGACAGCCAGTGCCATAGTACAGACATTGAAGCTGGTGCGGACCAAATTGAAGTTGCGTTGGTCACTCGGCAAGCAATGCACCAGGTTCGACAAGCAACCAACGATCAGTGCTTCCAGCAGGCTCATCTCCGCCACGGCAACCAGGATGAACGGGAGGTTGACGGACATGTTGCCGGCCATTCCTGGGAGCTTCACTTTCAATCGCGCGGCCAGGCATGCCACCACCAGGAATGCGATGAAGCGAAACGAACTAATCGCACTCGCGCCAGCGATGGCTATCCCCAGGACGCAGAGGCCGAGGACAACGACCAGCGTAATGAAAGTCCGTGCTTTGAGAGAGAGGTTCATGTTCAGTTGATGTCGTTGTCCCACACAACGGAGTCACTCCAAATGATGGAGTCGCTCCAGATAATCGAATCGGACCAAATGATGCTGGTGCCGGCCAGACTCGGGTTACTCCAAACTGCACCGTCGTCCCAGAGTATGGAGTTCGCCAGCACGCCGTTACCAAAGATAATGGAGCTGCCCCAGAGCGAAGTGTCCTGCCAGACGATGCTGGTTCCGGTGACCGGAGGCAGGCTGTTCACAAGGGTTGCTTTTCCTGTTGTCGAGTCGAAGACCGCTCTGGGCGAAACTGCGCTGCCCTGGGCTACATCAGTGCTGCTCATCGCTGCGTCAACGTCAAGGTAGCCTGCGCCGACGGTAAACACGTCATCCAACACCGTGTGAACGCTCCCATCCGCCGCGACCGCCACCGTGCTGGTGGGAAAGCCCTTCCAGGCAGTCTTCATCATGCGGGCCTTGATGGTGTCGGGCGTGAGCGTCGAATCGTGCTGAACCATCAAAGCTGCTGCCGCGGCGACCACGGGGGTTGCCATGCTGGTGCCGCTCATGCTCAGGTATTTGTCCGCAGGAGGAGTGGTGCAGATCCCGAGGCTGTTGCATACCGGCAGCGGCGCCACCGCGAGCGCGGGGTATGCCATTGCCAGATAACTTCCCGGGGCCTCGAGCGAGACAATACGGTTGCCAGGAGCGATCAGATCAGGCTTTACCACATGGTCTTCCGCCGTAGGCCCTTTAGAGCTAAAGGTGGCGATCGTGTCGTCAAGGCGATCCGACGTGCCGTGGCCATTGGCTGCGCCCACTGTGATCACGCTGGGGTCGTTGCCGGGAGCCGCAATCGTTCCATAACCATTGTTCCCGTTGCTGTTGTCGCGTCCTGAGTTACCGGCCGCCACCACTACCACAATTCCCGCCTTCCAGGCATACTCTACCGCCTGGCACAGAGGATCCATGTAATAGGACTCGTAAATGCCGCGCCCCAGCGAGAGGTTGATGACGCGGATGTTATAAGTATCTTTCAGTTCGACGGCGCGCTGAATCGCGGCAATCACCTGGCTGTCAGCACCGGCACCGGTGCTGTCAAGCACGCGGAGATTGATGATGTTGGCGTTCGGCGCCAGTCCCTTGTACTGCTCCGCATAACCGATCTGAGAGCTCCGTCCGTTACCGGCGATGATGCCGGCTACATGAGTGCCGTGGCCGAAAACGTCGTTCGTAGTAGGTTCGCCGGGCACGAAGCTTTCGCTATAAACGATGCGGGATGTGGTTCCGTCGGCCGATTGCAGGTCAGGATGGTTGTAAACACCGCTGTCGATCACCGCCACGCCGATTCCGGTCCCATCCATGCCGTACTGCTGCCGCGCCAGGTCGCCCATGACCGCCGGGATCGCGTCATCGAACGCCGGCTTGTTCTTGCGGTCGGGGGTAACGTAGGCCACAAACGGATGCTTTTCCAGCCAGGCGAGCGTGCTCACCGGGATGCGGTATGCCGCGCCTTGAATGTGGTAAAGGTCAAACTTAAGCTTGCCGCCGTGGGACGACATCTCGCGGAAGTGATACATCTGCGGATGGTCTTTGAACTGTATGATGACGTTCACAGTACCGTCACGGTTGACGGTGAAGTTCGAAAGGTCGGCAGCGATCTTCTTGTAGTGACCCCGGGGTTTCTTATGTTCCCCATGTTCCCCGTACTCCCCCGCAGCCGCAACCGTGCTTAACGTCAGTAAGGCTGCGAGCAAAAGTGTGAAGGCATAGAAGGGCCGCTTGCGCGTGACCTTTGCTTTGCCAGTGAGGGTTGCTGTGTTGAGTCTCATTGTCCTGTGTCCTACTGAACCTTTCCCCATTCGTGGCTGTCCTTATGTGCCCCACACTGCTGAGGCAACTGCGCTTGCTAGGTTGGTCCGTAGTTGGGGACTGAGTGCCACTCCAGACGCCACCGCCAAACTGAGCACGATCACTAAGACTTTGTTCCTGAGCGACATAATCTGTTTACCTGGTTACTTATGTAAGCAATCGTTGAACCAGAGTGGGAATTCGCGTATCTCATTGTTAATAAAAGAATTGCTGCAATATGACGGGTGTCGGGGACAGGACAGCTTGTCGCTCGCGAATGGCGCAAACAGCATAAACATTTAATAATCAATAACTTATATAGAGGCTAACCCCTGTGACAGAGTGTCGCAGGTGGCACGGGAATGTCGCCCGCAGTCACGGCTCCTAACTCCTGGTTTGTCGTTGAATCTAAATGACTTAGTGGATAATCACAGGCTGTGACTTGAGGCCGGCTTTGGCGCCGTGAGGGGCCATGGTGACAGAGGGCAAAGCCGCGATCAGCTTGCGGGTAAAGGGGTGAGCCGGGCGGAAGAAGATGTTCTGCGGCGTGTCGCACTCCACGATCGTGCCGCCGTCGAGCAACGCAATGCGATGGCAAAGAGAGTAGGCCGAAGCCAGGTCGTGCGAAATGAACAGAATGCTCATGCCCAGCTTGCGGTTCAGGTCCGCGAAGAGCGCCAGAATCTCCGATTGGGTCACAGCATCCAGCGCCGAGGTCGGTTCGTCAGCAATGAGCAAAAACGGGCGATGCAGAATGGCCATGGCGATGAGCACGCGCTGGGCCTGTCCCACGCTGATCTCCGAAGGATAGCGGCGAAGAAAATCTTCGTCGGCGGGAAGGCTGACATCCCGCAGCGCGCGCAGGATGGTTTCTTTGCGTTCATTCCCCCGATCACCTTTGCGCGGCGCATGCAACTTCCAGGCTTCCGCCAGTTGCGTCGCGATCTTGAGCGCGGGATTCAGCGACGACATGGGACTTTGCGGCACGAACGCAATCTCTTTGCCGCGCAGCGCCAGCCAGTCTTTCTCCTTGAAGGTCAGCAGCTCTTTTCCGTTCCACAGAATGGAGCCGGTGGCCGCACCGCCTTTCAGCTTTACCAGGCCCAGGATGGCCAATGCCAGCGAACTCTTGCCGCAACCGCTGTGACCGACCAATCCCAGGACTTCGCCGGGGTCAATCTCCAGGCGCAACTCTTGGAGCACAGGCGCTTTGCCCGGGTAAGTGACGGTGACTTGGAGCGAAAGCAAATGCATGTTACTTGACAGCCAGAGCCAGCTCGTCGATGTTCCAGGACACCTGGGGACGAAACGCGCTGGGCTGAGCATTCTTAACGCTGGGCCCGATCGCCACTAGAGCGTGTTTGTTGACGAGAAAGATGAACGGTTCCTGCTCCCAGGCGATCTTCTGGACTTTGTCCCAGGACTGCTTGCGTTTGTGGTCGTCCATGGAGGAAGCCTGCGCCCGCATCAGCTTGTCGATCTCCGCCTCCCATTCTGTGGCCGGCGATTTCTGTTTGGGGTTCCATGCGTGAAGCTCGCCGGAGCTGAGCCACGCCGTCATCACGGAATTCGGATCCAGATCGACATTGCCATTGCCCAGAATGCAAGCTTCGTAGTTATAAGTCTGGTTAATGCGCTCCAGCAATGAATTGAAGTCCATCGTGACCACGTTGACTTTGATCCCGATCTTCTTCAGATCTTGCTGGATCATGGTCGCAATGTTCTCGCGTATGCGGCTGCTCGCGTTGGTGATGATGGAGAACTCAACCTCATGGCCTTCTTTGTCGCGCAGAACAGTGCCGTCGGCGCTCAAGCGAAAGCCGTCCTGTTGCAGGCGACGCAGCGCGCTGGCCACGTCATAAGGATGCGGCTTCAGCTCGCTGTTGAACCAAAACAGGTTGCTGGGTGCAGTGATGCCGATGGCCGGTTGCGCATGCCCGTGATAGACAATGCGCGCCAGGTCGTCACGGTTGATGGCTTCCGACACCGCGCGCCGGAAAGCCGTGGAGGTAAACCATGCCCGCTTGTAGGCCGGAATAGGAGAGGAAGGCGTCTGGTTGAACCAAAGTTGCTCGGTATCTGTGGACGCTCCGGCGTCGCGGACCAGCGACGCGTCGTCAGCAGAGAGTTTCTCAAACACCGCTGCGTTCACCGAATTGATCAAGTGAATCTCGCCGCGGCGATAACGCAGGGCTTCAATGTCAGGATTCTGTTCGATGTCCAGACGAACAGCATCAAGGTACGGCAACTGGCGCCCTTGCGCGTCCTTCTTCCAGTAATTCGGGTTGCGTTTGAGGAGGATCATGGAGCCGGGCTTGCGGTCGGCCACGTAGAAAGGCCCCAGGGCAGCCATTTCTTTGAGCGGCGATTTGGAGGACACAATGGCTACGGTATCAAACAGGTTGACCAGACCGGCCACCGGCGCTGGAAAGACAATCTCCACGGAGGTAGGTGACAGCACGCGCGCGGTGACCGCGCCTTCGCCGGAGCGAAAGGCGTCTGCGGTGCTGTTGTGCAGCGCCGGGTCCATCAGTTGCCGCACGGTGTAAGCGACGTCATCAGCGGAAAAAGGTGTGCCGTCAGAATATCGAACGCCTTCGCGCAGCTTGAAGACGATGCGCCTGCCGCCATCAGAAACCTTCCATTGGGTGGCCAGGCTGGCCTCCGCCTTCTGCCTCACGCGGTTGACGCGCACTAACACACCGCCGGTGAGATAGCGGATGGTCTCCGAAGGGTCGTCGTTGACCATCATGGGATTCAAGTTCTTGGGTTCGGAGCGGATGCAGAAGCGCAGCTCGCCGCCCGTCTGGGCCAACGCGGCGCAGCAGCCCAGGACCAATGCGCAAAGGACTAATGCACGTTTCAGGCGCGGACCTCCTGCTTCTTGAGTAGCACCTGGAAGGAAGTTACCACCAATATGAGTACAACAATCGGAAAAAACCGCCAAGGTTCCGGACGTAATGTGGCAAAACTCTGCATTTCCCGCAGCAAACTCCCCAGCGACGGCAAAGGCTCGGAAACGCCCAGGCCCAGCGCACCCAGATTGGCTTCGGCGATGATGAAGACCGGGACGGAGATCCAGAATTGCGCCAGCAACGTCCCGCGCAAGTTGGGCAGCAGGTGCAGACGTACCAGCTTGAAACCGGAGAAGCCGGCGGCGCGCGCCGTCCATACGAATTCCGACTGCATCAGCGATTTGGTTCCGGCACAGATCACGCGCGAAGAAGCTGCCCATCCCAGCAGTCCCAGAAGCAGGAAGGTGACGGCGGCGGACGCTTCCGGAGAAACGTTCAGCGGGAGAGCGGCGCGCACAGTGATCAGCAGGAAGAGCCAGGGGACAGCAAGGACCAAGTCGGCCAGGAACATGCAGCAGCGTTCCGTCCACCCGCCGAAGCAGCCTGCAATTCCGCCCAGCAAGGCCGCCAGACCGGTGGTCAACAGGGCTGCCAACGGTGCCATGATAAGCGAGATGCGCATGCCGTAAAGCAGCCGGGCGAAGCGGTCGCGTCCCAGTTCGTCCGTGCCCAACGGATGATGCGCCGATGGGCGGGCGTCTGGTGTTGCGCGGAACTGCTGTTCGTAACCTGCAGGAGCGATCAGCGGCGCCGCCGCGGCCGCCAATCCTGCAGCGATCAACAGCACCACCGCGATCAGGCGCACGGACTTCACGTGGCGCTCCGGATGAAGCCGCGATAAGCGGTGTCAGAAAGCGTGGTAGCGCACACGGTTAAGAAAGTCACTATGACGGTGAGGTTGACCAGCAGCGGCAGGTCGCGGGACTGGGCGGCGTGCCATGCCAATTGGCCGACGCCAGGAACATCGCAGATAACTTCTATGGGCAGAAGCACGCCGATGGCGATGCTTACGGAAACGCCAAGCAAGGCGATCAGCTGCGGCCAGGCGCTTGGGGCCACATGCCAGAACAGGATGCGCCAGCGGCCAGCGCCCTTAGCGTGCGCCGTCAGCACATGCGGCATTTCGTAGCTGCGGTCGAGCAGGTTGCGTGAATAGCGGTAGACTTTAGGAAACACCAGGAGTGCGGCCGCGGCTGCGGGAGGCAACTGCAGCAGGACAAAAAGCAGGGCGAGGGCTGCTGCCGGAGTAGAAATGAACACGCCGCTGAGCCCTTCGCTCACCGGCGACAACAGGCGCGGAGCCAGGGTCGTGGCGCCGATGGCCAGCGCCAGGCCCAACAGCCATCCTGCCAGGAGAGCGAATCCAAGGCTGCGCAGCGTGACGGGCAGACGCTCACGCAGAAGTTCCTTTACCGGCTGATTCAATGACAGGGAACGTCCCAAGTCGCCGCGCACCAATGCGCCCAGATAGTGAGCATAGAAACGGGGTATGTTTGAGTCGGCCAGACGTTCCTGGCGGATGGCCTGGATGCTCTTGGAAGACAAGCCGGTGGCCAGTTCCTGCTGGTCGGAAGAAAACCCCGGCGCGACCCTCAGCAGAACGGCGCCGAGAAAGCTGGCCACCAGCATGATGGCCACCAGGCGCATCACGCCGGTGAGAAACGCGCGCCGCATTAGGTCACCAACTTGCCGGGAAGGTCCTTCGTGCTCAGCGAGGGACCGTGGATGCCGGCGGCAAACTGGTTGAGGTGCCGTAAATTCTTGTGTTCCTGTTTTTGCAGATACATGCGGCGGTCGGCTTCGGCCAGAAGTTTCTCGGCCTCAGCGCCGTCCTGGGGATACATGGCGAAGCCCACACTGACCGAAAGCCAGTCTTCGCCGCAAACTTCGCGCCCGGCCACTCGCGCCAGCTCGCTCAGGCAGATGCCTTTTGCCTCAGCCGCGGAAGAGCCCAGTCCCGGTGCGACGATCACAAATTCATCACCGCCCATGCGGGCGATGTAATCATACTCGCGACAGGACCCTTGCAGGGTCTTGGCGAACAATTTCAGGATGCGGTTGCCTTCCAGATGGCCGTAGGAATCGTTGACCTTCTTGAAGCCGTCGAGGTCGCAGACCATCACCGTCAGCGGCGAGTTCAGGCGCTTGCAGCGCGCCAGCTCGCGGTCCAGATGGAGGAACAGCGAGCGCGCGTTGGGCAGTTCGGTAAGGTAGTCCGTGGTCGCAGAGCTTTCCGCTTCCTGGAAGGCCAGGGCGTTCTCCACCGAGTGTGCGACCTTGGGACTGATGGCCAGTAGAATGCGCAAATGGTCGGAAGTGTAGATATCCGCCTGCGCGTGATACAGCGTGAGCGTCCCCACCACGCCTTGCAGGCCC
Source organism: Candidatus Angelobacter sp. (assembly GCA_035316085.1). GTDB lineage: Bacteria > Acidobacteriota > Terriglobia > Terriglobales > Acidobacteriaceae > Angelobacter. Next base: position 13,166 of record DATFXI010000160.1, read on the forward strand.
TGCAGCGGCACGGAGATGGCGGAGCGCAAATGCCTTGGTGAACCGGGATCATTGACGTAGCCCGGCTCGGCTTCCGGGTTTCCGTTCACGATGGGCTGGCGATTGTGCGCCACCCATCCTGAAACGCCGGCGCCAGCGGGAATGCTCAGCGAAGCAAACTTAGGCAAGTTGTCGCCGCTCACGTACCCTGGGGTCAATTGACCGTCGCGCAGGATGTAAACGGCAATGGCGTCATAAGGCACCAGTTTTTTCAAGCCGTCACTCAGCGCCGATAGCGTATCGCTCAGGCTCAGGGAAGTGCCCAGATCCTGGGTCAGCTCAAACAGCGTCTGCGCTTCTTTTCTGGCCGCTGCAATGGATTCCAGGAATGACGCCTGGTTGGCTGGATCGTAGTCGGTGCGCACCTGGAAGCCATTGGCGGGAGCCCGGCCGCGCTCCACTTTGAAATCGGTAGAAAGCTTCTGGCGGTACGCGCTTCCCGATTGCGCCCGCACGAGCTCTTCCAGACGCTTGTAGTTGGCCTGAAGGATTCTGACGACCTTCGGGTCGTAAGCTTTGCCGCCCTGCTCGCTCACCCAGCGCATGGCTTCGTCTAGCGGGATGGCCTTGCGGTACACACGGTCGGAAGCTAGAGCGTCTAGGCAATCCACCGCCGAGAGAATTCTTGCCCCGATGGGAATCTGTTCTCCAGCCAGACCATCGGGGTAACCGGTGCCGTCCCAGCGCTCGTGGTGCGAGCGCACAATGGGCACCACCGGATAAGGAAACTTCACTCGCTCCAGGATCTCCGCGCCCACAATCGGATGGATCTTCATCTTTTCGAATTCTTCCGGCGTCAGGCGGCCTGGCTTGGCGATGATGTTCTCGGGGACCGCCAGCTTGCCGATATCGTGCAGCAGGGCTGCCGCGCGCAATGCTTCCATCTCTTCGCTCGTCAGCTTGAGGATCTTAGCAACTTCAATCGCATATACCCGCACCCGCTCCAGATGGTCATGCGTGCTCTGGTCTTTAGCCTCAATCGCCAATGCCAGAGCTTCAATGGTGCGCAAGTGAAGAGCCGCCACTTCCGCCACGTGATGTTTCTCGTCCGCCAACTTGGCCAGATACAGCCGGTAAGAACGATAGATCACAAACATGGCGGGCAGGGCCAGCAACGTGGGTTGCCAGCCGACCTTTTGGTTCAACCAGCTCACCAGCCCTGCCACGGCAGCACCTACCAGGTAATACGGAAACGCCCAGAAATAACAGTCAGACCAGATCCGGCGCAGCTTCTTGTTCTCGGTGAGAGCAATAATGGTGGCCACCGGCAGCGTATTAGCCACAAAGTACACGCACGCCGCCAGCACCAGGAGCAACGAGAATCCTTGCTTGATTAAAGAATGCAGCGGCCCGTGATAGGTGAAATACGCCAGCCACACTGCGATGGAAGCGGCGCCCAGATTGAAGATGACTTGCTCCGGGCGCGGCCAGCGGCCCTTGGCCTTCACGCATTGGGCCAGAATCGCGCAAATGCCGAGAACCAGCGTTTCGCTGAAATTCAGCTCGGCCACGCCGATCAGGATGAAAAGGAAGTTCACCGACATGCTGCCGGTCACTTCCGGCAAACCCACTTTGAGCCGCGAGGCCAGCATCGCCGTGATGACATAAGCGGCGAGCTTGGTGGCGTCATTCACGCGCCAAGTCCAGGCGCCATACACCAAAACCACTGACCCCAACAGACACACGAGCACGAGAAAAGTGCGAGCTTGTCTGGACATCAAAGGAAAGGCCTCCACCGCCAGAAAGGCACGTAACGGGCCAATTCGGAACTTACCGGGTAAATCCTAAGTACAAATTAATCAATTATTTACACAAGGCACGTCGAGGGTTATCCAGAAGCCCAAGATGGGCTTGCGCCAATTTGTCACCCTGCGAACACGGGTTGTCACAGGCGACGGCGACGTAGGAACCGCCAAATTAAGGCGCTTCCGCGATTGCAATGAGCGCGGCGCAAACTTTGGTAACCCCAGCCGAGTGCGTTTACGGGTTGTTTAGGAAGGTAAGTTGCCGGATGATGATGGATCACCAACCCAGGGAACACAAGACCGCCCCAGCGGCGCCAGGTAAAGAGATAAAGGTTTGTGTCTACGGCAGTCCACAATTCGTGTGTAGACGGCGGGCCCATTGTCCGCAGTGACGCCCTCAAGCGCGTGATGCGGCTTGCCGAGCAGGTGGCGCAGCATCCGGCAGCGGTGTTGATTGTGGGCGAGACGGGCACGGGAAAAGAGATGATCGCCCATGCCATCCATAATCATTCCTTGCGCTGCAACCAGCCGTGGGTGGACGTAAATTGCGCGGCCATCCCTGAGCATTTGGTGGAGAGCGAGCTGTTCGGCTACGAAAAAGGAGCGTTCAGCGGCGCTGACACCACGAAGCCAGGATTCTTTGAGATCGCCGACAAGGGAACGCTCTTCCTGGACGAAATTGGTGAGCTCGAGCAGAAAGTCCAGGTCAAACTGCTGCGGGTGCTGGACAACGTGCCGTATTTCCGGCTAGGTGGCAGCAAGAAGATCCACGTTGACGTGCGGTTGGTGGCAGCGACCAACCAGAACTTGCAGGAGCTGGTGAACGCCGGAAAATTCCGTCGCGACCTGTATCACCGGCTGGCGCAGTTCACGCTGGAAGTGCCCCCGCTGCGCGACCGGCCGGAAGACTTGCTGGGAATCGCCGAGCAGGTTCTGCGGCAGCATGATCCGCAGGGGAGTTTTGCGCCGGACGCGGTGAGCGCCATGCTGTCATACGCCTGGCCGGGCAACGTGCGAGAGCTGCGCAACTCCATTTTCCGTGCGGTGATGCTGGCCCGGCATTCCCCGACAGTGATTTCCGCCGCCGAACTGCGATTAGCGCCCAAGGCTTCCTCCAGCAACGGGACAGCCGCGCTGGAAGGTGACTTGACAGGCGTGGAGCGACAGATGATTTTCAGCGCGCTGGAGCGCTTTGGCGGTAACCAGGGCAAAGCCGCGGCAGCGCTGGGCATTTCCCGGAGGACGCTGTTACGCAAACTGAAAAGTTATCGCGAGAACGAGGCCGCCGTGGGCACGCTCACGGCCGAGCAGCAACGCTACTACCGCGCCGACGTGGACGAGCCAGTTACGGTGCGCCATGGTACGGAGAGCTCGAGAGCCACGTTGATCAACATCAGCAGCGGCGGCGCCGCGCTGTCCCTGGACAAGACTTTGCGCTTCGGCACGTCGCTCCGCATTTATTTCACGGTCCCAGGAAGCGGCTACGAAGCCGAATTTCCCGGACGCGTGGCCTGGTCCAACCGCGCCGGCGAACACGGAATTCAATTTGGACAAATTGAGGCCGGCGCGCGCGCCGCGTTGGAGCGCTGGCTGCAATCGCGCATGCAGGCAGCTGTAGTCCACGAGCAGGCCGGATAGCGGAAGGAAGTTCCCGCTTGCTCCTTCGCGCATCTTTTCTCACCGGCACAAGAAGACACTAAAGCCGCCCAGCGACGCCGTGCGGCTGCCCCCGGTCGGCCTCACGGCACGGCTCAAGCCGCTTTCTTAGTATTGTTGGGCAGGCGCTCCAGTTCCACTTGTTGACGGCGAACGGTGCCGCGAACAGTTTCCACGTGGTCTGATCCTTCCCTGCGTATCACAACTTCTTCCGCCACGTGCGCTGTCTTGTTGACCACAGCCTGCTCCGCGGTTTCAGTGATCTCGATGGTCTTGTCCGACCAATCTATGTCGCGGGACAGCGAGGGATCCGCTACGGCTCGGCGCAGGATCTCAGCATGTTCTTCATGCAACGTCACGTGAGCCTCGACCGGCCGCTCGGTCACAAAACGGCGGATGCGCGCTTTGCCCGTTTCCACCTGGCGCTTGGCGACATCGAGTTGCTCTTCAGCCAATCGCAGCACCTCCTCCTTGGCCCCGGTCCGCGGCGCGGAGGGTGGTTGCGTGCTGGCGCTTCGTGGCAGCGACGATGGGGCGACGCCCAAGCTTGTTGCGCGCTCGTTGACGTCAACCGGATTGTGGACGTCTAGGATTTTCATGGCGCGCGTGACTTCCGTATCCGATGTGCGCAGCGTCAGCACCGCGCCTCCGGACTCGATGGTGCGGCCATACACCGAGCTCTCATGGTCGCCAACGTTGCGGCCGAAAAGACGCCGCCAAAGGCCAGCTTCGTGGACTTCAGCATCAGTGAGCGATTCACGGTTCAACACGCCGATGTCACTGGACGGGAAACCGGAAGCTTCCAGGGCGCGCGCAGCTTCTTTGGCTTTCCCCGATTTGTCATATACCGCAACAATCTTTTCGTAAGCCATCGTTACTCCTTTTTAGCGTTGTGCGTTTCGGTTCCGGCCGCGTAATTGCGCGCGGCTCCTTCGGTCGTCTGCCCGGCATCGCGGGTGATCACCGCTTCCTGGCGGCGAAGCTGTACGCGTTCCTGATGCCTCCGGGCTGTGCGTACGCGGCGCACGCGCACCTCCTCTTTCAAGATCAAGCGGCGCTCGAGTACCAGAACTTCCTCCATCACGGGAATAATGAGTGTGTCCCCTTCTTGGCGCATCTGCGGCGTGCGCTCTACGACTCGCCCCACGGGCACGCGGTCGATTTCCACCGATTCACAGGCGAGAAGCTCCTCGACGAGCTGCTCGTGCCGCCGTGTGACGGTGGAAACTTTCAGGCGTCCCGTCGTCCGCTGCCGCTTGGCGACGGACGCATCTTCAGTCAGGAGAGGAATAACAATGCTGCCGTTTTCTTCGTGCATCGTCGTCTTAGAGCACCATGCGTGCCAGTGGTTTCGATTTTGAGCGCAGCCCCCGATGGTGTGGAAGCTGTGGAATCCGTTGCGAGTTGCTGCAAGGAACCGGTGGTGTCTGCAAGTACTGATTGTGCTGCCGCAGGCAAAAGGTGGCAATCCGGGAAAATTTCCGGTTGCGAGCAGGGCCGCAAAACTACTGTGGCAATGCTTGTCCGACGTTGTGTCTGGCGCCGGCCGCGAACCCGAGCGGAAGAGCACAGGAAAACGCAACCGGCAAAGGGCAACGGCACGATTAAGCGATGGCATCTTCTTGTTATCAAGTCGCCACAAATTTGAATGCAATACCAAACATGAAGGAGGACCCATGGCGGTTTCTCAGTTCCTTCGACCTGGAAGTCTCATGGACGCGGTGCAACGCACCCTTACTCCTGAAGTAGTGCGAAGCGCCAGTTCCCTGGTGCGCGAACCCGAATCCGCGACCCGGCAAACGTTGCAAGGCGCCGTGCCCGCGCTCCTGAGCGGGCTGACGAATCTGGTCTCTTCGAAAGATGGAGCCGGCCAAGTGGCAGGACTAATCCGCGACGGCGGCTTTGGGGCCGCTGCCGATAATCCGCTCGCGCTCTTCAGCGGCGGCAGCGCTACCAACAGCATGCTGGATTCCGGACAGCAACTCCTGGGGACCATTTTTGGATCGCGTAGTTCGTCCGTGGCGGAAGCGCTGGGTAGATCCGGCGGCGTCAGTTCGTCGTCGGCGACGAAGCTATTGTCCTTGGCTGCGCCTTTGGTCATGGGTGTTCTGGCCAAGCGGGTCACGGCGCAAGGACTGAACGCTTCCGGCCTGGCCAGCACCCTGCTGAGCGAAAAGGCGGACATTACCGCCGCGCTGCCGGCAAGCTTGTCGTCACAGTTGACGAGCGGCCCTTCCGTAGTGCCGTCAGCGCCGAAGCGCGAAGCGTCCGTGAGCGAGCCGGTCCACCTTGAACGCCACGCGGAACCCGCTGTGGTGCAGCAAGAACGCAGCCGCGGCGGCAGAAGCTGGCTGCCCCTGGCGCTGGCCGCCCTGGCAGCGTTGGGACTGCTGATGTTTCTGCGCGGCCGCACAACGCGCAGCGCGGAGAGTGTCGTCAAAGAAGCCATTACAAGAATCGACCTGCCCGGGGGCACCAACATTTCCGTCCCGGAAGGCTCCATCAACTACAATCTGGCCCGCTTCCTCGCGGATAACTCCGCGGTGGCGCCCAAGACGTTTGTGTTCGACCACCTGAACTTCGAGACGGCTTCCACGCGGCTTACGCCGGAATCCGCAGCCACGGCGAATGATCTGGCTTCGGTGCTGAAGGCGTATCCCAACGCGCAAGTAGAGTTGGTCGGGCACACCGACAACATCGGCACGCCACAATCGAACCAGGCCCTTTCTCTATCCCGGGCCGACGCGGTTAAGACAATGCTGGTCTCGAGCGGCGTAGTCGCGGAACGGATCGCAACCAGAGGCGCAGGCCAGGAACAACCTGTGGCTTCGAATGACACGGAAGAAGGCCGCGCCCGCAACCGCCGCCTGGAACTGAATGTAATCAGTAAATGATGAAGGAGTAGAACCAGATCAAGACGCGGCCGCCGATCCCACCTCGGCCGCAGTTTTTTGCCCGAAGGAGAACTCAACGGAATACCGCGAATCTCTGGAGTGCTGATCAGGGATTCGACCGAGAAGGCCAGGGTTTGCCGGCGATGGCACAGCCGAATAACCTACACGCGGATGTGCAGGCTCATGTTAGTATCTGTCCCTTAAGACCCCATGCAATTAAGGTATCTGACATCGAACGACTGGGCGCTGCTGCGTTCCAAATCGCGGCGTGTGACCTACAAGCCCAGGGAAATCATTATCGCCATCAATTCCCGCCCGAACTCGCTATTTATGGTGGTCAGCGGCACTGCGGCAGTGGAGGTGGTTCGCGGCACGCCGCTCGCCAAGTTGAGTACCGGCGAAATTTTCGGCGAGATGGCGTTCATCGAGAACGCTGCTGCCAGCGCTTCCGTTGTGGCGGAATCGGAAATGGTTGTTGACGTGTTGGATTTGACGGTGCTCGGGGAATTGTTTTCCAACTTTCCGCATCTCGAAGCCCGCTTTTTCAAGTCTCTGGCTCTTCTGCTCTCGCAGCGACTGCGGTCAACGCTAGGACGCATGTCCAAGACGTCCGTAACAACGTCGTAAACGGGACGAGCGGCAGAGCACCTTATTTCAGGGAGCATTTTCGGAGGACAGTCACCATGGGTTCTGACGACAGCCGGCAGATGTTGCGCCACACTGTGGCCACGCTGGCGTATCGCGCCGGCAAAGCGTTGCGCGGCGCGCCCGAGAGTTTTGCCCAGTTCTCGAGCGGCGACAAAGGACGCACTCCGGGGAAGATTCTGGCCCACATGGGCGATCTGCTCGATTGGGCCCTCTCCATCGCCAAGGACAAGCAGGAGTGGCACGACTCCACACCGCTCCCCTGGGCCCAGGAAGTGGAGAGGTTCTTCAAGGCCCTACAGGCGTTCGATGACTATCTGGCTTCAGATCTTCCGTTGGGTACGCCGCCGGAGAAACTTTTTCAGGGCGCAATCGCCGATGCGCTGACGCACACTGGACAAATCAATATGCTGCGCCGGATGGCGGGCTGTCCGATTCGCGGAGAGAACTACTATCGGGCCGAGATCACGGCGGGCCGCGTCGGCCCGGACCAGGCGACCGCGAAACGGGAGTTCGACTGAACCGTT
>DATFXI010000161.1:0-3358 GCA_035316085.1 Candidatus Angelobacter sp.
TGCCGGTTTGCGAAAACGCTACTCCGGTAGAAACATTCGTAATGTCGGTCCCCAGCAACTGCAAGCCGCCGGTCGAAGGATAGAAAATGAAATGCTGCGCCGCTGCGCCGTTGATGGTCGCAGTCCCGCGGCCGCCGGTAACGGTAAAGGTGCCGCTCGCGGGAGCATTCGTGACCACAGCGCCGCCGATATCCACATCAACGACGCTTGTCCCAAGGATGTTGCCCGCCCCGTCGGTATTCAGAATCCCACCGGAAACAAATGCTCCGTTCCCGGTAAAACTGGCTCCTGCGAGGGTAAACGCAAAGCTTCCTGACACTGTGGTTGACGACTGCCGGAAGGCTTCGCCCACGATGGGGAAGCCGCTGTCGGTTTCGACCAGCTTGAGATGGTTCGCGTCCACGATATACACCGCGAAATTAAGTGTTCCCAGAGACGTAGTAGGCACGGTAAGCGTGCTGCGCCCGTTCGTGGGGACGGAGAAAGCCAGGAATGTGGGTGCGAGAACGGCGTTGTTGGCCGTTACCGTGCCATTATCGTTCTGGTCGACCTGGCCAAAAGTGATATCGCCGGAGGTGTCCAGTGTGATCAAGCCGACTAGGCCTTCAGGATGCCCGAGGCTATCCGCGCCTGACACGTTAAATGCGAATGAACCGGCCAGCGTAGTCAGGTTGAAAGCCGTTGCATCCTGCAAGTCAATGGTTCCGCTGGCGTTGCCGGTGCTTTGGAAACGGATTGTCAGACCGGTTGAGGTATTGATCAGTACAAACGCAAGATTAAAAGTGGTGCTGCCGGAGTTTAAGGTAGCGGTACCGCGTCCATCCGCGCGCACGGCATACGTTCCGGTGACCGGCTGGTTGATCAGAACTCCCACCGTTCCCGGACTATTAATGTCCTCGGCTCCGGCTGTGATCACACCTGCGCCGTTGGCTTGAAAGCGCCCCGCCACGGCGAAAGGGCCGCCTGCATTGACGCCGCTCAACGTGAACGCAAAATTGCCGTTGAGGCTGGCGTTACTAAAACTCCCAGCTACCGAATGCACCACCGGACTGGAACCGCCACAACCCGCCAGCAGCGCAACTCCTAAAGCCATCAAACACAAGAAAAGAAGTTTTTTAGGCCGCATGACTCTCACGCCTCTCACCTGTTAGTGCATGAATGAAGACGAAGATGCGTTTCGCCGTCCCGGCACGGTCCGGCTCACCGGTACCTGGACCCCTTCCAGGTACTTAAAACCCTAAAAGCCGGAAATTGTTGTCACTCCAATTGTGGTACTTACAACCGAGTCTGGCAACCACATAGGTTGATTACTCAGACGTTACCTCTGGCGTAGTACTTGGTGTGGCGTCGGACAAGTGCTGCGGCAATTGTCCTGTCCGTTGGGCCAGTTGCGTCAGTTGTTCCTCGTAAGCGGCCAGCCACAGAACAAAAAAGGGATTCTTTTCTTCGTGCATAACACGCTCTTCAGATGGCAACACGCACTTCCAGCGCGATTGCCTGTGTCCCGACTTGGGAATCCGAAAGCTTTCCTTAAAAACTTTGATGCCTAGGCAAACAGAAATGCTGGCGTATTACAAATAAGAATCTTGAGGAAGTGTAAAGAGACGAATGTACATGCTGAAAAGAGGCCCAGGTTGTGGCAACCCTGGGCCCCAGGATCACACTAGTCTTGGCTTTCACCATCGCCGGAAGCCGTGACGGTTTTGGCAGCCGGGGCCGCGAAGCCGGCATTCAAGTGGTCATAATTCAACATGGCGTTGAAAACCAGAAAGAAACTGCCCATTGTTTCCGCGCGCCACATCGGGTTATTGGCAAACAGCACCACGTGCCCTTTGCCGTGGGGAACGTCAACCACGGCAGGCTTCTCCGCGATCTCACCGGCTCCGGTGATCATGCCGCTGAGCAGGAGTTCTTTTTCGGGAGCAAAGCGCAGAACTACGCGGGGAAAAGCGTCACGCGCGGGCAGGAACCAGCGGGCGTTGTCCGGCGCGTCTTCAGGAATGTAAAGCTCCTGTTCGCGTGGAGTGCGTTTGGCTTCCTTCTCCGGCGGGATGTAGGGACGTCCCTGGATCACATCAGGATCGCTGATCGAACCGCGTCCGCTGGCCCGGCCGGCAGCGGCGCCCTCGGGCGCGGCTTGGCCGCCCAACCCCGTGCTCACGGTGATGATCGGACCTTGCCGAAAGTAAACATACAGTTTGTCGTCATATCCGTAGGCGACGGGGCTTCGCTTGTCGTCGACAGTTGACAGCACTACGCTGCCCGGCGCTTGCATGGTGCGCGCGTCGGCAACGTTGACCAGGTCGGTCATCGCCCCGGCTACGGGCAGCGCAGCACTCGTCTGCACGGCGATCAGCAAGCCGCCTTCACGCACAAACTGTTCCAGGTTAGCCAAGCCGCTATAACCCAAGCCGCCGCGTATGTCGTCGGTCGAATCTAAGCCGGGGGCCACGAAGTTCGGAGTTTCTTCAGAATTCTTCCAAGGCAGTGGGCCGCCGCGCATGGGCAGGCCGCGAATGATGGCGCTCAGACCCGCCGCGCCGCCTCCGCCCATGGGCGGAAGAATGATGACGTCAAAGCTTTTGCGCAGATTGGCAGTTTCGCGGAGCTTGGTGTCGGCAACGTAGGTATAGGGAACTTTCAGGGTCTCGAAGGCAATGCGATACCAGCCGTCGTTCTGCGTGTTCTGCCAGTTGTGCACCAGGGCCACCCGAGGCACGGCTAAAGGATGCGTAGCGACTTTCAGTTCGCTCTTGGTGGCGTGGACTCTCAATCCCAGGCCCTTCGCCGCCTGCTCCAGTTGGCGGCGGTCAGCGTTGCGAATGACAAACGTCCCCGCTTTGAATTTCTTGCCGTCGGCTTCAAATGGCTCTTCCGCTGCTTCCATGGCGACGCTGGCAAGACGGAAACGAAAACTGGCCAGAGTGTTATCAGTGTTGTGATTGATCAGATAAGTGGTGCCTTCGCCGGTAACATCTCCAGGAGCCACCACGTCACCGACCTTCCGCATCGGCGTTTCCAGAATCGCAGCGTCGGTCACACGCAGGGCTTTCACGTTGCGCAACGCGCCTAGCGTCCAACCGGTGTCGTCATAGGAACGAGGGTCGCGCGGGTTGTAATACTGCGTGTCGAGGACAGCGTCCGCCAGCCTGCTGTAGGGCTGGTCCATCCGCACCACGTAGCTGCCGGCGGGAACAACGGTCTCGGCCGGCTTTTTATCTGCGGCATCGGAGGATTTCTTGTCGCCGTCCGGCGAAGCGCCGGCTGGCTTGCGTGCATCGGCAGGAGCGGGCCCGGCGGGAATGCGAAACTCTTTTTCCGTGCGCTGGATTTCCACGCCTTGCATCTCCAGCAGGTT
>DATFXI010000162.1:0-22730 GCA_035316085.1 Candidatus Angelobacter sp.
ATGCACTTTGTGAACAACGCAGCGAGTCCAATTTGAGCCGAAGACACCGCTGCCATAGCTTGGGCAAGAACATCCGCCGCGAGCCCGACTTGCGTGGCAAGCGGCGAGCCTCTGGAGCAGCAGGATCTGGAAATCCCGGAAGTCTCTCTAGCGGTTTGGAGCGAAGCGACAAAAAGAAAGTGGAGTTTGGAGCGAAGCGACATGGAAGCGATTTAAAAGCGGCGAGGCCGGAAAGGTGCCGAGCCGCTTGTGACAGGGGCTGAACACATTCTGCAAAGATCCGCTGCTGAAGCGGTTTGGAGCGAAGCGACATAAGAAATGTTTGCCAAAATACAGAGGGTCCATTTCGTAGGCATCGGTGGCATCGGCATGAGCGGCATTGCCGAAGTATTGCTCACGCTGGGCTTTCGGGTCTCGGGATCGGACCTGAAGCATTCCTCCGTCACCGAGCGTCTGGCCGAGCTTGGCGCCATTATTTTTGAAGGCCATCGCGGGGAAAACGTTACGGGAGCGGAAGTTGTGGTGACCAGTTCCGCCATCAGCCGCGACAATCCCGAAGTCGCTGCCGCTCGCGCGCAGCATGTTCCGGTAATCCAGCGCGCGGAGATGCTCTCCGAGCTGATGCGGCTCAAATACGGCATTGCCATCGCCGGCATGCACGGTAAGACCACGACCACCAGCATGGTGGCGTCGGTGTTGGCAGCTGGCGGGCTCGACCCAACCGTGGTGGTCGGAGGACGCGTGGACGCCATGGGCTCGAACGCGCGCCTGGGCAAGTCACATTACCTCGTGGCAGAAGCCGACGAAAGCGACCGTTCGTTTCTCAAGCTGTCGCCCATTCTTGCCGTAATCACCAATATCGACCGCGAGCACATGGACTGCTACCACGACATGGCTGACGTGGAACAAGCCTTCGTCGATTTTGCCGACCGCGTGCCGTTTTACGGCATGGTGGTACTGTGCAATGAAGACGACCGCCTTCGCAACCTGCTCCCGCGCCTTGCCCGCCGGGCCATGACTTACGGCGCGCGCGAAGGGTCGGACTTCCGTATCTTGAGCAGCGCTATCGAATGCGCCAATCACAAACACTCGTCACACTTCATGGTGGACTACCGCGGCAAGTTGCTGGGCGATTTCCATCTGCACGTCCCGGGCGCTCACAACGTGCTGAACGCCACCGCAGCCGTGGCGGTGGGGGTGGGCCTGGACATTCCCGCTGATTTGATCCGTGACGGTTTAGAGAGTTTCCGCGGAGTGGACCGCCGTTTCCAGTTGCGTGGACATGCCGCCGGCGTGAGCGTGATTGACGACTACGGCCACCATCCCACTGAGATCCGCGCCACCCTGGCGGCTGCCCGCCAGTGCGGGTTCCAGCACGTCCACGTCGTCTTCCAGCCGCACCGCTATACTCGCACGCGTGACTTGCTCGATGACTTCGGCACGGCTTTTGCCGATGCCGACAGCATTTTCGTCCTGGATATTTATCCGGCCAGCGAAACTCCCATTCCCGGAGTGACCGGCGAAAGCGTCGTGGCGGCGATTCAGAAGCGGGGCGGCAAGCCCGCGCGCCATGCCGCGTCGTTTGACGACGCGGCGCGGCAGGTTGCCTCCCTGGCCGAGAGCGGCGACATGGTGCTCACTCTCGGCGCAGGTAACGTCTCTCACCTCGGCCCGCAGGTGCTGGAGCAATTAAAGGCGCGGGAGAAGGCGCAAAAGCAGTCAGCATAGGACCGCGGGCCAAGCGGTCCCGGCCTTTTCGAAAATCAGAAAGCAAACAACGGAATGAAATCTATGCTTGATCTTGCCTGCGGCAACCTATAGTTTGAACTCGATTGTCCAGTGATCGACCCAGCTCGCAGACTAAGCAGAAGCGGCAGCTCCTTGGCCGGGTACTGCTATGGCTGGTCATTGCGCTCTTCGTCGCCGGCGAATGGATGATCATCTTTCGTCCTGACCTCGGCACCTCATTCAATTTTGTGCGCCAACTGCCCCGCAACGTCCAGTGTTCAGAATGGTCACAGGCAGAGACCGAACTCCGGTTTTTCAATTTGAAAGTCTGGGCGATTGTTTCCTTGTCGCAGGCGGTCGTGTGGGGGGCGGTTTTTTTTATAGCTGTACGCTGGCTCGCCGGGCTAGCGATGACCGGCGCGTCTGAAGGCCGCTGGGCCCGAGTCTTAAAAGTGGCGGTTCGTTTCCTGGCCTTTACTTTTGGTCTATGGTTTTTTCTCACCCCCACACATTCCTGGGACCTGAGATGCTTTTCGGCCCACGTGACCGCTCACAATTCCGGAGCGCTCGGGTATTTGGCCGTGGGAGCAGCGGTTCTGGTTATGTGGGTCCTGGAGAACCGGGTTGCCGCTCTGGACGCGGAGACCCACCTTGGCGCCGTCCGGCAATATCTCGAGCTACGGCAAAAGCTGCAGACTCTGCTCGCCATGGCGAGTTTTGTCCTGGCCTTCGGTGTGATTGGACTGATCACCAGAAAAACATTCGTCGAGCTGATCTCGCGCCAGGATCTTTACCCGCAATCAGTGATGCTGGAAGGCTTCGAATACACAATCCTGCTAGGCCTGGCGTATGCTCCGGTGCACGCATCCTTCAACGCAGCCGGCGTCCGGATCCGCAATGCTCTGGTCCCGCTGCCGGTGAAGGGCGATGTGAAAGGATTACAGGAGTGGTCGCGGCTCTCCAACGACCTGAGCGACCTCTTGCAAATCAGCCTGTATGATTGGAAGACCTTCGGCCCGGGGATTCCGATCCTGGCGCCATTTCTCCTTGGGTTGCTGTCCACCCTGTTCAAGAGCGGTTAACTTCGGGGCGGAACGGTCGGCAGCTACCGGGTCCATACCCTAAAAAAATCGTCATTTCCCGTAAAACTTCTCTCAAAATAGGTAAAAAACAGGTATATTGGCTTCTGGCGACACTCCGTAAACAGACTCATTCATGGCGCGCGAGCGTATTGAGTTGAACAACGAGGAAGAGCCTCGCAATTCGACCATCAGCCGTGAGGACGTTTCCTCGCGGGCGATGGATCTTGAAAATGACGAAGAGGCGTTGTTTCTGCGCACCGAGAAGCGCGTCCCGGTGCGCCGCGGCGCCATCGCTAAGAAGACAGCCAACCGCCTCAAGACCGCTTCCTTCTATGCAATTGCGGTGGCCCTGCTCGGCTGCCTGGCCTGGGCAGCGCATGATTACGGCACCAGCGCAGTCCGCTTCCGTATCACTTCCAGAGACAACATTGAAGTCACAGGCGTCGCCAATGCACCGCGCGCGCAGGTGATGGACGTGGCCAGAAACGACGTCGGGCACAACATCTTCTCGGTTCCGCTCGACCAGCACAGAGCAGAACTGGAACAGATTCCGTGGGTTGAGTCGGCTGCGGTGATGCGCGTGCTGCCTAATCGGGTTGCAGTGACGATACGTGAGCGCACGCCGGTGGGGTTCGTCGCCATCGGTTCCAAGATCAGCTTGATCGATTCCGGAGGCGTGGTCATGGGCCTGCCCGCCAACCGGCAAACGAAGTTTTCTTTTCCTGTGATCCACGGCATTGCCGAGTCCGATCCGCTCTCCTCGCGTGCCGCGACCATGAAGATCTACAACCGCATGATGCGTGAGCTGGATTCGAGCGGGGTGGAGACCGAACACTACACCCGCCAGATCAGCGAGGTGGATTTGTCCGATCCGCAAGACGTGAAGGCCACCGTGAACGACGCCGGCGGAACCGTGCTGGTGCACCTGGGCGACGAACACTTTCTCGACCGTTACAAACTGTTTATTGGACACATCGGCGAATGGCGACAACAGTATAAGAACGTCGACTCGGTAGACCTGCGCTACGAAGGGCAGATCATCGTGAACCCGGACACGCCGGCGGCTCAGACGGGAATGCCGCGGATACAATCTGCGCCGAAGCCCGTCGCCAAGGCGCAGCCAAAGAAAGCGCATAGAACCCACAGGAAGCGGAAGTGAACAAGTTGGCAGCTGGTTACTAAATACAAAATACGGACTACTGATCGGCGCTTTTTATGATGACGAAGGACAGGAACAACAAGACCATCACCGTGCTCGATACCGGCAGCGCCAAAACGGCGGCGTTGATTTGTGAAGCCACTGACTTCGGTTTGCGCTATCGAGGGCACGCCGTGGTGGAGAGCCGGGGCTCGCGGAAAGGTGTCATTGTCGAGCTGGATAAAGCAGTGCAGAGCATTCAGCGCGCCCTCGAAGAAGCTGAGAAGATTGCAGAATGTTCGGTAGGCAACGCCGTGATCGCGGTAGCCGGCGCGCACATCAAAGGCCTGACCAGCCGCGGCGGGGTCGCACTCGGTTCGCGCCCGCGTGAGGTTGCGCGTGACGACATCCGCCTCGCTGTCGAAAAAGCGCGATCTGTGAACCTGCCTGAAGACCGCGAAGTGCTGCACCTGCTGCCTCAGGAATTCATTCTTGATGATCAAGCGGGGGTGCGCGATCCCGCAGGCATGATGGCGCGGCGTCTGGAAGTCAACCTGCACATGGTCACGGCATCTTCCAGCGCCACGCAAAATGTGGTGACAGCAGCCAATCGCGCCGGGCTGCACGTGGACAATATCGTGTATGAAGCGCTGATGTCGGCAGACTCGATTCTTCGTGCCGACGAAAAAGAGCTGGGCGTTTGTCTGGTCGATATCGGCGCCGGCTCCACCGATCTGATCGTCTATAGCGACGGTATGGTGGCCCACACCGGCGTGGTTCCCGTGGGGGGCGATCACTTTACCAATGACATTGCAGTGGGCCTGCGGACGCCTCTTGCCGCCGCCGAAAAGATCAAACGTTCATTTGGGCACACCATCGCCGACAAAGTGCCCGAAGGCAATGAAATTGAAGTGCCTGCGGTAGGCGACCGCCCGTCACGCCTGATGCCACAGCGTTTCCTGGCGGAAATTCTGGAGCCGCGCGCGGCTGAACTTTGCGAATTGCTGCGCGATCACCTGCGCCAGGCAGGCGTGCGGGATATTTTGAACGCCGGGCTGGTGCTCACCGGGGGCGGCTCTCGCCTGAACGGCCTGGCGAAGATGTGCGAGGAGATTGTCCAGTGCCCGGTGCGGCTGGCTTCGCCGATACCTATCGCCAAGATGCCGGCGCAACTAGCGGAACCCGAATTTGCCACGCTGATCGGGCTGGCCATGTACGCGCACCGCACCACTACAGCTAAAGTGACGGAGATGCAAGGCTTCGGCTATCGCTTGCGCTCGCTGTTCGCGAAGCTGGGAGCCTGAGAGATAGGTTTGCAGTTGCGGGGTGGAGCAGGGCTTTAGCCCTGCGGTGAAAGGAAGGTAGTTCCGGGCTTCAGCCCCTGCGGCCCAGAAACCTCAGCGGCTGAAGCCGAATGATCGGGCAATTTTGGACGCAGGCCTGAAGGCCTGCTCCATCCTCTGGGTGGAGAACTTGGTTGAGGAGTGTGACATGAGCGACGACAAAAAGAAAATGCAGCCGCCGGAAAACGACATTCGCATCCATTTCAACGAAGAACCGCGCAACAACGCCAAAATCAAAGTGATTGGCGTGGGCGGCGGCGGCGGCAATGCCGTGAACCGCATGATCTGTGCCGGCGTGGAAGGTGTGGAGTTCGTGGTGGCCAACACCGACTTGCAGGCTCTGCAGATGTCGCGCGCTCCGGTGAAGATCCAGCTGGGCACCAAACTGACCAACGGCCTGGGTGCAGGCGCTAATCCGGAAATCGGCCGTCGCGGCGCGCTGGAAGATGCCGACAAAATTCTCGAGGCGCTCGACGGCAGCGATATGGTGTTCGTAACTGCCGGCCTTGGCGGCGGCACGGGCACGGGTGCGGCCCCCATCATTGCCTCGCTGGCCAGCGAAATGGGCGCGCTTACTGTGGCGGTAGTGACCAAGCCCTTCGCGTTCGAAGGCCGCCGCCGGCTGGGACAGGCGGAGCGCGGTCTTGCGGAATTGGTGGAGAGCGTGGACACCATGATCGTCATTCCCAATGAAAAACTGCTGGCCGTGGCGCACAATGCGGGGTTTTTCGAGTCATTCCGCATAGCCGACGACATTTTGCGCCAGGCGGTACAAGGGATTGCCGACATCATCACCATCCCGGGTATCATCAACCGCGATTTTGCCGACGTGAAGACGATTATGGCCAACATGGGCTACGCGGTCATGGGCACGGCGGTGGCGAGTGGCGACCGGCGCGCGATGGAAGCGGCGCAAGCCGCGATTTCGTCGCCACTTCTGGAGGCCGGCACCATCAACGGGGCTCGCGGCATCCTCATCAACATCACCGGCTCTAGTTCCCTGAAGCTGGCGGAAGTGAATGAGGCTTCTACCATCATTCAGGAAGCGGCCCACGAGGACGCTACCATCATCTTTGGTGCAGTCCAGGATGAACGGCTGAAGAACGATGTGAAAGTCACAGTCATAGCGACGGGATTCAGCAACAGCCATCCCCAGCGCAAGGAGCGGGGCGCCTCGACCGTGCAGGCGGCCATCGCCACAGCACGGACAGTTCCCACGCAGCCTCTGATTGGGACGCGGAACGGCGTTGCGGCTTCGCCCATGGCGGTCAGGACTACCCCGCCACCAGCGCGCGAGACGCCGAACCTGGCCACCGTCAGCGAGGCTGTGCGCGGTAGCGTGGAGCCTGATGATCTTGACGTGCCAGCATTCATCCGCAAGCGGGCTGAGGTCAATTAGGCGCGGCGAAACACGAATTCCGGCTCGATTGCGGGGATTTGCGAGTGGCCGTCCCGCATGCACGTGCTCGGGCCAGCAGTTTCCCAACGCTCAACGCCGGCATCCTATGTGTGAATAATCCGACAACCTGAGAGCCAGGACCGCTTACGGTCCGGAAGTGGAGGAACTGCCATGGGTCCGCGTGACCAACTCCGCAAAGCAGACAAGGAAACTCCGCTCATGGCGCGGCGGCAAGCCGACCGCGCCCCTAAAGAATGGGCCGACGCCGAACGGCGTCTTCGCCAGAAAATGCGTATTTATCCGGAGAGGTTTGTCTCTTCCGATTCCGCCGAGAAAGAAGACGAGCCGGCCGAAAATGCAGATCAGCGTCTTCCTGTAGGCGGCCGCGCTGCCGGGCAACTTTGCGATCCCGAAGCTCCCGCTGTGCGCAAAACCATTGTCTCCATCCACGGGCGTGACGTGGACGATGAACCCGAAGACGATGATTGCGGCCACCTGATCCAGTCGCGCTGACGTGCGGCATCGCTGCCCTCAGCCGTGGGAAGTAGCCCAGCGTCAAAGTGGCGGGCCAGATGTTCATCTCCGTTTGCCTTTTACCTGAGGCGGCGAAGGCGCGCGGCGGAGGGGGATGAGTGCGCCCTGGCTGGGATCGGCATGCGCATGGCTGGCGCGGAAGGCCACCTCGCTTTGCACAAAGCGGACGAACTCCTGCATGTTCCGGTTCATCTCTTCCATGCGCTCGCGCATCTGGATGATGATGGCGATTCCGGCGATATTTACGCCTAGATCGCGCGCCAGGTTCAGAATGAACTCAAGCCTCTGCAAGTCTTCTTCCGTGTAGAGGCGCGTATTGCCCTCGGTGCGCGAAGGCTTCAGCAGACCCTCGCGCTCGTAGAGGCGTAGCGTCTGGGGATGGATTTCGTACATCTCCGCTACGGCGGAGATCATGTACGCTCCTTTGGATTTACGCCTGGCGCCCATGTTCTGCCTCTTTAAGAAGGATCATACTTTCGTCCACAATTCCTGCCTTGGATCAACGGGATTCAACTTCTGCAACTCCTGCCACAGCTCGCGGGCTTTCAGATCGCGCGCCTCCGGGACCACAATCTTGACTTCCACGATCTGGTCGCCACGCACGCTGTCCTTGGTCGCCGAAGGAACGCCTTTTTCGCGCAAACGCAGTTTCTGTCCGCTCTGCGTGCCCGGCGGAACGCGCAATTGTGAACGGCCGTCAATGGTCGGAACTTCGATCCTCGCGCCTAAAGCTGCCTCAGAAGCCGCCACCGGTACGGTCACGTAGATGTCATCACCGTCGCGGCGAAATACCGGGTGCTCGCCGGCGCGAATGATAATGTAGAGATCGCCAGGCGGACCGCCACCTGCCCCGGCGTTCCCCTTGCCGGCGATGCGGATGCGCTGGCCGTCGCGTGTCCCAGCCTTCACCCGGACTTCCAGCGGTTCGGTGCGCTCCACCACGCCGTCGCCGTGGCACGTGGGGCAGACGTTCTGCGCTTTTCCCGACCCGCCGCAACGCGGGCACGTCATGTTGAACTTCATTCGCCCGCTCGTCTGTGTGACCTGGCCTTTGCCGCCGCACTCCGGGCACGTGCCCGCCGCACCCACCACGCCCCGGCCGCCGCAGTTGTTGCAGACGTCCTGGCGATTGATGTTCAAGCGCAGCACCGTGCCACGAATCGCGTCCCAGAAGCCGATGTTCACCTGGTATTCAAGGTCGCTGCCGTGCTCCGGCCCGGGCCGCACCCCTGCCCCGGCACCGCCCCCGAAGATGCTCGAGAAAATATCGCGGAAGCCCCCACCTTGCCGCCCGCCTTCAGAGAAATCAAACCCGCCGAAATCGAACGGCGCACCCTGGCTTTGTCCGCCTCCGGGAAACGGGCCGGCGCCGAAACCGCCCGCGCCAAAACCGCCCCCGCGCGCGTAGGCCTCCGCCGCCGCGGGATCAATATTGTCAGAATAAAAACCCAGCTGGTCGTAGATTTTGCGCTTCTTGGGATCGCTCAAAACATCGTTGGCTTCAGAAATATCTTTGAATTTCTCTTCTGCTTTCTTGTCCCCGGGATTCACATCCGGATGATGTTTGCGCGCGAGCTTACGAAAGGCTTTACGGATCTCCTCCTGCGAAGAGCTTTTCTTGACGCCCAGCATGCCGTAATAGTCTTTTTTGGGTGGAGTTGCCATGAGATCAGATCTGAAATTTGAAACTTCAAATTTGAAATTTAGGCTCTGCGGTCTAAAATTTCAAATTTCAAATTTTAATTTTCAAATCATTTCCTGGGTCGCCCTGCCACTTGAGCTTGAGACGCGCGCCCTGCGGAACGGCGCTCTGTTGCGCGGGCGCCTCCACCCCAGCCCGGGCAAAAGCGGCCCGATCTGGGGACCCCCGGCGCCGCGCCGGTTGCCCAAAGCCGCAGGCCAGCCAGCAGGGGAGCGGATCTCACGGCTTTATCTCCGCCGGAGGGACTCGCGTGGCCTGCCAGGCCACAGCCTGCCATTTGCCGTTACGCTTGAGGAACGTGCCCGTGTTACGGAAATAGTTGGTCACAGCACCGTTGTGCTGGATTAGCCGGAAATTCACGACCGCCACGTCGCCATAAGGGTGGACGGTGAAATCGTCAGCATCGTAGGTTGCCTGCGGCTCGTTGGCGGCGCGAACGCCAATATTCTTAAGGATCTCCGCTTTATTCACGGTCACGCCGGCGGATCGGGTGTAGAGCACGTCGTCGGCAAAAAAGACCTCAAAGATTTTGGGATCGTTCTTGGGTACGTTGGCCAAAAAGTCGCGCACCAATTGCGTGACCTGCTTGACCGTGGCCGCGTCTTCCGCGCTCATGATTGCGACGGCCGGGGCGGGCTGGCTCACATTTTGCGCGGGCATTCCCGTGGCCATCACGGGCAGTAGTGCGGCTACGGCAAACAGCTTCAGTCCACGACGCTTCATGTATTTCATCTGCGAAAACCTCAGGGCTAAAGCCCTCACTTTTCAGCCTACCCAGGGCTTACGCCCTGGGCTACATAATGCCGCGCCCTTGGCGCTGGACCTCATTCCCGCATCGTGTGTTGCTTCCCAACACAAATCGCGTGTTACGCGCTGATTGGCGTCCTAAATTGTTGCTTGATCCGCGCTGCTATCCGCGCAAATCCGCGGTAAGGGTCTTCCGGTTTTCCGGTCACCCCGATGCTCTCACGCCGCGCCAACCTCCTGGATCACAAAGCTCGCGCCCGGCTCGTTGGCACACGCTTGCGTCACCAACTGCTGGGCGGCCTCCAGGGTGAAGAACCCAGGAAGCGGCATCAAGCCCGCCACTTTGTCCAACCCTTCGACCATCTTGATAACCAAATACTGTTTCACCTGTGTCACCTCTCTGCTGCACTGCGCAGAAGGCGGCTTTGACAGCCGCCTTCTGCCCTGCGGACGCGGTCAGTTCTTTTTTTCGTCCACGTCAACGTACTCAGCGTCAATCACGCCTTCGTCCTTCTTCTCCTTGGCTGCCCCGTCTGACGGACCGCCGGACGGTGCACCGGCCTCCGCTCCAGGCTGCGGCTGCGCAGACTTGTACATGGCTTCCGCCAGCTTGTGCGATGCCTGGGTCAGCCGCTCGCGAGCTGAATTCAAGACCGCCGGATCAGCGTCAGCATTCTCCAGCGCTTTCTTGGCATCACCCAACGCAGACTCCACGTTGCCTTTCTCGTCGCCAGAGATTTTGTCGCCATGCTCCTTGAGCATTTTTTCCACGTTATAGACCAGACCATCAAGCTGGTTGCGAGCTTCGATCTGCTCCCGCTTGGTCTTGTCCTCGGCCGCATGGGCGTCAGCTTCCTTCGCCATACGCTCCACTTCTTCCTTGCTCAAACCGGAAGAAGACGTAATCGTGATCTTCTGGTCTTTGTTAGTCGCACGATCTTTCGCCGTCACATTCAGGATGCCGTTGGCATCAATATCAAACGTGACTTCAATCTGCGGGATGCCGCGCGGGGCCGGCGGAATTCCCGTCAGATGGAATTTGCCGAGCGTGCGGTTGTCCTTGGCCATTGGCCGCTCGCCCTGCAGCACGTGAACTTCTACCGATGTCTGGCTGTCGGCAGCGGTGGAGAAGGTCTCCGTCTTGCGCGTGGGGATCGTTGTGTTGCGCGGGATCATGCTCGTGGCCACGCCGCCCAAAGTCTCGATGGACAGAGTCAATGGCGTCACGTCCAGCAGCAACAGGTCTTTCACGTCGCCCGAGAGTACGCCCGCCTGCACCGCGGCACCTACGGCAACCACTTCGTCCGGGTTCACGCCTTTGTGCGGCTCCTTGCCGAACATTTCTTTCACCAGTGCCTGAATGCGAGGCATGCGCGTCTGTCCGCCGACGAGCACGACTTCGTCAATTTTGCCGGCGTCCACGCCCGCGTCCTTCATCGCCAATTTGCACGGGTTGACCGAACGCTGGATGATGTCTTCCACCATTTGCTCGAGCTTCGCCCGGGTCAATTTTTTGACCAAGTGCTTGGGACCGCTGGCGTCGGCAGTGATGAACGGCAGATTGATCTCGGTTTCCATCGTGGTCGAAAGCTCAATTTTGGCTTTTTCGGCTGCATCGCGCAGACGCTGCAGGGCCATCTCATTCCCTTTGCTGCGCAGGTCCAGGCCTTCATCTTTCTTGAATTCGTCGGCCAGCCAATCCACCAGGCGCTGATCAATATTGTCACCGCCCAAGTGGGTGTCACCGTTGGTAGACTTCACCTCAATCACACCTTCGCTGACTTCAAGAATCGAAATGTCGAAGGTGCCTCCGCCGAAGTCATACACAGCGATGGTTTCTTCTTTTTTGTTTTTATCCAGGCCGTAAGCCATGGCCGCCGCCGTTGGCTCATTTACGATACGTTTCACGTCCAGGCCTGCAATCTTGCCCGCGTCCTTGGTCGCTTGGCGCTGCGCGTCATTGAAATACGCCGGCACCGTAATCACCGCTTCCGTCACCGGCTGGCCGAGATAGTCTTCCGCAGCCTTCTTCAGTTTCTGCAGAATCATCGCCGAGATCTGCGGCGGAGTGTATTCCTTTCCCTGGGCCACAATGGCCACGTGGTCGCCCTGACGCACGACTTTGTAAGGCACCATCTTCATCTCTTCGCTGACTTCGTCGAACCGGCGCCCCATGAAGCGCTTGATCGAGTAAATGGTGTTCTCTGGATTGGTGATGGCCTGGCGCTTGGCCACTTGGCCTACCAGACGCTCGCCGGACTTGGTAAACCCCACTACCGAAGGCGTGGTCCGTCCACCTTCTTCATTGGCGATAACTTTGGGCTCGCCGCCTTCCATCACCGCTACCACGGAGTTGGTGGTGCCCAGATCGATTCCGATAATTTTGCCCATGGCAAACTGCCTCCTAAGCTTGTAACTACGTGAAAACAAACACTAAATATGATAACAGCAACTCCATTATCAGATGTGAGTGTTTCGTTGTCAAGCATTAGATGGCAGGGAATAAGGCCAGGTTGCAAGCATAAAAAGAGGGAAACGAACGAGTTAGAGGGCTCGCCGGGTTATTTGGGGGTCTCGAAGCGGTAGCCAGTGCCGCGGACGGTCTTCAAATACCTCGGCTGTTCCGGATCCACTTCGATCTTCTCGCGCAGTTTGCGCACGTACACGTCCACCGAGCGTGGGCTGACAAATGTGGTTTCTTTCCAAACAGCGTCGAGGATCTGGTCGCGGGTGAAAACGCGGCCGGGATGCCGAGCCAGATAATGCAGGAGCCGGAATTCGGTAGCGGTAGCGGCGGTGATCTGTCCGCGTACGCTCAGGGTCATGGCGTCGGCGTCGATGCTCAGATCGCCGGCGACGATCGAGGCCGGAGCCAGCGGTGCTTCGCAGCGGCGCAACACAGCTTTGATCCGCGCCAGCAGTTCGCGCGGACTGAAAGGCTTGGTGATGTAATCGTCGGCGCCGGTTTCGAGGCCGAAAATGCGATCCGCCTCAGCGGTTTTCGCAGTTAAAAAAACTACAGGAGTAGCAGCCAGAGGCGCACCGGACTGGCGAACCTGGCGGCAGAGATCAAGGCCGTCGCCACCGGGGACCATGATGTCCAACAGCAGGAGGCACGGGCGTTCTTTTTGAGCGTCCGCCAGCACGCCGGCGTTTGAGGTGTAGCCGCGCACTTGAAATCCCGCGCCTTCCAAGTGATGGCGCACCAGACGTGCGATGTCCAAATCATCTTCGACAACAAAAATCTTTTGGGCACCGGCAGCGGCCGGCTCAGCCGCGGTTTGACGCTGTCGCTTTCCTTCCAGACTCAACGTTCCTCGTGCCGCCCAATTCATCTTGCCCGCCAGCTTACACGGCGAATATTAAAGGAGTATGAAATCCGCAGCGAAAGCGTCTCGGTTGCGTCCGTGCAAAGGATTCAAGAAGTCTTAACCAGTCCCACACGAAGCTTCAACATCGCGACACTAGAGTGCCGGTTGCCGCGGATCACAGGCTGTTTTGGATCCATCTACCGGCCAGCCTATCGACCGGGATGGTGACGGAGACGACGACTAATTCCCTCCTTGCTGTTTTTCGGGGCGGGCGCAGGCCCGCCCTTTTTTTGCCGCGTCGGGATCGATGCTGCGCTATTGTAGGCGGCATGAACATTTCGCGCCGGCCTGTGCGTCCTGACGACCAGGAGTTCCAGTTCAAGCTGTATGCCACCACGCGGCAAGCGGAGATTGCGGGGTTTGGCTGGAACAGCGCGCAACAAGAAGCCTTCTTGCGCACGCAGTTTGCGGCGCAGCAGAACTGGTACCGCACCGCATACCCGCAAGCCGTCTGGGAGATCATTGAACTGGATCAGACGCCGGTGGGTAGGATGATTGTCCACAGGACCAAGGACTTCATCACGCTGGTGGACATCGCGTTGCTCTCTGAGCACCGCAGCGGCGGCATCGGCGGTGGCCTGGTGCGCGAACTGGTGGAACAAGGACGGAAGGCGATGATTCCGGTGCGCTTACAGGTGCTCAAGAGCAATCCCGCGGCGCGGTTGTACGAGCGGCTGGGATTCGCCAAGACCGGCGAAGACCAGATGTATCTCCAAATGGAGAAGACGCCGGGCTGACTCTTCTCCCCCCCAAGACAGAGCTGGTGAGCCGATCGCCCCCCACTTTACTTGGCTGGAATCAACCTGACTTCGGGCGGACGGTCCACCTGTTGCCAGCGCAAAGTGTTGGCTGGAGTGCAGGTGGTGGTTGCCACCAGAACCGGAGCATTGCCGTCTTCCCGTTCAAAAATGTAGCTCTTGATGGCATAGCAGGTATTCGAGTCGGCCTTCCGCGCATCCACGCGCGTCCGCTGCGAACGGCGTTGAAGGTTTCTTGCTGCGTTGAATTGCTCCGCGGTAAACACCGGCGTAGCCCGCCAGTCGCCAGAAGACTGGATCGAAGCCGCCTGGTCCTGTGGCGTCGTAACTCCTAGGAGTAGAAGGAGACCGAGAAGTGACATAGTTCCTCCTAAAGATCAATTATAGGTCAAACGGCTCGAGCAACGATCATCCATGCCACCGATAGCAACGCACAAAACTAGCCTCTTTATTTAGATTTGCATCTTCTAACCTAGAAGCGTAGGCTTATCGCACAAAGAGAGAGAGGTTAAGTTCTCTGAAGTCTGCTCCAATCATCCGCGAAATCGCAGCTACGCCAGTGTCACGGCGCCTGTATCTCATTTAAGAAGGACCGCATGAAGAATATCTACGTAGGCAATCTGGATTTCAATGTTTCTGAAGACGAACTTCGGCAGGCTTTTGCAGCTTATGGGCAGGTCGATAACGTTACGATCCTGAAGGACCGTGATACGGGCCAGCCGCGCGGCTTCGGCTTTGTAGAAATGGCCAATGATGAAGAAGCCGAGAAGGCTATCAACGCGATGAACGGAGCACAGCTGGGCTCGCGCGCGCTGAACGTCAACGAAGCCCGTCCCAAAGTGAATAAAGGCGGCGCAGGCTTCGGCGGCGGTGGGCGCGGTGGATTCGGCGGTGGTCGAGGTGGTAACCGCGGCGGCGGCGGTTATCGTGGCCGGTACTAAGATCGGCCGGAAACACAAGGCTCGGATCCGCGCCTAACTGCGCAATCGCCGGGCCGATTCCTACACAAACTCCACACTGGGCCGGTGCGGGATAATGCCGGCTTGGTGTCCCATCTCCAGCAAGCGCGCCACGGCTTCGCGGCCGTCGGGGCCGTAGTCCAGCGTGCGCTGGTTCACGTACATGCCCACGAAGCGGTCGGCTTTTTGCGTGTCAAGATCGCGGGCGAACTGCATGGCGTAGGCGAGAGCTTCCTCGCGATGGTCCAACCCGTACTGGATGCTCTCACGCAGCGCCTGTGTGATGGTGACCATCAACTCTTTCCCCAGTCCGCGTCGGATGGCGTTCCCGCCCAGCGGCAGCGGCAACCCGGTCTGCTCGTGCCACCAGCGTCCCAAGTCCAGAATTTTGCACAGCCCGGAGCTTTCATAAGTGAGCTGGCCTTCGTGGATGATGAGCCCAGCTTCATGATTTCCGGCAACAACCTCAGGGATGATCTGATCGAAAGGCACGACTGTGGTTTTGATCTCCGGCGCGAAGAGCTTCAGTGCCAGGTAGGCCGTGGTCATGGTGCCGGGGACTGCTACCCGCATGTGCTTGAGTTCGGCGGGAGAGAAGGCACGCGGAGCCACCACCATGGGACCGTACTGTTCGCCCACGCTCCCGCCGCAGGCCATCAGTGCGTATTTGTCCTGAACGTAAGGGTAGGCGTGGAAGGAAATCGCGCTCACGTCGTAGACACCTTCCATGGCTTTACGGTTCAGCGTCTCAATATCGGTCAGGGTGTGATTGAACTTCAACCCGGGTACCCGGACTTTATTCGTCGCCAAGCCGTAAAACATGAACGCGTCGTCGGAATCCGGGCTGTGAGCGACCGTGATTTCCCGGAGCTGGGGCACAACAGACGAAGATGACATACTTAGAATCCTAACAGGCTTCCTGGGTTCGGCGGCCGAAGGCGCAGGCAGATGAGCTGCGTCGCGACTCGTTTACTCAGCGTCGGCGGTTTCATGCTCCGGCTGGATCTCAGACAGAGTTTTCTTGAGCGCGTTGTCAGACTTGCGCAGGTGCCAGCGCAGACGCCACCACATGGCCACGACCGTCACCAGGACGGCCGCAACCGAAAGTAACAGAATCACAAAAAGAATTTTCATCAGCAGCGTTAAGCATAGCAGACCGTTGTGACGGCGACGCTGCAAAATCCCTTATACGCCTACGGGGAAAGGCTTAGTATGCGGCTCCTGTTTGGCTGAGAACCGATCCCAGCGTCCCTGGAGCAACGACATTAAGCCGGTGCACCAGTATCCGAGCACGAACAGGAACAGGAAGGGAATGGTCCAATAATTCTCACTGCTATAGGCGTACCAGCACATCACTGCGAAGTAAGATCCCACCAGTAGTTCCAACCACGGCACCAGGCCGAGGCGACGACGGTATTTCTGCCCCAGCGCGCGGTCGGCCTTCGATTGCACGCGATACTTGGGCGTGCGTTTGAATGACGATTTGATTCCGAGCAATGCTTCCAGCACAGCCCGCGTGTTGGTCAAGGTCAGCCCGATCCCCAGCGACATGAGGAAGGGAAGATACAGAAACGTCCGCGGCCACTTTCTGGGTAGCAACTCTTTTTGCGACACCAGATAGAAACTGGAGATGGAAAACGTGGAGGCCAGAAACAGCGGCAAATCAATCAGCAGCATCTGGAACCAGCCGCCAAAGGAGCGGATGATCATGGCGGGCAACAATAGCGTGGAGAGAATAATCATCAACGGATAGCTGATGTTGGCGGTCAGATGATAGAAGGCTTCGACTTTCGTGCGCCACGGCACGTCGCTTTTGAAGACCCTGGGCAAGACTTTCTTTCCGGTCTGGATCAAGCCTTTGGCCCAGCGCGCCTGCTGGGTTTTGAAGGCCGTCATTTCAATGGGGAGCTCAGCGGGACATTCGATGTCCTGCACATATCGGAACTGCCAGCCCTTGAGTTGCGCGCGATAGGAGAGGTCGGTGTCTTCGGTGAGCGTGTCGTGCTGCCAGCCACCGCCGTCTTCGATCGCCTGGCGGCGCCACATCCCGGCGGTTCCGTTGAAGTTGAAGAACACCTTGCTGCGCGACCTGCCGCCGTGCTCCAGGATGAAATGCCCGTCGAGCAGGATGGCTTCCACTTCGGTCAGGAACGAGTAATCGCGGTTGAGATGCGTCCAGCGGGTCTGCACCATGCCCACTGTGGGGTCGGCGAAGTGGTGGACCACGCGCAGGATCCAGTCCTCCGAGGGAACAAAGTCGGCGTCAAAGATAGCGATGAACTCGCCCTTCGCGGTGCGCATACCGTTGGCCAGCGCTCCGGCCTTGAAGCCCTCACGATTGGTGCGGTGAATATAGGTGATGGGATGGCCCAATGCAGCATAGCGCTCGACCACCGCCGAGGCCACGCTAACCGTTTCATCCGTCGAATCGTCCAGCACCTGGATATCGAGCTTGTCCCTGGGGTACTCGAGCTTGCAGATGGCTTCCACCAGGCGGTCCACCACAAATTGCTCGTTAAAGATCGGCAACTGTACTGTCACCCGTGGCAGTTCGTCAAACCGGCTTGGGGGTTCGGTGGTCCGGTTCTTCTGGTTCTTGTAATACATGTACACCAGCGCGTAGCGGTGCAGACCGTATCCGGCCAGAATGACCATGACCACGAAATAGGGAATGAGCAGAGCCAGGTCGAAGGCGTTGGGTGTGTACAGGCCGCGGAAGGTCTGGTCCAGGAACTGCTTCTTGAAATACTGGACGATGCCCTTTTGCACGCTCGCAGCAGCAAGCATCAGCACGAAACTGGATAAGACCACGTTCAAAAGGACGGCTCCAAGGCTGAAGGTGAATCCCATCATTCTACCCGATGTGCGAGGTTCCTGTCGTCGTTCGGGAACAGCCCGATTGGCGAGTGCCCGGTTGCACCATTTGTGTGCAACTTGCCCGCCGAGCTCGAAGGCGGCGATCATCTCGAGCGCGTCCGCTGGCGGAACATCCAAACCGGGCAAGTTGAGACCCGCGACATAAGCCATATGTTCGTCATGACCGGCGCCGTCCCCAATACGCGTTGGCTTGATGGCTGCATGGCGCTTGAAACCAGTCTGCCGGGCGTATTTGCCGTCGGCGACATTCGGGGTGGCAGCGTCAAGCGTGTGGCGTTTGCTGTTGGAAAAGGATCCATTGCCATCTCCTTCGTGCATCAGGTACTGAGCGAATAGTTCAACACAAGCTAGCGCATGGCAGGGTGGCGGGATTGGGTTTTCAGAAAACTAATTCAGGAAGTATTGCCGGTAGAGCGTGTCTCTTTGTTTAGGGACAAACCCGGCTTCGCGGATCATGCGGCGCAATTCCTCTTCGGTGGTGCAGTTGGTGACGCCGGCGGAGCGGACCACGTTTTCTTCGAGCATTACCGAGCCCACATCATTGCCGCCGAAGCGCAGACCCAGCTGGCAGACCTTGAGACCCTGCGTGACCCAGCTCGACTGCACGTTGAGGAAGTTGGAGAGATACATCCGGGAGATGGCCAACACTTTCAGATACTCCACGGCGGTGGCTTCGTCCCAGTGGCGTCCGCCGAGCGCGGTGTTCTTGGGTTGGAAGCTCCAAGGGATGAACGCGGTGAAGCCGCCGGTCTCTTCCTGCAGGTCGTAGAGGCGCTGGAAGTGGTTGACTCGGTGTTCGTGGGTCTCGCCGACCCCAAACATCATGGTGGCCGTGGTGCGCATGCCCAGCTTATGCGCGGTGCGATGGACGTTGATCCAATCTTCGGTCAGGCATTTGAGCCGGGCGATCTTGTAGCGGACTTCGTCGTCCAGGATTTCCGCGCCGCCGCCGGGGATCGAGTCCAGGCCGGCATCGCGCAACCGCTTGATGGTGTCTTCGATCGAAAGACCGCTGACTTCAGCGAAGTGAATGATCTCTGATGCCGAAAAGCAATGCAGGTGAATCTTGGGGAAACGCTGTTTGATGCCCCTTAGCATCTCTTCGTACCACTCAATCTTGTAATCGGGATGCAGCCCGCCCTGCATTAGAACGCCCGTGCCGCCAAGTTCAACCGTCTCTCGGATTTTCTCGTAGATGGTCTCAAAGTCCAGGACGTAGCCTTTGGCTCGGCCGGGGCCCTTCACCGGAGCGTAGAACGCGCAGAACGTGCAGTATTCGGTGCAGAAATTCGTGTAATTAATGTTGCGGTCGATGATGTAGGTGACCACGCCCTCAGGATGCAGCCGCCGGCGGACTTGGTCGGCTTCCATACCAATGCCGATCAGGTCATCGGAGCGGAAGTAATCCAGAGCTTGGGCTTTGGACAGGGACATACACTGAATCATTTTAGCGAATCCTCGGGGAGATAGGTAGATCAGAGGCGCGACGGCATTAGCCTGTGCGTGGGAATCCAGTTAGTCTAAGGCTTCTCCGCATTACCAAAGGAACTGGCGGCTACCGATATTGAGTGGATTTTTCGCATCCGAGAAAGGCACACTGCCGCCAACCAAAAAGTCCCGAGGCTGGGAAGAGATTCTCACCAACGCCATCCGCGAGGATGCATCCGGCCACGGGCATTGTGCTCAGAAGGTATTTGAGGGTATCAAGGAGACGAGTCATGGGGTCCAGGGTGCTGCTGTTGAGCAGCAGGCTTTCCGTTCTGTTTTTGTTGTTCACAAGTTTTATCCATTCACAGGTCGGCACATCAGGCGAAATCAGCGGCACCGTGGTCGATCAAAGCGGCGCCGTGATGGTGAAAGCGTCCGTCATCGCGGTTGAAACTGCCAAAGGCCTCCAGCACAGCACGATCACCGACGCGAATGGACACTATCGCTTCGGCGGACTCCCGCCGGCTGTTTACAGCGTCACCGCGGAGAGCAAGGGCTTTACGTCCGAGCAGCGGAAGGGCGTCACAGTCACGCTGGGTGAAACCGCCATCATCGATTTTCGTCTACGCATATCGGGAACCTCCGAGGCGGTAGAGGTCAAGGTTGAAGCGAACGAGGGTCCGATCGTGGACGTGGAGCGGCCATCCCAGGCCTCTACGGTCGACCAGCGGTACATTGACGGCCTGCCCATTGACCGCCGCGACTACCTGAGCTTCAGCCTGCTGATGCCGGGCGTGACCCAGTCCGTCACCATCACCGATAGCCGCGATTTCCGTCCGAAAGAAGTGCCCCAGTCCGGGCTCTCGTTTTACGGCAGCAACGGACGCGGCAACAACGTCACAGTAGACGGTGGCAACTTCACCGGCTATTCCCAGTTCGTGATGACCAACGTGAGCCAGGATGCGGTGCAGGAGTTCCAGCTCAATCGCGCGAATTATTCCGCGGCCCTTGGAGGCGCCAGCGGAGCTTCAGTCAACATTGTGACCAAATCCGCCGGCAATGTTCCGCATGGCTCGCTCTATGCCTTTTTCCGTGATGATGCGATGGATGCCCGCGATCCCTTTGCTTTCAGCCAGGCGCTGACGCCGGGCCAGCCGTTTTCACTCACGGCCCAGGGACAACCTGTCAAGAACTCTCTCAGCCGCCAGCAGTTCGGCGGGACCTTCGGTTTTGCGCCAAAGAAGGACAAGACGTTTATGTTCTTGGCGTACGAAGGTCTTCTCCAACAAAAGCAATCTGCAGTCCCTCTGCTGACCAACAGCAACATGTTCGCGCCCAGCAGCGGCCAGCAAACCATTCTCAACCAATTGGCGGCCATGGGCGGGACTCCGGTGCCTTGTCTTACCGGCCAGCCGGCGCTTCCGGCCGCGACCTGCGCCGGAGTATTGCAGAACATCCTGACGGTGAATCCTGCCGGCAGTCCGTTGAAAGCGTTCATTGTCAATCAGTTTGAAAAGGATGGAGGACTCCTCCCTTTCCCCATCACGTCTCATCAAGGATCGGTGCGGGTGGACCATCAATTCAACGATAGGAACCAGGCTTCACTGCGGTATATCGCGGCGCATCTGGACGAGACCGATCCCAGCGTGCAGTCCCTTGCCGGCTTTTCCAGCGGTTTTTCCGAGTTGCAATGGACCAGCTCTCTGCAGGCTTCCTGGTTGCACACGTTCAACGCCAGCACACTCAATGAGGTCCGGGCGCAGTGGAACATCAACCAATACAATCTTGTGCCCAACAACGTGGGGATTCCATCTCTCTCGATCGCCGGTTTTGGCTCCCTCGGAGAGAACGTCGCCCTTCCCAACATTTCTAAAGAACGCGACTACGAGTTCGCTGACAACTTGACCCGGGTTCACCGTAACCACATGCTCCAGCTGGGCATAGATGAGATCTTGCGCGGCAACAAGACGCGGAATTATACGTTCATGGCCGGAGACTTCGCTTTTGTCGATCTCCCCGGCGGGATCCTGAGTCCATGTTTGCAGGTGCCGGCTGCTTGCGGCCTTTCGGCTTCGTCGGCCACGATCAATGCCCTGCAATCCTTCAGCTTGGGTCTGCCCGGGGCGTATCTCCAGGGCTTCGGATCACCCACGGTGACGACCAACCTGCCCTGGACCAGTCTTTATTTCCAGGATGACTGGACAGTTCGTTCCAATCTCACCCTGCACGTCGGGCTCCGTTACGAGATTGACCAGCGCGCCTTCATCAACACCTCGTACAACAACATTGCTCCGAGAGTCTCTTTCGCCTGGGATCCCTTCCACGACCACAAGACGGTGGTTCGTGGCGGCTACGGTATCTTCTACGCGCCAGTCATCCTGCAAGTGGAGACCACGGCAGCGCAATACAGCGACCTGAGCAGCGGCCGTCTGGCGACGGCGTTTGTTGTTCCCTTGAACGGCCTCCCGGGAAATCCGGCTGTCAACTCCGCGGCGATCTTCCAGACTCTGCTTGCCCAGGGGAAGATCAATTGCGGCCAGCCGGCTCCGGGGGCTAGTGGCTGCATTACGCCCGGTGATCTCGCGCCCTTCGGCATCGCGGTAAACAACGCGGGCCCATTGCCGCCCAATGCCATCACCTTCGCCGTAACGCCGGATTTCAAGGGTCCCTACGCGCAGCAGGCTTCCTTTGGCATCGAGCGCGAACTGGCGCCGGGGCTGTCGGTCTCTGCCAACTACATTTACGTCCATACGCTTCATTTGGGTCGCACCACAGACGTGAACCTTTTGCCCGGGGCGCCCATCACCGCCAACGTACCCGGCACCAACGGTCTGCCCTTCCAGAACTGGGGCGCCACCCAGTGCAAGGTATTGGTCAACAATCCGTGCTTTGCGGACATCAATCGGTTTAACAACAACGTCTTTTCCTCCACGGCGGGAGCGCTGTACCAGGGCGGTACTCTGGAACTCAAGAAGCGTTTCAGCCATTACTTTACCGTGCTGGCGAACTACACCTACAGCAAGGCCCTGGACGATTCGCCGGACTTCGACTACTGGGCCAACAACCAGGCGCAGCCTTCCGCCGAGCGCGCTCTCACTTCGTTCGATCAGCGCCACCGGATGGTTGTCGCGGCGGTCATGGAGAGTCCGTTTAAGTCGCGGGTCTTGCGCGGATTCGAGTTGGCGCCGGTCGTGCAATACAGCAGCTCCCATCCGTTCAATCTTTATGCCGGACCCGACGTGAACGGCGATCGCACGAACTTTGCTGACCGGCCGGTCGGTGCGGGACGCAACAGCGGCATCGGTCCGGACTACGCCAACGTGGACTTGCGCCTGGGCTGGCGTTACCAGGTGAGCGAAAAAGCCAGCCTTCGCTTCACCGCGGAAGCTTTCAATCTCTTCAACCGGACGAACTACTCCACCGTCAATGACGTGGTCGGTTCGGCCTTTGCACCACCCTTTAACGTCCATGGCAGCGCGGCACTCCTGCCGACCCAACCACTGGGCTTTACCGCTGACTTCCCCAAGCGAGAGATCCAGCTTGGTGCGCGGCTTAATTTCTAGGAGGCGCCATGTTGAAGGATGCAGCAGTTTCGGGAAGGAACTCTCGCCCCTCGCGGGAACATCTTGGCCACTGGAGTTTGGGCCGGCAAGGCACGCTGTCT
>DATFXI010000163.1:0-46946 GCA_035316085.1 Candidatus Angelobacter sp.
GCCAAAGGCGGCGTGGTGGTGGCTATCTCCCGCGAGCTGGGCTTGCCGGTGCGCTACGTCGGCGTGGGCGAAAAGGCCAGCGATCTACTTCCTTTTAGCGCTGACAATTTTGTGAAGTCCTTGTTCACGGCATGAACTTCAACCCGCAAGACGACGAACACTACATGCGCCAGGCGCTGGAGCTCGCCCGCCAGGGCACCGCCCTGGCTTCGCCCAACCCGCGCGTCGGAGCGATCGTGGTAAGCGCGAAAGGCGAAGTCACGAGCAGAGGATTTCATACCTACGACGGCGTGAAGCACGCCGAGGTCATCGCTTTGGAAGAGGCCGGAGCCAAGGCGCGCGGCGCCACGCTCTATTTGAATCTTGAGCCCTGCAGCCATCAGGGACGCACCGGCCCTTGCGCCGACGCAGTGATCGCCGCCGGCGTTCGCCGCGTGGTGGCGGCTATGGCCGACCCCAACCCGCTGGTTGCAGGAAAGGGGTTTGAGAAGCTGCGCGCTGCCGGAATCACGGTGGAGACTGGGCTGCTCGAAGGCGAGGCACGCCGTCTGAATGAGAGCTTCGCCTGTTACATTCGCACGCGACGGCCGCTGGTGACACTGAAGTCCGGCATGACGCTCGACGGCAAGATCGCGCCGCCGCCCGGCGAGTCGCCGCTTCCTTCCGCGTTGGGCGCGGGCGGAGCCACGGGCGGATGGATCACCAGCTCTGAAGCGAGGACGCACGTGCAGCAACTGCGTCATGAATCGGACGCCATCATGGTCGGTGTGGGAACGATCGTCGCCGACGACCCTCTGCTCACTGACCGCACCGGTCTTCCCCGCCGGCGGCCGCTGCTGCGCGTGGTGCTGGATTCGCGCCTGCGGCTCTCCGTGGACTCGCGACTGGTCAAAACGGCGCACGACGACGTGCTGGTCTTCTGCTCCTTCGCCGAGGAAAACAAAAAGAAGGAGTTGGAAGGCCGCGGTATTCGCGTGGAACAAATGCCGCTGGGGACCAGCAATGGGCGGCCGGACTTGCAAGTGATCGCGGCCCGCTTGGGTCAAATGGAAATAACCAGCCTGCTGATCGAAGGCGGCGCACTGGTAAACTGGGCTGCCTTGGCCTCGGGCATCGTGGACAAGGTGTTTCTGTACTACGCGCCCAAGATTTTGGCCGGGACAGGCTCCGTGCCGTTCGCCGGCGGCGCCGGGTATCAGCGCCTGAGCGAAGCCGCGCAAGTTCACGACATCGCGCTGCACCGTTTTGGCGAAGATTTTGCCGTGGAAGGCTACCTGCGCGATCCCTACGCGTCCGCGGCCGCACCGGGAGAGAAGAAGTAAATGTTCACCGGGCTGATTCAAGAGACAGGAACCATCACCGACCTTCGCCGCCTGGCGGGGAAAAATGCCGCAGCGCGCACCCGTATCAGCGTCAGTGCAAAGAGCATCCCATCCGAGCTCAAGACCGGCGACAGTGTGGCGGTGAGCGGCGTTTGTTTGACCGCAGTTGAGATCGGCAGCGGGAAGTTTTCCGCCGATCTGGCCGAAGAAACGCTCGAACGCACGTCACTCGGCCAGCTCAAGGCAGGTTCGCTGGTCAACTTGGAGCTTCCCGCGCAAGCCCAAGCCCGTCTCGGCGGCCACATCGTGCAAGGCCACGTGGACGGAGTGGCCGAACTTGTGAGTCTCCACAAAATTGCCGGCGGCGAAGATTGGCGCCTGGTGATTGACGTTCCGGCGTCGTTGACCAAGTACATCGTCACCCAGGGGTCGATCGCCGTGGAAGGCATTAGCCTGACGGTGGCCAAGATTGCGGGTACGCGCGTGGAGATTGCTATTATCCCGCACAGCTACCAGGCGACGAACCTCCGTACACTGGGCGCCGGCGACCCGCTCAATATCGAAGTCGATGTCCTGGCCAAGTATGCGGAGAAAATCGCCCAGGGCACGGCCCCGTGCAAGCTCACCGTAGACGACTTGATCAAACAGGGATTTTGAAAGCGGCAGATGATCGCAAAGGCTCTCAAAGCCAAACTCGAAGATATCCAACACCTGCGCGCATTGTTTCTTCAGGAAAGCAATTTTCAAGTCCGCTACAACGCTTGTCACGAACGCGGCTGGACGGACTCTTACCTGCTGACCCTGGACGGCGCCGAAGCCGGTTATGGCTCAGTCAAAGGCCAGGAAATAGCCGGCAGGGACACGCTGTTCGAGTTCTACTTGGTCCCCGCGCTCAGAAAGCATTCGAGGCTGACCTTCGCGGAGCTGCTGGCCGGGTCGGGAGTCAAGTACGTCGAATGCCAGAGCAACGATCCGTTGCTCTCCACCATGCTGTTTGAGTTCGCGCGAGACATTAACGCCGATACCGCCCTGTTCGCCGACCAGACCGCAACTGAGCTCAGCATCGCCGGCGCTCGAGTCCGGCCCAGAAACAAGGAGGACCATGTCTTCGACCATCGCGTCGAACCTTTAGGCGACTACGTGCTTGAAATCCGAGGTGAGATCGTTGCCACTGGCGGATTCATGACGCACTACAACCCGCCGTTTGTTGATCTCTACATGGAAGTCCGGCCGGATTGCCGCGGGCGCGGGTACGCGAGCTTCATCCTGCAAGAAGTAAAAAAGGCGTGTTACGCGGCGGGCAAACTGCCCGCTGCTCGTTGCCCAATCGGAAACAAGGCGTCGCGTGGTGCGCTCCTCAAGGCCGGCATGAAAGTTTGTGGATTTATGCTGCTTGGGCAGGTCAAGCCCGCGAAATAAACCTGGCTACTTGATGCGCTCGAGCGCGTCGTCCACAGCCTGCTGCTGCGGCTTGCATTCGTGTTTGTCGAAGTCCGACTGAAGCTGCTGCCGCGCCTGTGCGGGATCAAGAAGGAATTCCTGGCGGGTACGGAAAACGAGCCGGCACACGTCACAATAAGCCAGGCTCGCGGTCTCGCCAATGAACCTGGCGATCTGAAGATTGCGCTCGGGCATGGCCACCATCATGGCAGGCGCAGGATGTTCGGGTCAATCCTCGACACTCGAGCATCTGGAGGGCTGGGTGCCAAGGTCCGAGAGGGGCAGATCGAGTGTAGAATTCGCTCGTGGCCGCTGACGCCCCGGACTGCATGTTGCTCGCATGGGCCCGCAGCGGGGAGCCAGAGCATGTCCTTCACTCGTGCCGACGTGATGCTGGTTTTGTGGGACCCGGTGCACTGAGCCTGGCATTCGACCCCACGGCTAGTGAGCGCCGCTCTTCCAATTCTTCGAGCGAGCGTGGCCAGTCTTCGCGCAGCAGACGGCTGAGAGAGCGGTCGGCCAGCAGCTTGCCTCCAGTCTGGCACCGGGGACAGTAGTTGGTTTCGTTGGACGCGTAACGGATCCTCTGCACTTTGGTCCCGCAGCGCGGGCAAGGCTGGCCATAGCGTCCGTGCACCGCCATGCCTTCGCGAAAGGCAGTGACTTTTTCAGGAAACTTGCCGCTCGCGTCCTTTTCCCCGCGCAGAGTTTGCGCCCACTCGGTCAAGGTTTCGCGCGTGGCGTCGTAAAGCCGCACGATTTCTTCGTGCCGCAAGCGCTGCGTGAGAGCGACGGGTGAGAGCTGCGCGCGGTGAAGGATCTCGTCAGAATAAGCATTGCCAATTCCGCTGAAGAGATGCGGATCGGTGAGCGCACGCTTCAGCGTGTGATTGGAGGCGGTCAGGACGGCCGCGAACTTCTCGGCGCCGGACGAGAACACATCGATGCCACCTGGATCCAAGGCGGCCAGCCCGGCTTCTCCTTTGACCACGTGCAGGGACGCCCGTTTCCTCGCACCCGCTTCGGTGAGCGTGAGCGTACCGGAATCGAAGTCCAGGGCCGCAAGCGTGCGCCGGCCGTCGGGAATTTTCTTACGGTCGCTCCAGTGCAAGCGTCCAGCGATCATGAGATGGAAAACCAGGAAAAACGGTTCGCCGCCAGGATCGGCCTCAAGCTGGATGACGATGCGCTTGCCTAGCCGGCGCAGCCCGGTGACCTGACGGTTCTGAGCGGTTTCGATCGCAGGTGTGGCCGTCCGCAACAGCGACGGACCGGCGATCTGCACGCGCTCCAGAACGCGCCCCAGAACGCGTTGCTCCAGCGCTTCGATATAAACAACGATGTCCGGGAGCTCAGGCACGGCCAACCTCTGCGCTGAAGTTGCGCGAGCTCAAATTATCGCACGCACGTTTCGCCTCAAACGGTGCAGGCTCCCGCTACATGAGCAGCGCGGAAGTCATTCATGCCCTATTTGCCTTTGACGATTGCTCCGGTCCTGGCATCCACATAGACAGAGTAACCGGCCTTCTTCTCGCCCCAAAGCACGTACCAAACCGGCCCGTTAAAACGTGAGGAGTTGCCGAGAGTAAAAGAAACGTCTTTGCCGGGATTCTTGCGCGTCCACGGCGCGGCCTGAGCCAGGGCTTTCTGGTAAGCGGCGTCGGAGTCGATGTTGAAGTCAGAGGTTTCAAACGGCAGGGCCTCGTTCACCGGACCGCTCCAACGCTGGGTGTTGCCAATCATGACGCCCGGTACGACGTCGGGTTTCAAGTCGGCGATGGAATATGAAAAAACCCTGAACTGATGGAGTTTCGGCGAGCCGAAGGTGGCCTTCCACATCGCGGCTTTACCGTCAGCGGTTTTGTAGCCGGGAAGCTCCTTGTCTTCGAGCGCGAGCGGAACCACGTCCGGCGACCAAGCGTGGGCCGATCGATACATCTCCCAGAACGCGGTCCGGCCGGTGATGGGCCCTGGCGGAATTGGAGGCTTCCTAGCCTCGGCTTTCTTGCCGGTTTCAGAAGGAGGAGTTACACCGCAGGAAGTCAAAACCAGAATCGCGATTGCCAGAGCGGCTTTCAAGGTCGGGCGATGCATATGAATCACCTCTACTCGTCACCGCGTACCCGTCACCACTTGTTTGCCTAGAATTCTAAGCCAGTGCTGCTGGACAGAAAAGAGGGATGGTGGAAGATCGGGCGATCTGGTGATCGGGTCATCGGGTGATCGGAAGTCAAAACCGGCAGCGAGCCCGGCCTGCGCGGCGAGCTGCCTGAGGCAGGAGCAGAAGAATCACCACCGAAGGCAGGATCATTGGCGGTTTGGAGCGCAGCGACAGGAACTACGGGCAGAACGCGTAGGGCGGCGGCCCGAACTGCAAAGACCGGTTCTTGAGTTGCAGACGGTAAAAGGCAAGGCGAAAGTTGGTGTCGACGTAGTTGGGGTCTGTGGGTATCGCGTTGCGCCAGTACACCGAAGCAGCAGTCTCCGTAAGGGTGGCGTTCGGATCACCCTGCACGCCCTTCCAAGTGGCTTCGGTCACCGGCGTGGTGAACAATGAAGGGTCGATCACCATGTTTTCGCTTTGGCCGAAGCGTCGTCGACGAACGCAAATGATGGGAGCCACATGCCAGCCCCACTTCACAAAGCAGTTGGGGTTGTTCTTGGTATTTACGCGAAGCTTGCCATCAATCCAAACCTTTCTTGGTTTGGCGCCCGCAGCGATCATGAGCCGGCACATCTCATGGGCCCGCGCCCAGCAGCCATCGTCAGGGTAAAGAAAAGGGATGCAGGGCGCCGGCACTGTGAGCGGATTGCATGTGGTAGCGCTGCACAGATCAAAGAGTTCCTGCGCGCGCTTTGGCGTTACGCAGCAGAGGCAGCCGAACCAGCGGCGGCACAGGCGGCGAAACCATCCAGGACCTTCTTTGCCCGGTGTAGGAATCGCGCCGGGCCGCAAGTTCGATTCCACCTCACTCGGCCGCGCGTCAATGATTTCGTGGTCGTCTGCCTCGGTCACGATGAGAGTGGCATTTTTCTCGCGAGCTGCACGCAATGTCTCCAACAACTGCGCGAAATCGGGGTTCTTTCGTTTCACCTGATGCCGCGCGTGCGAAGCTTGGAGATCGACTTCGAAGTCGGCTCCGCTTTCCGAAACATTGGACACTCGCGTCACCAGCGGAATCAGCAAACGTGTAATTTCCTTGCTCTCAGGACGCACCTCCAGGTACACGGGTGCGCGTAATTGTCGTAACTGTTCGAGTATTTCCAGCATCCCGGCCGTGCGGTCCCCCGGCAGCAAACGGGCTGTCTGCTCGCCCTCCAGCACGACGGCAACGCCGCCCGGATACTTGCGCAGGTACTCGGTGACGCTGAGCTTTTCAACCGGCGGGTCGATGCGACCAACCAGTCCAACAAGCGCATTTGGATTTGGCATGGAGCTCCTTCCTCAACAACCCGGTAAAGTCCGCAATCAGTACGACATTCTAAAGTAGTGCTCCACGCAAACCTCAGCGGAAGGCCTGACGTGCGTGGGTGCTTTCATACGGTAGTGATGGACTTGGCTAGAACGTTTCTTTCGAGGAACCGGAAGATCAGGGCGTCGGTGATTTCGAGAAGTGCTTCAACACCGCTTCCGTCTGGGCGCGGGTCAGCACCGCGCTGAGCGCGGCGGCGTCCGCTTCCTGCACGGCACGGACGCTGCCGAAATGCTGCAACAGCCGTTGCCGGGTACGCTCGCCGATTCCGGGAACCTCCAACAGCTCCGAAGCCCGGTCGCGCATCTGGCGGCGCTTGCGGTGGAAAGTGACTGCGAAGCGGTGGGATTCGTCGCGGATCATCTGCACCAGGTGTAGCACGGGCGAATGGCGGTCGAGGACCACAGGTTCGCTCTCCTGGCCGGCCACGTAGATGACTTCCTCTTTCTTGGCGATCGCAGCCACGGGCTGGTTAGTGATCTCAAGATCATCGAGAGCGGCAGTAGCGGCGTGAAGTTGACCCAAACCGCCATCGACCAGGACCAAGCCGGGAAACCCCTGGGCTTTCCCTCCGGAAGAACCAGCCTCGCTTCCTTCGTCACGCAACCGCCGGTAGCGGCGGGTGACCACCTCGTGCATGGCGGCGAAGTCGTCCACACCGGAGACGGTGCGCACGATGAACTTGCGGTAGGCGGACTTGTTCATCTTGCCGTCTTCCCACACCACCATGGAAGCTACGGTTTCCGCGCCCTGGATGTGGGAGATATCAAAGCACTCGATGCGTCGCGGCAGCTCGGGAAGCCCGAGAGCGTCTTGCAGCGCCTCCTGCGTCGCTTTGCCTGTGGGCTTCATGACGCGGAAGCGCTGGTCGAACGATTGCTTGGCGTTTTGTGCGGCCAGGTCGATCAGGGACCGTTTCTCGCCACGCTGGGCGACGATGATTTCGACTTTGCGCCCGCGCCTGTCGCTGAGCAGTTCTCCCAGAGCTTCGCGGTCCTCAAAATCCACCGGCGCCAGGATGCTACGCGGCACATATTGCTGGTCAATGTAGATCTGTTTGAGCAAGGCGGAGAAGAATTCGCCTGGATCGAACGACTCAGGAAGCTCCTCCCAAAAGAACTCGCGACGATCCACGATCTTGCCGCCCCGAAGATGGAAGATGTTCACGGCCAGCATGTCGTTTTCGAAGTGATAGCCAAAAACGTCAGAATCGTCGCCTTCGACAGCTGCCATGCGCTGTTTTTCCTGGAGCTGGTCGAGCGTGGAGAGCAAGTCGCGGTAGCGCGCGGCACGCTCGTACTCCTCGGCTTCTGCGGCCTGCGCCATACGCCCCCGTAGAGACTTGGCAAGGTCGGTCTGGCGGCCTTCGAGCAGCAGCTGCACGTCGCGCACAGCCTCGGCGTAGGCCTCAGGAGTGGTCAAGTCCTGGACGCATGGTCCCAGACAGCGCTTGATGTAGTACTGCAAGCACGGCCGAGGATGATACCGGGTGAGATCCACCTTGCAGGATGGAACCAGGAAGTGGCGATGGATGAGATCAACAATGCGGTAAGCCAAGTTTCCTGGAAAATACGGCCCGAAATAGACGCTTCCGTCCTTGCGCAGGCGGCGCGTGACGTAAACCCGCGGAAAGCGTTCCGCGAGCGTGAGCTTGATGTAAGGGAACGTCTTATCATCCCGCAGCAGGATGTTGAACCGCGGTTTCTTCTGCTTAATCAGGTTGTTTTCAAGCGCCAGCGCTTCCTTGTTGTTGGCGACAACGATGTATTCGAGATCGACGGCTTCGCGCAACAGCGACCCGGTCTTGGCGTTGGCTTCGCCCACGCCTTCCACGAAGTACGACCTCACCCGGGCGCGCAGGTTTTTGGCTTTGCCAACGTAAACCACCTCGCCTTCGGCGTTTTTATAGAGGTAAACGCCGGGCTCGCTGGGCAAAGTACGGATTTTCTGGAGCAGGTCCATGGGCAGGCCCAGCCAATCAGATTGGGTTCGATGTTAACAGGGTGCGACGGTGCGTAAAAATTTCCGCGCAGCGTGTCTGGCAGGTCCCAAGCTCGATTTTCGTGCTCAGCTTCAAGCATAAGATTATAAATGACTTACTCGATATTTACGTCCTTGCTGAAGGGGATGAACAATGGCATCCCAGTTGCTTTATGAGAAGATTGACTTAATTAAGAGGTGCGGCTTGACTCTTGGCCGCGCGGGTCCTTAAGGAGCTTTCCCCCATGAAACCGAAATCTGCCCTTGTGATTGTGCTCTCCGGCGCCAGTCTGCTGTTCAGTGTCGGTTGCACCACCAAGAATTATGTCCGCAAGCAAACTGAGCCGATCATCGACAAGACGAACTCGTTGGATGAGTTGACAGCCAAAAACACGCGCGACATCCGCGACGTGGACACCCGGACCCAGCAGGGGATCCAGGGCGTAAACCAGAAAACCGCCGAGGCTGACCAGAAAGCCGGCGACGCCCGCACTCGCGCAGATCAGGCGCAGACCCTGGCTTCGCAGGCCGGCAGCCGCGTGGAAAACCTGTCCAAGCAAGTGGCGAATCTGGATAGCTACCATCCCGTGGTTGAGACCAGCGTCCATTTTGCTTTCGACAAATCGAATTTGACAAAGAAGGCTAAAGAGGCTCTGGACCAACTCATCGCTGAGGTCCCGAACGTGAAGGGATACATTCTGGTGCTGGAAGGCGGGACAGATTCCGTCGGGGCACCGGGATACAACTACAAGCTGAGTGATCGCCGTGCGGATGCTGTGGTGCAGTATCTTGTAGAAAAGAACATTCCCGCCTACAAGATCTACTTGGTCGGGCTGGGTGAAGACAAAGCCGCTGCCCCGAACAGCACCGCCGACGGACGCGCCAAGAACCGCCGAGTGGACGTGCGTCTGATGACCAATAGCACGGCCGAAGGCCAGACATCTGCGCAGAGTACCGCTCCCAACCCGAGCCGGTAGTCTCTCCTCCCCCGGGACTTGCGCAGAGCCAAAGGCCGCCAGTTTTCACTGGCGGCCTTTCAGCTGTAGAAGGCATTTCAGCCATAGAATAAGAGAATGCATAGTGTGCGCAGCGTTCTCATATTCCTTTCCTTCGCTTGCTTGTGTGGGCTTTCATTTTCCCAGCCCGCTGCCGCGCAGGACAGCCAGGACAATCGGCCGCACATCACCCCACGCAAGGGTCCGCCGACACCTACACCTAAGCCTAAATCAACTCCTCAGCCGACCCAGGAAGAGCAGGCGCAGCCGGAGCAACCGGCGCCAGCATCGCAACCACAGGGGGAAAGCTCCAGCCGGGATTCTCAGGCAGACTTTAACGCCGCGCCGCGCGCGAGTGAGCCTCCTCCCGCGACCAACAAAGAGGAGGGCACGTTTCTTCCCTACGATCCGCACCGCGCCGACAAAGACGTTGAAGTCGGGAGATATTATCTGCGCCTGAAGAATTACCGCGCCGCGCTGGAACGCTTCAACGACGCTTTGCTTTATAAGCCCAATGACGCTGAAGCCACATTCGGGCTGGCTGTCACCCAGGAGAAACTCGATTTGCTCAGCCAGGCTTACCAGAACTATCGCGCCTACTTGAAAATCCTGGACAGCGGTCCGCACGCCAAGGAGTGCGAGGAGGCAATGAAGCGGATCGGTCCGCATCTGGACATCCGCAGCGATCCCAAGCGCCAGGCCGAGCACGACATTGACGTCGGCGAAACATATCTCTCGCTCAATAAGTATGACGCCGCACGCGAGCGCTTTCAGGAAGCGCTGCTGCTCGACCCGGACAATCCACTGGCTTGTTTCCGCATGGCGCAAAGCTTGAAAGGGTTGCAACAGTTGGACCCGGCGCGGCTCTTTTATCAGAAGTACATTGATCTGGCCCCGCGCGGACGGTTTGTGGGAGACGCCAAGAAGGCCATCGCCGAAATCAGCGCCACCATCGGCAAGTAGCACGGAACGATCTTATTCCTTGCGCAGGAATTCACCCGAAGAAGCGTCCACCATCACCGTGAGCCGGCCAGAAGACCCACTGCCGCCGTAGATCACGTGCCAACGCAATTGGTTGGAAGCCGGATCAAAATCAAGCAGGTAACTGATTCCCAGGTTGGGGTCTTTCTCCAGAAGCTGCTTGCCGCCGTGCTGCTGGGCCACACTGAAGGCTTGGTCGGTATCGACCTTGAGAAAGTTCGGGTCCCAGGACTGCATGGAGCGGTTGTTCGGGTTGTAGCTGTCTTCCACGCCATGATCGATTTTGCGCGATGCGTCGGCCATTCCGG
The DNA here is from genome assembly GCA_035316085.1 of Candidatus Angelobacter sp. Lineage (GTDB taxonomy): Bacteria > Acidobacteriota > Terriglobia > Terriglobales > Acidobacteriaceae > Angelobacter. The sequence continues at coordinate 10,500 of DATFXI010000163.1, forward strand.
TCCACGTGAACGGCTGGCTCTTCTGCCGGGAGCGCGATGCGAACACGGCACGCCAATTGGAAGACTTGCCGTCGTGACCGGTACTGTCAGTGGTGGAAGAGGAAGCCACGTTCACGGGTTGGGCGTCCGGCGACCACAAACGTGCGGAAGGATACATCTTCTGCAGAGCAAACCGACCGGTTTCAAACTGGTTGGCTTTTGGCGCGCTGGCGGTCTTGGAGGCGTTCTCGTTGCAACCCAGAAACACCACCGTCCAGCTGCATAGCGCGATTGCCGCGATCCGGCGGAAAAAAATGGCCCTCGCCCTCAAAGAGTTCATGGAAGCATTCTAGAACAAGCTGATCTCCTGCGCGGATGACCAAGGTCCATGTCTTTCGCAACAGAGAGATGCGAGACGAGCCTTGGCTCGGGCTAACAACGAAAGGCCCCGAAAGGTCTTCTCTTCGGGGCTGAAGGTTCTCGAATGCGGTGCCAGGATCAGCTGGTTGAAACACCAGCCTTGCGCGCGGCTTCCTGCAAATCCTCGAGTTTCTGCCGCGCTTCGTTCAAAGCCTGCTTCTTCGCGTCAATATCTGCCTGCTCTTTGCGGCTGTCCTCGGCGAATTTAGCCTGGTCGCGCAACTGGGTACCGGCGTCACCATAGAACGCGGCTGCGCGCAAACGCTGCTCGCGTTGCAGAATGTCGAGCTCGCGCTGCAGAGTGGCAATTTCCTTCTTCTGATCCTCGATCTTCTTGATCCACTCCTCAGACTTCGACTTCGCAGGTTTATCTTTACCCTGGTCCGTGCTTGCGGTTTTGGCATCGGCAGATTTCGTGTCGGAAGGCTGTCCCGAGTCCTTTGCCTTCTCCGGCTCGGTGGATGAAGACGTCGCCAGCCGCGGCATGGAGTCGCCGTCCAGACGCACGGTCGCGGTGCCCGGGTGACTCTGCGCGCGTGCTTTCCGCGCCGCGTCTGCCACCGACTGCTGCGCCGTCGTTGCCGCTGTGAATACCAATGAGATCAGGACTGCGTAAAGTGTTTTCATGGATGTTTCTACCGGTACTTGCAGCATATTCTACCGCGCGATGAAAAGCATTCTTGCCGATTCTTTGGGCGGAAACGATAGGGTAAACTCCGTATGCACCGAAGTAACTTGAGGCGATAGCAGGCGTGAGCGAGCCCGGTAAGCGGGTGAGCGGGAGCTTGCTGCCGAAATCCTGAGCGGAGCGCTGTTAGGCGCGAAGTCGAAGGATCTGGTCTGAGCCGCTCTGCGGGCCCGTTCGACTCCTCCTTCGCTGCGCTCGGGTCGCTCAGTGCAGCCCTCAGCGGTAAAACCGTGCATACCAGCTCAGCAGACTTTCGCCCCAGAACGCGGCGAACAGCGCGGCCGTACCGAGAAACACGCCGAAAGGAATCTCGAAGTTGCGGTAGATCAAAATCGCAGATTCCCAGGCGCGGCCGAGCGCTTGCGAAGCCGGTTCTGAAGGATGGCGCTTCCGGTGCCTGGCCAGGCGTTTCCGCCAGACCAAAAGAATCAAAAGCAGCCCAAAAATGCTGCCGCTCAAAGCCCCCAACGTCAGAACTACCAGGACTTGTTTGGCGCCCAGGAAGGCGCCAATCAGCGCCATCAGTTTTACGTCGCCACGCCCCATGCCTTCCACGCCGCGCACCGCTTCGTAGAGCAACGCAATGCCTAAAACAAACGCGCCCCCCAGGAGGGCACCCGCCAGCGAGTTCAGCAGCGACAACGCGCGCCAGTTGTCCAGACCTCTAAAAAGTAACTGGGCTAGCCCGAAACATCTCACCGGGTCAACCCTGGATGTGTGCTCAAGCCCTGGACAGACGTCGACCGCAACCAGCATGCTGAATCCCAGTCCCAGGGCGATCCCTGGCTTGGTCAGCAGATCCGGCAAGAGTTTGGTTTCCGCATCCGTAAAGATCAGCCCGATCAGCAGGAATGACAGCACGCTGAGCTTGACCGCTCCGGCCGGCGATCCGGCGGTGAGATAACTGAAAACAAAGAAGACGCCGGTGAGCAGCTCCACCAAAGCGTAGCGCGGTGAAATCCTGGCCCGGCAAATGCGGCATCTTCCCCGCAGGATGACCCAGCTCAGCACCGGGATGTTGTCGTAGAACGCAATCGGGGCGCTGCATGCCGGACAAAACGAGCGCGGGCTCACCACGGAGAGTTCGCGTGGCAAGCGATAGATGCATACGTTCAGAAAACTGCCAAACGCCAGGCCGAAAAGAAAGAAGGCCAGGATGAAAAATAGGTCCATGCTGCTGCCGGCGACGTAGGTGTGCAGGTTGGGCTCCGGTTATTTCGGTCGTTGATCGCGCGTACCGCTGGCAGCATTTTACGGCAGAAAGCGTGGGTCGGCCTGGCTTCCCCAAAAAACAAAAGCGCCGCCCATATGGACGGCGCTTTTCCTGATTTCGGTTGTGCTACTGGTTCATGGACTGGCGCTGCGTTCCAGGAGTAACGGTCAGCGCGCTCTCCAGCGTGAAGTTAATGACAGCCTCCGGGTGAAGGACGATCTGCTGGCCCTTAGTCGCGGCGGAAACACCGGTTCCCGCGCCCGCGCCCGCGGCCGCCCCGATGGCTGCTCCTTTGCCGCCGCCGAAGATGCCGCCCAGGATCGCGCCTACGGCAGCACCACCGCCGACTTTGGCGGCGGTAGCCTTGCCACGCGAACTTCCTGCCTTGGACCATGTATCGGTCTGAATCGCGTAGCTCTTGCCGTTCATCTTCAGCCGCGTCAACTGGAGGACCAGGTCAGACTGGCCGGCAAAACGCCCGGCGGACTTCACGTCCACCACACGGCCTTCCACGTCGGCCGTGGTCGGCACTACCGTCTGGTCGTCAATCGTGATAGGAGCGGAGATGGAGCCATGAAACACGTCGCCCACTTGCGCCTTCTCCGAACTGAGCTCCTCGGTCAGGCGAATGCTCAACTGCGTCCCGGAAGGAATGGTGACCTTCGCCGGCGGAGCTGGGGCCGGCGCTGAGCTGGCTACGGTGTCCCCGCCGCTGCTTGCAGGAACAGTCGTGCGCAGGCCGTTATCCCCGCTGCTAGCGGTCGACTCCTGGCTGTAGGACCTTCTGTTTGAGCGCGGCGAAGGCTTGATGGCTGCTGCTCGTAGCGCAGGAGCCTTCTGGGGCGCCGGCTGTTGCGTATCGGCTTGCATCCCAGCCAGGTCAGGCGCAGTCACAACCAGGTTGTTCACCACGGTCTTCACGCCGTCCACCTGGGCCGCATCCGCAGCCGCAGCGGCGCGCGCGGCATCGCTTGAGACGGTGCCGGAGAGCGTGACCACGCCGTTGGAGGCAATCACAGTCAGTTGTTTGTCCGGGAAACTGGCATCGGCGTTAATCTTATTCTGCACATCGGCCGCGACCTGCTGGTCCGTCCGAGCACCCAGGCGGGCGCAACCGGCCGCGATCAGCGCCAGGGAAACGATACCCACCCAAAAGTGTCTCTTCATAAGTCATTACTCCTGTACGTGGTGGCGTGTGGTTTATTAGATGCAGAGTTGCTGGAGCTTACTGCATCGCTAACGTAAATTTTTTGTTAGCCATTGAGTTAGAGGTCCGCCAGCCACTCCTAATGATCCTACGCCGTGATCGCGCCTGAAGCTATCGGTCGCGTACCTTAGTAACAACGGGTTAAGCAACGCTTGGTGCAGAAGCGTTGAGATTTCCCCGTCTTAACAGCTTATGATTCTGCGCTGTGGAAAAAGAACGATCCGTGCGCGCTTGTGACTCGATCCTGGCGGGCGCTTTCTTGGCCGTCTTGCTGGGAGCTTGCAATCAGCCCCGTGCGGCAAAGGCTGACTTGAGGAAGCTCATTTTGGCTGCAAACACGGCGCAGTACTGTCACTCACGCGAAGCTTGCCTCAACCCGCATATCCTCTCTGTCGAGACTGGCTACGTCGTTACGACATTTATAGACGCCAAGCCGCAATACAGGCAGATCCGCGCCAGCGACCTGGAAGACTATCTTGTGGGACTGCCCATGAACGCGTGGCCGCGCGGCCCGGTCATCACAATAAGTCCCTCCGACGTCGTCTCGGATCCCAAGAACCTGAGAAAGAACTTTTCTGCGGCCCGGGATGTCTGCCGCTCTCTTGGTTTGGAAGTGCAAATTCGTCCGGGCGGGTAGGACCAATTCGCTTTCGTCACCGCCCGCATCCTGCGAAGCCCTTCGGTTGGATCCCAAAGATGCGCTTCATGGGGGCAATGTCGCAGGTTGATCCTTCGCGCAGCATGCGCAACTGGTCCACGGTGACCGGAGGGTTGGGCAGCAGCGTCTGCGCTAGCGCCGCGCCGGCAAACATCAGCGGCAGAGGGATATGGACGGCGGGTTTGCGCACACCGGCCACGCGCGCGATTTCCTTGAGCACATCGTTCAGTGACAGCTCGTCGGCGCCACCCAACTCGACGGTCTGATTGGTTGCGGCTTCGGTGGTAAGCGCACGAACAAAGCAGGTTGTGACATCGTCAATCGAGACGGGTCGGTACTTGGGCGAGCCGTCGCCGGGTACGGGCCGGAAGAGTGGCGCTTTGCGCATGGTATCCATCATCTGTGTGACAAAGCCGTCGCCCTGACCGAAAATCAGCGAAGGCCGCAGGATGCAGTACGGAACGCCGCTAGTGCGGACCTCCTCTTCGCCTTTCCACTTGCTGGTCTGGTAGGCAGCCACGCCGTCGGCTCGCACACCCAAGGCTGACATATGAATGAACCGCTTGACCCCCTTACGCTTGGCTGCCTCGACCACGTTCCGTGTGCCCAGATGATGCACCGCCTCGAAGGTATTCTTGCCTTTCTCCATGATGATGCCCACCAGATGAATCACCGCATCGCAGCCCTGCATACCTTGATCGAGGCCGGCACCGGTAACCACGTCGCCGGGTGCTACGGTGAACCTTTCTTTCCAATCGGGTGGCATGCCGGAAAAGGCCATAAGCCGGGCTTTTTGGCCGTCAGAGAAACGCAATAGTTCCCCCACACTGTGTCCGTCAACCAACAGCCGTTTCAGCATGTGTCGTCCGACAAAGCCGGTGCCGCCGGTGAGAAAAACTTGCATGGGGAGATTGTAAAGGGCAGGCCCTCAAGCTTTGCGTTCATGCTGAAGCTTTCCTCATCGAAAAGGACCCGGATTCATCGCTATCGCGATGACGTCTGCTGATTCGCTGCGCTCACCTAGGACTGAAGTCCTGCGCTGGAGCCGGCAATTCTCCGGCGAATCGCTGGACGCTGATACGAGGCAGTGGGTCAGTTTCATCGGAAAGGACCCGCCGATTCATCGCTATCGCGATGACGTCTGCTGATTCGCTGCGCTCACCCAGGACTGAAGTCCTGGGCTGGGGCCCGCGCTTCGCCAGCGAATCGCTAGACGCTGATACGAGGTAGTGGGTCAGTTTCACTGACCCACTACCTGCTCTGGCCTAAGCTGCGCAAATGTGATACAAACTCTGGTTTTCTATGTCTCTGCGAGTCGCACGCGGCGATTACAACCCGGAACAAGAACGGTTCCAGTTCTACGTCTCGTTCAAGCCGGCGCTGGACCCCACGGCGGAAGAGCGCGGGGCCAACGTCCGCTATAAGATTGATGTCGCCCTCTCGGTCACGGAAACCGGCGAGCTCGCCGACCTGGCCTTCAGCCTGCCCAAGCCCTGCTGTAACAACAAGTCCTTGCAGTATGTCGCCGGCACCGATTCGGCGAGCGTGGTTGCAGAACGCGTCTTCGTCACAGTGCCCGGACTGAACGGCGACTCCGTCTTCCAGGCCAAAGCCAGCCTGGAAATTGACCACGCGGGCAGGATTATAGGACTGGAAATCAACTAGACAGCACTCAGCATTTAGCACTCAGCATTCAGCCCGCGTGCACTTTTTATCGCCATGACAGCTTTCTGGGCGGGGCGATGGTCCAAGGGCTGAATGCTGACTGCTGAGTGCTGAATGCTGAATGCTGCTTTGCAGCTAAAATCGAGAGCGATGGCTTCCGATCACCTAACAGGCTTCGTCCTGGCCGGCGGCAAAAGCACGCGCATGGGCAGAGACAAAGCCACGGCGGTGCTAGCGCCGCGTGGGCAGACGTTGCTCGAGACTGCGCTGGCCGCAGTGCGCGCGGTAGCCCAGGAAGTCTTCATCGTCGGCTCCCCGGAGCTCTACGGCGGCTACGGCCGTGCGTTGGCTGACATTGTCCCCGGCTGCGGCCCGTTGGGCGGCATTCATACCGCGCTGTCGCATACCAAGACGGAGTTCAACCTCATTATCGGCGTGGACACACCATTCCTTTCAGCAAAACTTCTGGCTTATCTGGCAGAGCGGGCCCTCGGCCCGCGTACGATGGTGACCGCGCCGGTGATCAAGGCGTATCCACAGCCGCTGTGCGCGGTCTATGCGCGCGATTTTCTATCGATAGCGGCCGCCGCGCTCAAGGCCGGAAATTACAAGATCGTTCCTCTGTTCCCGACCGGCCACACGCTGCTGGTGGAGGAAGCGGAGCTGGCCAAGTTTGCCTTCACCGCTGAGATGTTTGACAATCTGAACACGCAGGAAGACCTGGAGCGCGCCCGGCGTCGCGTGCCGCGCAAGGACCCATGAGCCACGGACATCAACACTTCGATCTCGAGCAGCCGCAGGCGTACGTTGCCTTTCGCAACGTCTCGAAGTCGTTCGGCGAGAACCACGTGCTCGACAACGTGAGCTTCCACGTTTTTCCTGGTGAGACGCTTTGCATTCTGGGGCGCAGCGGCGTGGGCAAGTCCGTGTCGTTGCACCACATCATGGGTTTCCTCAAGCCGGATTCCGGCCGTGTGATCGTGGCCTTCGAGGACATCACTGATTACCAGGAAGACGACCTGGAGCGGATCCGCAAAAAGGTAACCATGGTGTTTCAGAACGGCGCGCTGTTCGATTCGTTGACGGTTGGCGAAAACGTGGCCTTCCCGCTGCGCGAGCGCCACGATCTAGATGAAGCCCAGGTCTACCAGATCGTGGACGGCCTGTTGGAAATGGTGGGCGTTAAAGCGATGCGCGACCTTCTGCCTTCCGATCTTTCTACAGGGATGAAACGCAGCGTGGCCATCGCTCGGGCGCTGGCAGCGCAGCCGGAGTGCGTTCTCTACGACGAACCCACCACCATGGTGGACCCGCTGATGGCCTCGCTGCTCGGCAACCTGATCCAGAAACTCAAAGACCAGCTCAAACTCACCAGCATCGTTGTAACACACGACATGCGCCTGGCCAAGAAGTTGGCTGACCGCATCGTGTTTTTACACGAGGCCCGTGCCATCTTTGTGGGCACGGTCGCCGAGATGGAAAATGCTCCGGAGCACGTTGTTCGCCAATTTCTGGAGCTGGACGCGCTGGTGGTTCCGGGGCGCGACAGCAGCGATTACGGGGCGTTGTACACGTAGTCTTCACATCGGGGTCGAGTAGGCCTTGTTCCGGTTCGTCCACGATAGCAGACACATCCAGTCTAAGGCGCTTCAACTCTTTCCCGTGCGCCTCTCCAGAGCCGATTGCAGTTGCTTCTTCACGTTGGGCGATAGTCGCGCGTTGCGCAGCACGTCTTTCAGCGCGTTGAGCGGAAGCTCTTGTGCGATCTGCAACAGACACGCTAGCGGAGTGTGTTTGTTGGCCAACAGCGCGGCCTTCACGTCATTGCGGCGTGACCATTTGCCATGACGGCTCACCGCCGGCGCCAGCAGTTCGGTCCCCGCTTCGCTCTTCAGCGCTTTTACAATCCAGAGTTCGGTCATTTGCCCGTTGTCCAGCGCGGCCCGCATCACGCGGGCTTCCTTGTCCAGGAGCAAGGTTGCGGCAACGCGGCCCGAGCTCTGCTTGGCCAGGGTGAATCGTTCGCCGGAAGACACTGTGGCCAGCCGGTTGATCAGCGCCTCTTCAGCAGCACGCTTCACGTCGGCAACCACAGAGGGGAGTAGCGCCACCTGCATCAGCTCAAATGCGTAGAGATGGCGGATAACAGGAATGGAAACGTGGCGCGGCGTCCGCGGATGCATCACTAACGCCAGTTGCACTTTGCGCAGCCTGGCCAGCGACTTGTGTTTGTGCATCTGCTCCAGCGCCTGACGCGGCAGGTCGCGGCGCTCAAGCAATGCCAGTGCCAGATCTTCGCTGAGGCGCGCATCGCCGGCAACGGCAACTAGAACTTCCGGATCAGAGTGATGGATGAGCTGATCAAACTGCGCGTCGGGCGGCAGAGTCAGAGTCATCGTTTCCCGCGTTGCGCGGCGATCTCCAGCGCACCCAGCACGGGCCGCACCACGGTGAAGCTGAGTGCAACTCCAGGATGTTCCGCGCGCATGGTCTCCTTGAACGCTTGGCGTATTAGGGCCGAGCCTTGCAGAACTCCGCCGGACAGCGCCATGGGCACCACAGCGCCTTTGGCCCAGAGCCGGGCGATCACCGCGCCGCCGAGGCAGGCCAGCGCTTTTCCAGCACGCGAGGCGATTTCGCGCGCCGTGCGATCGCCTTTCTCCGCGGCTTCCGTCACTACCGCAGCCAGCTCGGCAAAACGTGGTTCCGCGGCGTTGGCTAGGCGTACCACTTCTTCCGGCGCCGCCGACCAGGCTTTGGCGATCAGAGCCAGCAAAGTATTCTCACCGCCGAAATCGTACGCATGGAGGGCGGCCGTCACCGCCTCGCGTCCTACCCAGAACGCCGAGCCCTCGTCGGAAACGTTGGGTCCCCAGCCACCGGCGCGCGCCGTCTCACCCGCCTGGTTGCGTCCGAAAGCGATAGATCCAGTCCCGGCGATCACCAGCACTCCGGGGGACGTTCCGAACGCGGCGCGGTGGGCGATGATGTGGTCACCGGCCACATAAATCGTGGCGCCGGGAATGATCTCGCGAATGGTTTCCTGGGCCCATTGCACGGCTTCCGGAAGCGAAGCGCCGGCCATGCCTATGCACACGTGCTGGGCATTCGCTGCCTGCACGCGTGCGGTGTCACAGGCGCGCAGGATGACTGACTGCAGATTCTCCCGCGCCTTGTCCCGGCCTACGCGTGCCAGCTTGCTACTTGGGCCGGTGGCCTGTCCCAGCAATTCCGCGCCGTTCGACACGGCGCAGTCGGTCTTCGTCCCTCCTGCATCAATTCCCAGATAGAGAGGCATTTGGCTTATTCATCTTCCCACAACTTTTGATTTTGCTTTCTACGTTTTTTACCCAATAATGGTTCACCAGACCCGCTCATGCGACTTCACACTCTCGACGTGGCCATCATTGTTGTTTACCTGATTGCCATCACGCTGTTCGGTCTCCGGTTTCGCAAATCGCAACGCTCATTGCGCGACTACTTCCTCGCGGACCGCAACATTCCCTGGTGGGCGATTGCCTTGTCCATTGTGGCCGCGGAAACCAGCACGTTAACGGTGATCGGCACGCCAGGCATCGCGTACGACGGTAATTTCGGCTTTCTGCAACTGGTCTTTGGCTACCTGCTGGGCCGCGTTGTCATCTGTGCGATCTTCATCCCCCAATATTTTCGCGGCGAGATGTTCACGGCATACCAGCTCATAGACCGGCGCTTCGGTAAAACGTTACATCGCATCACTTCCGGAGTTTTTCTGGCCACGCGCGCCGCGGCGGAAGGCGTACGAGTGTGGGCCGTTGCCATCGTGGTCCATGTCGCAACCGGTGCCAGCGACATTGGGTCCGTCGCCATTGTCATGCTGCTCACGCTGATCTACACGTTTGAAGGTGGTATGGCCGCCGTGATTTGGACTGATGTGGTGCAGATGTTCATCTACGTAGGAGGGACCATCGCCGGGTTCGTTACGCTGACGCATCTGGTCCCCGGCGGTTGGCCCGCGATCCACGCGGCGACTGCGACGGCAGGCAAGCTCCAGGTGTTCGATTTCTCGTTCTCGTTCTTCAAAACGTACACCTTCTGGTCCGGACTCATCGGCGGAATGTTCCTGACCACCGCCAGTCACGGCACTGACCAGCTCATGGTGCAGCGGCTGCTTGTAGCACGCAACCAGCGTGATTCGCGAGTCGCGCTGCTCTCGAGCGGCCTGGTCATCCTTGCACAGTTCACACTGTTCCTTCTCGTGGGCGCCGGCTTGTGGTACTTCTACCGCTTGTTTCCACCGGCAACGAGATTCGCGTCTGCCGATCGCGTGTTCCCTACCTTCATTGTCGAACGCATTCCTCCCGGCATGGCCGGATTGCTGATTGCCGCGATTCTTGCTGCCGCCATGTCCAACCTCAGCGCAGCGCTGAACTCGCTCTCTTCCACGACCATGATCGACTTCTATCTGCGCTTGCGGCCTGAGACTTCAGAACGCACGCGCCTGGGGCTTTCGCGAGGTGCGACGATCGTTTGGGGCGTGGTCCTGTTCGCACTTGCGCTGGCCTCGCGACACGGCGGCAAGGTGCTGGAGACCGGCCTGAGCATTGCCTCGGTCGCATACGGCGGATTGCTGGGCGTGTTCCTTCTGGGAGTGCTCACGCGTCGCGCTACGCAAAGCGGCGCCATCGCCGGTATGCTTTGCGGCCTGGCGCTGAACATCTATTTGTGGAAATGGACGCACATCGCCTGGACCTGGTACGTAACCATAGGCGCGAGCACAACGTTTCTGGTGGGATACCTGGCCAGTCTGGCGGGAAGGAGCCGTGAAAGCCAGACCGCAGCCGCCGCCGCGGAAGAGCGGACACATTAGGGCTAAATATCTATCGTGCTTGGAATGGCCCTTGTGCGAAACTGATGCGCGTGGGACTCCCGGTCGAATCATGAAGACATCTCTCTGTCTGCTCAGCACAGTTTTCATCTGCATGGCAGCAACTTTGCCGGCGCAAGTCAAACAGCGCGATCCCCTGGCTGACGCAACCGAAATCATCATCGTAACAACTGCCGGCTGGGATTCTCCGCAAGGGACAATGCGCCGTTATGAGCGCAACCATCCACTCGGCAAATGGAAAGCCGCAGGCGGGCCAATCGCGGTGACGGTGGGCAAAAACGGTTTGGGGTGGGGCTCGGGAGTTTTGCCCTTGGATGCATTCCAGCGTGAGGCAGGCGATCCTGACAAAAAGGAAGGTGACGGCAAAGCCCCGGCGGGAATCTTTCGCCTGAGCAAAGCGTTTGGCTACGCGGCGCAACCGCAATCCGGGTGGAAGCTGCCCTACTTGAGCCTGACTCCCGCCGTGGAGTGCGTTGATGATACCGGCTCCAACTTTTATAACAGGGTCGTGGATCGGGGCACAGTCTCGCCCGATTGGAATAGCTCCGAAAAGATGCTGCGCTCTGACGAGTTATATCGCTGGGGTATTCTCGTAGACCACAATACAGACCCCGTCGTGGCCGGAGGCGGGTCGTGTATCTTCATGCATATTTGGCGCGGCCCAGGCCAGCCGACCGTGGGATGTACAGCCATGCCGCAGGCGGAAGTGGAATCGCTGCTGGCGTGGCTGGACCAGTCGCGCAAGCCATTGCTGGTGCAATTGCCGTTCGGCCAGTACGAGAGTTTCAGAAGGATCTGGCATTTGCCGGCTTTCGAAAACGCGGGCGACAGAAAGAGATCCGAGACCGGGCATGGATCAGAATCCGTTGGCAGGTAAACGAGAGGCGACGATGGCATCCTCCACTGCGGCCGCAAATCAAGGTGCTCCTGATCTGCGGCGCGAGCTGAACGTCTGGCACGCTACCGCGATTGTTACCGGAACCATCATCGGCAGCGGCATTTTCCTCGTTCCCGCGGAGATGATGCAGGCCGTGGGTTCGGCGAAGCTCGTTTATCTGGCGTGGATCGTTGGCGGCGCGCTCTCGTTCTTCGGCGCTCTGACCTACGCCGAACTGGGAGCGTTGCGACCGTTTGCCGGCGGCGAGTACGTCTACGTGCGCGATGGGTTTGGCCCTTTGCCCGGGTTCTTGTACGCCTGGACGTGGTTTCTCATTGCCAAGCCGGCGTCCATTGCCAGCGTAACCAGCGGACTCGTGCGTGTGCTGGGCAATTTTTCCGTCTTCAGTTATCTTCCGCATCCAATTTTTTCTCTCCACGCCGGCGGTGGACACGACATCGTTGTTACCAACGGGCATCTGGTGGCCATCGGCGCAACCATACTGATCTCGGCGCTGAACTATGTTGGCGTGCGCAAAGCCGGCAACTTTCAACTCGCGCTGACGACCCTGAAAGTTGCGATGATCGGGCTGATCATCGTGGCCGGGTTCAGCGCGGCCACGGGAAGCTGGAGCAACTTTGGCACCACTTTTCTCGGCGCCAAGGGTGGGATGGCAGGATTCATGGCGGCCCTGGTGGCGGCGTTGTGGGCCTATGACGGCTGGAACGACCTCAATATGGTGAGCGGAGAGATCCGCGATCCCGAACGCACCATTCCCGTGGCGTTGATCGCCGGTGTGGCCATTGTTGCTGTGCTTTATATCGGTGTGAATGCGGCCGTGCAGTACGTGATGCCGGCGAGCGCCGTTGCAGCTTCGCCTGTGCCAGCATCCGCGGCCACGCAGATTGCCATCGGCCGCTGGGGCGCGCTGTTGGTTTCCGCAGGCATGGCGCTCTCCATGTTCGTGACTCTGAATGGGACCATCATGAGCGGAGGACGCATTCCCTTTGCCGTGGCCCGCGACGGGTATTTTTTCAAGGCCCTCGCCGAAGTCCATCCCCGGTTCCATACGCCATCGCTGGCGATCGTGGTGCAGGCCGTGATGGCCATTGCCCTCTTGCTGGTGGGGGGCGCGTTCAAGGATCTATTCTCACTGGCCATTTTTGCCGAGTGGCTGTTCTACATGGTCGCTGCCGCCACCATCTTTGTGTTCCGCGCCCGCGAACCCAACGCCCCCCGCCCGTACAAGACCTGGGGCTATCCCGTGGTCCCCGCTCTGTTTATCGTGGCGGCAGCAGTATTGCTCTATTACACGTTCACGGACAACTTGCGGAATTCATTCATCGGGACGCTGGTGATCCTGGCTGGCGTGCCGGTGTACTGGTACTTTGCGAGGCGGCGAAAGCCCGCGTAACGAGACCTAAACCCGGCTCAACTCCGTTACTTTTTCCGCAGAAACTGCCGGCTTTTGCGTTACCACGCGCTCGTACACCTTTACGTACTCACGCGCGGACGCGGTCCAGGAAAAATCCTTCTTCATCCCGTTGAGCATGAGTTTTTTCCAGGCCGCCCTGTCGGCGAAAATTTTGAGTGCATCCTGGATTGTGGCCAGCAGTGCCGAACCAGAATACCCGGAGAATTTGAAGCCAGTGCCAGTGCCGGTCTTTGCGTCCCACTGCTCAATGCTGTCGTCGAGGCCGCCGGTGGCGCGGACGATGGGCACCGTCCCATACTTCAGGCTGTACATCTGGTTCAAGCCACTGGGCTCGTAGCGCGAAGGCATCAGGAACATGTCGGCCCCGGCCTCGATCTTGTGGGCCAGCGTGTTGTCATAGGCAATCTTGAGCGCGAACTTCTCCGGGAACTGGCGGTGGAGTTTCAGGAGCAAATCCTGATACTCGCGGTCGCCGCTGCCCAGCGTGGTGACGATCAGGGGCAAGCGTGCCAGATCGTCGGCGATCTCCGCGATCAAGTCGAAACCCTTTTGCGCAGCAAAGCGCGAGACAATCCCGACCACGGGCAGATCCGCGTTCCCCGTGTTCTCGATTCCAAACTGGCGCAGCAAGTCGTATTTGCATTCCTTCTTGCCTTCGAGATTCGCGGGCGAATACAAACGGACAATCAGCTTATCGTTCTCCGGGCTCCACTCGGAGTAATGCACGCCGTTGAGAATGCCGCTGACCGAGCCGGCGCGGGCGCGCAAAACGCCATCCAATCCAAATCCGAATTCCGCGGTCTGAATTTCCTGGCTGTACTTGCGGCTGACGGTGGTGATGTGGTCGGAGAACACCAGCGCGCCTTTCAGAAAATTGACCTTGCCCCAGAACTCCATCTTGTCGATGGCCAACAGGTCCCACGGCAGCATGAGCAACGGCAGCGTGTCCGGCGGAAATAGTCCCTGGTACCCGATGTTGTGAATGGTAAAAACCGTGGAGGTGCCGCGGAAAACAGGGTCTTCGGCGTAACTGGTGCGCAGCAGTACAGGGATCAGCGCCGACTGCCAGTCGTGACAATGAAACACCTGAGGCACGCCAAGGATCTTCGACGCTTCCAACACGGCGCGGGAGTAAAGCGCGAAGCGTTCGGCGTTGTCAGGGTAGTCGCCCGCCGGGGTGCCGTAGAGCGCCTCGCGGTCAAAAAACGGCGGATAGTCGATGAAGTAGAATTGCACGCCGGCGTGACGCCCGCCGTCGAGCACCGAGCAAAAGCGGTACTGGTCGTCAAACGGGACAGTCACGCTGGGCAGCAATACTTTGGCTTCGTCGAGTTGGGTCTGTTTATATTTCGGGAGATAAACTGAAACGGAATGGCCGAGGGCGGCCAGCGCTTTGGGCAGAGCACCAACAACATCAGCCAGGCCGCCAGTCTTCGAAAAAGGCACGCATTCGGAAGCGGCAAAGGCGATGTTCACAGGGCCTCCCGGCGGACGATCTCGCGGCCGTGAAGCCACGGTGCGCGGCCAAAGCAACACCAAAAAATTCTAAATCGCGACAAGAAACGGGGTCAATTTGAGCAGAAACGGCAAGCCCAAGTTGGGGCAAAACTTTCTGGTGGACCCGCGGGCCGCGGAAAGAATTGTGGCTGCCCTGGGCGACATTTCGAACATTCTGGTGATGGAGATCGGGCCCGGCAAAGGCGCGCTCACTGATGTGCTGGCCGCGCGCGCCGGACACCTGATCGCTATCGAGCTTGACCGCATGCTGGCTACCGAATTGCGATTCAAACACGCGCGCAATCCCAAGGTTGAGATTCTCGAAGGCGACGTGCTGCGTATTGACTTCCGCACCGTGCTCGACCGCAGCGTCGGACCGCTGCACGATCTGCGTCGGGAAAGGCCTTCGCGCGCGCGCGTTGTGGGGAACCTGCCCTACTACATTACTTCCGACATTCTTCTCCGCCTGTTTGCGTTCCAAGAGCAGTTTGAAGTGATTGTGATCATGGTGCAGCGCGAAGTCGCGGAGCGGATCGCCGCCCGGCCGGGCACGCGCGATTACGGTCTGCTTTCGGCGACGGCGCAACTGTACGCCCGAGTGGAAAGGCTTTTTACTCTGCCGCCCGGCGCGTTTTCTCCGCCGCCGAAGGTTCACTCCAGCGTATTGCGCCTGGCCCTTGCGCCCCGCTTCCAGGAACTCCAGATCCAGCCCAAGGAGTTCATCCAGTTCCTCAAACATGCTTTCGCTATGAAGCGCAAGACCCTGCTGAATAACCTGAAGAAGATCTATCCCGAGCAGCACATCCGCTCGGCGCTGGCGGAGGTTGGCCTCAGTAACGACGTCCGTGCGGAAGCGTTGCCCCTCGAAAAAAGCGCAGCCGTGTTCCGGCGCCTCAGCCAGGGATGAGAAGATCGCCCGTGATGGCGCGTGATCGGCGTCTTCCGATTACGGCAATTCCGAGCGATTACGGCGATCGAGCAGTTCACTGCACAACTTTGACGCCGCCTGCGGCTTGCGCTTGACCCACCACCAGCAGCCGCCGCGCCCGCTGCCGGGCGATATTGAGCACCGAGGGATCGTTGGCGATGCTCTCGAGCAATGGCGCAATGATCTGGATTTCAGCCAGGTCGTGGCTTTCCGCCAGGCTTTCCATGGCCTTGAGCTCTGCTTCCAAACCCAGCTTGTCAAAGCGGCGGAGAAACTGTAGCTTGCGCCCGTGCTCAACCGTGCTGGAGATGCCGCCGAAGATTTTGGTGAGCTGGTCAATGGCCGTATTCTCCGACCAGTTGTAGGTAGTTTGAAAATGGCGCGCGGAATCGGCGTAGGTCAGCGTTTTTCTGCCGGTGTTGGCGATGGCGTGTTTGGTGTAGTCGAACTGGCCGTCAAAAAATTTAGCCTGCTCAGCCAGCGCAAACACTTTGGTGCGGTTGGGCGCGGACATGGTGAACTCGATCACGTAATCCTCGTCGCGCACTCCGTTGGCGTCCGGAGGCTTCTCGGGATTACGCGAGAGATAGCTGGCGCTGCCCGCGGACGTCACGCTGATGTGATACTCCTGGGGTGTGGCTGCTGCCCAGAGACAATCGTATGTAACGGTGGGAAAGAGCGGGCCGGCACGAGGACCGGTTTGCTGCGCCACAAAGGTGTCGGCCGGCGCCAGCAGCACAGCGACAAGGGAGGACAGAAAACAAAAGCCGAGTTTCACGACGTGGCCGCCTGATATCGCTTCAGCGTGGACGCAGTGTGAATGTGGCAGATGGCGATGGCCAAGGCGTCAGCGGCATCAGCCGGTT
The DNA here is from genome assembly GCA_035316085.1 of Candidatus Angelobacter sp. Lineage (GTDB taxonomy): Bacteria > Acidobacteriota > Terriglobia > Terriglobales > Acidobacteriaceae > Angelobacter. Next base: position 26,800 of record DATFXI010000163.1, read on the forward strand.
GGGGTGGCGACGGCAACTCGAGTAAACGCATGACCATCTGCTGCACTTGCTGCTTTTCCGCCTTGCCGTAACCGACCACCGCGGATTTGATGGATAGGGGAGAGTACTCTGCGACTTCGAGTCCCGCCCAAGATGCCGCCAGCATGGCCACGCCCCGCACCTGGCCCAGCTTCAGGGCAGATTTCACGTTGACCGCATAAAAAACATCTTCGATGGCGACCACCCGCGGTTGGTGTTCCGCGATGATGGCGGAGAGCGTGGAAAAAATCTGTTGCAGCTTGACCGCCATGGGATCGCGGGGCTTGAGCTGGATCGCCCCGCTGGTGCAGCAGACCAGCCGGCGCTCCTGCCCGGTTTCGAACTCATCCACCACGCCATAGCCGGTGTATTCGCTGCCGCAGTCGATGCCCAGGACGCGCATGGGGAAAGTGTAACTCAGATCGAGGCATCGTGAGATGAGTCATCGAGTGATCTGAGATGCCACTCGTGGGTCTGAATGAGCTCTGAAATTAAAGCGTAATTCAAGCTTGTAATGACCCCGGCGCCAAGGTTCGGTATGCTATCGGAAACGAAGCGGGGATCATCCCATGCCGGAACTTCCGGAGCGCGTTGGGCCCTATAAGATTGTTGACAAGCTGGGCGAAGGAGGAATGGGCGCGGTGTTTCGCGCCCATGATTCACGACTGGACCGCGCGGTCGCGGTGAAGGCGGTGCGCGGGCAGACGGATGCGTCTTTACGCCAGCGTTCCTGGCAGGAAGCCCGCGCAGCCGCGCGCGTGTCGCATCCCAACGCCTGCCGCCTGTACGACATTCTGGAAGAAGACGGCCAGTTGTTCCTGGTGATGGAGCTGATCGAAGGAGAGTCTCTCGCCATCCGGCTGCAACGCGGGCCGCTGCCGGTCCACGAAGCCGCGCAGATCATGCTGGGCCTGCTGTCAGCGCTGGAAGCGTTTCACAAGGCAGGTATCGTTCACCGCGACCTGAAGCCCGCCAATGTTCTGCTTTCTCCGCAAGGGACTAAGGTTCTGGACTTCGGCCTGGCCAAGCAGACCGACTGGCAGGCGCTCGATCCCTCGGGCACCACACTCTCCGGCGGCGCCACCGCTTCCGGGACGTTCCTGGGCACACCTCGTTATGCCTCTCCGGAGCAGTTCCGCGGACAACCAGTAGACGGGCGGTCAGACATTTTTTCCGTGGGGGCGATTCTGTTCGAAATGCTTACCGGCCAGCAGGCTTTTTCAGGGGACTCGTTTGTCGAGATAGCCCACTCGGTTCTGCACGGGTCTCCGCCAGCCCTGGCGGGTTCGCCGGCCATCGCCGTCTTCAGCCGCATCATTCACACAGCGCTGGCCCGCGAAGCCCCGGACCGCTATCAGAACGCGGAAAGCATGGCAGCGGAAATTCGCGGAGCACTGGCCATGGAAGGAATTGAAGCCCGAGTGAAGGCGCGGCCTCTGCGCCGGCTCATTGTTCTGCCTTTTCGCGTTTTGCGGCCCAGCGAGGAGATCGAGTTTCTGGCTTTCAGCCTGCCTGAAGCCATAACGGTTTCGCTCGCCGGCTTGGAGGACCTGGTGGTGCGATCTTCGATTGTGGCCGATAAGTACGCACATGAGACGCCAGACCTGAAAAAAATTGCCACGGAAGAAGATGTTGACGTGGTGCTGACCGGCGCACTGCTGAAGGTCGGCGAGCAATTGCGCATCACCGCGCAGCTGGTCGAGGCGCCGAGCGGAACGCTGCTGTGGTCGCACTCCTCCCAGTCGACGACTCGCGAGTTGCTCGAGCTGCACGATGACCTGGTGCGCAGAGTGGTGGAGTCCATCCTGCCTTCATTGAGCGTGCGCGAGCACCAGGCGTTGCAGCATGACCGGCCGGCGAACGCGGCTGTCTACGAACTCTACCTCCGCGCCAATGAGTTGGCGCGACAGCGCCAGAACCTGCCCGCTGCCATCGAGCAGTACGAAAGATGCGTGGAGATGGACCCCTCGTATGCCCCGGCCTGGGCGCGCCTGGGACGGGTCCGATGGCTGTGGAACAAGTACAGCCTAAGCTCGCAAGAGGGGCTGGATGCAGCCGATCAGGCTTTCCAGGCTGCGTTTCGTCTGAATCCCAACTTGGCCATGGCGCACAATCTCTACACTCACCTGCAGGTTGACCAGGGGCGTTCGCTCGATGCGATGAAGCGACTGCTGGAACGCGCCCAGCGGCGGAGAAACGATCCCGAACTGTTCGCCGGGCTAGCCCATGTGTGCCGCTACTGCGGCCTGCTTCAGCCGGCGTTGGCGGCGCACCACGAGGCGCGCCGGCTCGATCCGCAAATCCCCACTACGGTGACGCACACCTATTTCATGCTGGGAGATTATCGGCGGGCGCTTGAAACCAGTGGCGGCGACTTCGGCTACACCACGGCCCTGATCCTGGCGGCCCTGGGGCGTTCAGACGAAGCGCTCCCCATGCTCAAAGAAAGAGAGCAGGGGTACGCCGGCCGGCTCGGCACAGTGTATTTGGCTTCGCTCCGTGCGTTTCTCCAAGGGAACCGTGAAGAAAGCATCAAGGCCAGCGAAGCGATCTTGAGCGGGACCTTTCGTGATCCCGAGGGCCTTTTTTATCAGGCTCGTCAACTTGCCTACCTTGGCGAGAACCCCATCGCGCTTGAGATGTTCTCCCGCGCCATTGACAAGGGTTTCTTTTGCTACCCAGTGATGATGCGCGATCCCTGGCTGGATCCCCTGCGCGGTTCAAAGGAATTCAGTGATCTGCTGCGCAAGGCGCAGGAACTGTACCGTGAAGCCGTGCAATCGTATCTCGCGCTGGGCGGAGAGGCCTTGCTGGGAGCACAGACTGAGAGATATTGAGCGTTCCCCAGCAGTCCCCCCTAACGCTGTCGCGTGGTCACACCGCCCGGCTTACGGATAGAACGGTGTGCGGTCGAACAGGTTATGCGGCTTGAGCATGAAGCCGGTCCACATCACCAAGGCGACGCCGTGCCAGACACCCCCCACTTTTTCGCCGTCTTCGTCGCGCGGATGATGATGGACCGATCCTCTGTACCAGATCACGACGTCTGTGTCGCTCACCGACACAGACGGCGTCGTGTAGGAAACCAGGTCCTTGGCACTCATTTGCGCGGGGTTATAGTGCGTGACCCAGAAGTCGGGCTTGGTGAACGCTTCCTGGTGCTGGGCCAAACCCTGCGTAGGTAGCGGAATCAATTGGTAGTAGGTCTTGTCCTTCTTGCCATTGACCAGGAACTTGTCGGAAACATCAAGGGTGTTGAAAGCGCGTGGGTCCCACTGGAGTCCTGCTGACAGCGGGATGGGGGGCTCGGTATCTGTCGCGGATAATCCCGTTTCCTTGTGAGTCCCCAAAGCTACGGAATCATTCGGCCAGCTGTTCAGATCTACGTCCAACCGCCAGATGGGATTGTGGACGTGGGTTTCGAATTCACGTCCCGGGAAGTTGTGCGATGTGGCGCCGACCCGTCCCATGACGATGCCGTCGTCGCGAAATGTCCATTCGATCACGTAGTTGTAGTTGGCGGCCGCCAGCGCCGCCCACAAAACGACTTCTTGCCCGCGATATACCTGGGAGTCAGCTTTCCAGGAAAGCCCACGGTCATGGACCTCTTTGCACACGCTGCCGGCCAGCACCGTCCCACCTTGGCTCGCTGGGCAGTCCGCGGCCCCGATTGGGGTGAGCGGGAACAGGTAGCCGACGTCATAAAAGCGCGGCGATCCCGTATGGTAAGGCACGAAAATCTCAGAGACCCGCGCGTCCCAGAGCAGGAACAGCCAAGGTGCGCCAGGCGCCTTACGAAAATAAGCCCAGTGGATCAATAAGCCATTGCCGGGCACGGCCTGCCAACACAGCCGCCAGTGCGTGACCTCAGGGCCTGCGGTGGGGAACTTCTGGTCGACCAGGTTCGCGCCGGAGCAGGGCATGGACGGCGGAGGCACCTGCGCCACCGCAGCCTGGGTGAACAGGCAGAGTCCCAGGAGAACAGCCAGAGCAGCGATTCGCGAGAATTTCATCTTAGTGGTCCGCCTTTCTATCCGTGACCGGCTTTTCGACATATACACGCTTGTCCGTGAGATCTACTGTCACACTCGGTTCGCTCAGGTACTCGTTGCCCCGGCGGAACATCAGCCATAGGCAGCGGTGTTTCGAACACGGGTCGTTGGGATCGCTGGAGCGAACCGGTAATCCCTCCACTACGTTCTTCGGAGTGGTCCGGCTCGGCGCGGCGGGACGAACCTGAAACGTCTGCGCCTCCGGGCCCAGCGCCTTCATGACTTCCGGGTCGCGCGATGCCAGTTGAAACGCGTCGGCCAAGTCATCGTTGGTGTACGGAACCTGGTCGCTGGTCAGGCGGCTCACGGCAACTACGTTTTGCTTGCGGAGATTGACGATCACGCGCACCCCGACTTCGCCTTCCGGACGAAACAACACAACCTCAATTTGCCGTTGTTTCACATCGAATTTCTCGGGTGATTCGGTCTTGATCAAGACTGGCAAGACCGACACGACGCGAATTCGAGCTCCGACTCCACCCAGCAGTTCCTTCACCCGGCTATCCTCCTGGGCGACGTATGCAGCAAGAGATCGCTCGTCGCTAGTCAGAGGATCGAGAGCGCGCCGCTCCGGCCTCGTCCGCGTTGCAGGAGAGGGGGTGGCTTGCTGGGCTGATGAGTGGATGGCACTGAGAAGGATCAGGAGCGTCAGAGCAAGAATCCAGAGCACTGTTCTTCCGGATTCAAATGCGAGAGAAGATCGATACCTTTGCAAGGAACACCTCCGTGCTTTCAAATCGGACCGGTCCCTTTTTAGAACATACCGCGCCAGGCGCTGATGTGGGATCTTGTTACACAGGATAGTGCAGCGAGACATTGTTGCGTTACAGGGTTTTTAGGAAAGAATGAGTCTTCGTTCAGCAGCACCTGGGCCTTGTCACAAGGCCCGCTTCCCTTTCGCGCAAGAATTCGCGATAGCTGGAGACGGAGCGATTCGTGTGCGTTCGCAGGAGAAAACGCTCGTAGGCGGCTTCGTCGAAGATTTCACGCAACACCGCAGCGAACGCTTCCCAGAAGTTTTTCATACTCCCTCCTCCGCCGCGTACCTAGTTGTCACAAACGGCGTTTCCTGCGTGGCGGCTTCCCTTCTCCCCAGGATGACGCTGATCCACACTCGCGCCGACTCGAGCACGATCACGCTGACCAGTACGATCAACAATCCGCACACCACGGCGTCCAGGCGGTCGTTGAAGATGCGGCGGGCAAGGCCCTGAATGGCCGGCCCGGCGGCGAGCTGCCCGGCGTGGGCCAGCAGCCCGATCAGCGGATTGGGATCAAACATCTTGTGCCACGACGCGGAGAACGTCACGGCGATTAGCCAGGCCAGCGGCGTCAGGGTCACCCACATGTAGCGGGCGCGGCCCATCTTGACGATGATGGTCGTCGCAACGCACAGCGCCACGGTTGCCAGCAGTTGATTGCAGATGCCGAACAACGGCCATAGGGTGTTGATCCCGCCCAGGGGGTCGCGAATGCCCTGCCAGAGAAAATATCCCCAGGCGGCGACGACGATCGCGCTGGTCGAAACAATGCTGGGATACCAACTGGTGCGGCCCATGGGTTTCCAGATGTGGCCCAGCGCGTCCTGCAGCATGAAGCGGGCGACGCGGGTCCCGGCGTCAAGCACAGTAAGAATAAAGAGCGCTTCAAACATGATGGCGAAGTGGTACCACAAGGCCATGACGCGAGTGCCGCCCAACGAGTCGGAAAAAATCTTGGCCATGCCAAGAGCAAACGCGGGCGCCCCGCCGGTGCGGAAGAAGAGCGTCTTCTCGCCCACGTGCTGCGCCAGTTGCGCCATCTGATCGGCGGTCACGGGAAAACCCCACTGGCTGATGGTTGCGACAGCCGCCGCTGGTGATCCGCCAACCATGCCCGCCCCGCTGTTCACCGCGAAATACGTTCCGGGTTGCAGAGTGCAAGCAGCAATCATGGCCATAATGCCGACAAACGATTCCGCCATCATGGCGCCGTAGCCCACCATGCGCGCCTGCGGTTCGCGCGCGATCAGCTTGGGCGTGGTGCCGCTGGAAATCAGGGAATGAAATCCGCTGATGGCCCCGCAAGCAATGGTGATGAACGCAAACGGAAAGAGATTACCGGCAAAGACCGGGCCAGAGCCGTCCATAAAGCGCGTGAGCCCGGGCATCTGCAACGTAGGACGGACAAGAATAATTCCCAAAGCGAGAATCGCTATCGTTCCCAGCTTGACGAACGTGCTCAGGTAGTCGCGCGGCGCCAGCAACAGCCAAACCGGCAGGGCCGAGGCCGCGAATCCGTAGACCATGATCAGAATCGCGAGCGCGGCCCCGCTCAGCGTGAACACAGGGGCAGCGCCGGCGGAGTGTGAGACCCACTGTCCACCAAAAATCGCCAGCACCACCAGCAGAAAGCCCAAGATTGACGCCTCGAGCACTCGTCCTGGGCGGAGGTAGCGCAGGTAAACTCCCATCGCCAGCGCGATGGGAATGGTCATGGCGATGGTAAACACGCCCCAGGGACTGTCCTTGAGCGCGTTGACAATGATCAACGCCACCACCGCCAGCAGAATAATCAAAATGCTCAGCACTGCGATGAACGCCACCGTTCCCGCGGTCTTGCCGACTTCTTCGCGTGCCATCTGTCCCAGGGATTTGCCGTCGCGGCGCACGGAGAAAAGCAGGATCACAAAATCCTGCACGCAGCCGCCGAAGACTGCGCCCACCAGAATCCACAGAGTCCCGGGCAAAAAACCAAACTGCGCGGCCAGCACCGGGCCCACCAGCGGCCCTGGCCCGGCGATAGCAGCGAAGTGGTGTCCGAAGACCACCCACTTGTTGGTGGGCATGAAGTCGCGTCCGTTTTCCAGCCGCTCGGCGGGCGTGGCCCGCATGGCGTCAAGAGCCAGCACCTTGGCGGCCAGAAACTTCGAGTAAAAGCGATACCCGATTGCATAGGTGCAAACAGCGGCGACTACCAGCCACATGGCACTGATGGCTTCATGGCGACGCCAAGCGATGGCGCCGAAGGCCAGCGCACCAGCACATGCCACCGCCAGCCATAAGAAGACTTTGGCAATTCTCATTGAGGAGTTCTCCGCGAATTTGCGTGACGGTTATTCTGCCTAAGCGGGAGGCGATGTGCAATTGGTTTCACTTTTTAAAGGCGCGGAATTCTAAAGGGTCCGCGGCACAGCATGCCGCGGAATTCCGGCATCCAAGCTTTGTTGCCGATGAAGACGATTCTGGCCGTTCTGATCATGCTGGTTACGTTGAGCCCAGGGCAGATCCGCAGCGAATCCGCGCGCGGCGATCCCGACCCGGATCTGAACGCGGTGAAGATCACCAACGGCCCGGTGGTCGAACACGTGACCGAGACGACTGCCATCATCGCATGGTCCACCAACGTCAGCGCCGGCACGGTGTTGCACTACGGCACTGATCCCAATCATCTGGACCAGATCGCTAGTATGCCCTGGGGCGGGTTGACGCATCGCGTAAACCTCAAAGACCTGACGCCGAACACCAAGTATTACTACCAGGCGGAATCGCCCAAGGCGCAGGGCACGGGGAGCACGGTGCAGGCGCCGACGGCATCGTTCAAGACCAAGCCGGGAGCTGCATGCGTGAGCGCGTGTACGTGAGGTTGGTGTCGTCCACGCAAGACGTCCTGCTTACGGTTCAGTACGTTGCGCGTCTTTCTCCAGCTCCAGTCGAGGCTGCAATCTTCCTGTGAGCATCAAGCCCAGCATGTGAAAGTCACCACGGAACGACCAAAACGGGTGCTCGAAGGTGGCCGGCCGGTTGCCTTCGATGAGGAAATGTCCAACCCAGGCAAAGCCGTACGCCGCCACCGGCCATAGCAAGGCATACCAGGGATGGCGGAGCGCGATCGGCACCGCCACCATGGCCAACCCCAGCAACGTTCCCGCGGCGTGCATCATGCGGTTGCGGGGATTGCTGTGCTCGCGCAGATAATGCTTGAAGAATTCCTCGTAAGTGGCAAAGCGCGGGCCAGACATGATTATCTCTGTCCCGGCAAGGCCCGGCCAGGCGGAGACAGCAAGTCGATTCTATCGCCGGTGTCCTCAACCCGGAGGGCCAGCTTCTGGTAAGTCCACTCGCCTTCGGATTTCTTGGCCACGACATAGAGCGTGCCTTTGTGGAGCGCGCCCTGCATGGGAATGTTCAAGTCGGCTTTGCCGGAATCGCCGGCCACATTGATGGAGCCGCCGGCAATCCATCCAGGCTTAACTGGCGAACCCAGAGCAGTCTGCACGCGCGGATCGCGCGTGGCTACTGCTATCGCATGCTTGCTGGGCTCGCTGGCTTTGATGGACGAAAATACCGCAACAAGGATGCCGCCGATGAACAAACAAAACAGCAGGAGCAGCCCTAGTACGATGGAAACGACGATCCAGATCACTTTCTTTGTTGACGAACGCGGCGGCGGACCGCCTGCTAACGGCGCGGGACCAACTGCGGGAGGGGGAGGAACGGATCCGGAGGAACTCATGGCGGTGGATTGTACTATGCACTCGGACGGAAAGACGATGCAGCAATTTCCCTAAGGAAGTCTGGTGCATGCACGTATTCCTGCCCTGGTTTACACTTTGCGCTGCTGCGTCCGCTGTACAATTTCCCCTCTAGGAGAAACTCCGTGAAAAAATTCCTGTTCGGACTCATTCTCGGGCTGCTGATTCCTGCTGGCGCGGTTTACGGCTATTTCCGTTTGGGTTACGCCCCGATTGCCGCCTCCGCCCAGCCAATGCCATTTGAAAAGGACATGGCGCGCATGACGCTGCGCGCGCACATCAGCAAAGAGGCTCCCAAGAAAGATGCTCCTATCCCAGCCGACGAAGCCAACCTGACCGCGGGCGCCGGGCTTTACAAAGAGAATTGCAGTTTCTGTCACGGCATGCCCGGCCGGAAGGCCACGCTCGCCGCCAAAGGCATGTTTCCCATCCCGCCGCAGCTGTGGGAAAAAGATGAGATGGTCACCGATGACCCCGCAGGCGTAACTTACTGGAAGGTTTCCAACGGCATCCGTATGACTGGCATGCCGGCATTCGGGGAGACGCTGACGCCTACGCAAATGTGGCAACTGAGTCTGCTGCTGGCCAAGGCGGACAAGCTTCCCGCCCAGACTCAGGTCGCGCTGACCAAACCCGCCGAGGAACCCGCACCGGCGCAGAACGTCGCTGCACCGGCGCAGAAGAAGAAAAAATAGTCCGGTCCCAGACAAACGCGGCGTATATGTATGCCGGCTTAGCTCCACAAACGCGCTTGCGGGGAAGACTTGCGTCTTTCTCGGCTTGGTGTGTATCCAAGGAAGCCTGACAGGAAGGTCCAGCAATGCCTCATCCCCTATTTGTCCTCGTTGTCGGAGCGGCCGCTGCCCTGCTGACAGCGCTCCTGACAGCACGCATGTCCCTCGCCGGCAGCAGACAGTTCTATACCGCGTTCATGGCCGCGACCGCTTTTATCTACGTGGGCAGCGCCCTGGCCTGTGGCGAGACGAGTCCATTGGTCCTAGAATCAGCGATTGCCGTTGTCCTGTTCAACGTTGCGCTGGTTGGGCAACGGCGATCGATGAAGTTCACGGCAGCCGCGTTCCTGCTACATGGGCTGTGGGACTTGCTGCATGCGCTCAAGGGACTGGGCGCATCTGCCGGGCCGACCTTCCCCTTGCTGTGCGTAGCGTATGACTGGGTGATCGCCGGCTTCGTGTGGAATCTCGGCGGCACCACAACAGAAACCACCGGCCTGGCGGCTGGATCATAGCTTCTCGAAGAACTCGCACGCCGAACAGGAAATGAAGATTCCACCGCCCACGTTACGCTCGCGGTCCTTCACCCGCTTCACGATACGTGTGGGCTTGCCGCACTTGGGACAATCTGTGCTTTTGGACGTATCCATCACTTTCTTGCGGTCAGCAGTCTTGGCGATCTTGGCCATGGTGTTTGAGTCTCCTGTCAGAGGGTTCCCGAGGTCTGGTCGCCGCCGGGTGGCGTGCGGAAATCAAAGGCGGAAAAGCAGAAGCTTCACATGCCAGAACCGCAACCTTAAGATTTTACACAAAAATTTGTCACTTTACAGGCCGCGGGCCAGTCAGATATGAATCAATGCTCGGAAAAAACAACCCAAAGGAGTGTCATGAAAAAGCTTGCAATGATCCTGTTCGCGGCCGCGGCCATCAGCGCGTTCGCCGCCGATACCACGGTCAAAGGTTATCTCGTCGACATGGATTGTGCCCGCGACGACGGTCAGAAGGCCGGTTTTGGTGCCAGCCACACGAAGGAATGTCTGCAGATGGACGAATGTGTCAAGAGTGGCTACGGCATCCTGACAGACGACAAAAAGATCGTCCACTTCGACGCCGCCGGTAACGAAAAAGCCAAGAAATTCATCGCGGACTTAAAGCCCAAAACCAAAGACATCAAGGTTACCGTGACCGGCGCACGCAGCGGCGACAACATGACCGTGAGCAAGATCGAGTTGCAATAGAGCAGTCAGCATTCAGCCCGCGTGCGCATTTCCCGCCATTTTGAGGGCGTGGACGCGGTTGCGGGGCTGAACGCTGGAGTGCTCATCGCTGAGTGCTTTTCTTCCGTTTGACCCTTCCTCTGCGCTCTGCTACGTTGTAACGTTTGCCCTGAGCGGGCGCTGACTTCCTGCACCTTGCCCACCCGGCGGTAACCCAGTCCCAGAAACGGAAGAGGAGTTATGCCCGTTTTCAAATTCAATGGCGTGGACTTCATCGAGTTCGATTCCCTGCTCTCCGAGGACGAACGCCTGGTGCGATCGACGACTCGACGTTTTATCGAAGAGAACCTGGTTCCTATCATCGAGCAGTGCAACCGCGACGGCCGTTTCCCCCGGGAACTGGTCAAGCCCATGGCCGAGCTGGGGTTTTTCGGCGCCAGCCTGAAGGGTTACGGATGCGCCGGCATGTCGAACGTAGAGTATGGCCTGGTGATGCAGGAACTCGAACGTGGTGACAGCGGCGTGCGTTCGTTTGTAAGCGTGCAGTCGGCGCTGGTGATGTATCCCATCTACACATTTGGCAGCGACGCACAAAAAGAAAAATGGCTGCCGGCCATGGCCAAAGGCGAGAAGATCGGCTGTTTCGGCCTCACGGAACCTGATTTCGGCTCCAACCCCAGCGCGATGCGCACCCGCGCAAAGAAAGTGGGTAAGGAATACGTCTTGAACGGCGAGAAGATGTGGATCACCTCCGGCACCATCGCCGACGTAGCCTTGGTCTGGGCGAAATCAGAAGAGCATAACAACCGGATTCGCGGTTTCCTGGTGGAGACCAACCGTCCGGGCTTCAAGGCTGACAACGTGCACGGCAAGTGGTCGTTGCGGGCGTCCGTCACATCCGGCCTGTCTCTCCAGGACGTTCACGTTCCTGAAGAGAACATGCTGCCCGGCGCTGACGGGCTCAAAGGCCCGCTCTCCTGCCTGAATCAGGCGCGCTACGGCATTGCCTGGGGTGCGATCGGTGCCGCTATGTCCTGTTATGATACGGCGCTCAAATATTCCAAGGTTCGCAAGCAATTCCGTGACCAGCCCATTGCATCTCATCAACTGGTCCAGGAGAAACTCGTGTGGATGATCAGCGAGATCACCAAGGCGCAGCTCCTGGCGCTGCAAGTGGGCCGGCTGAAAGACGCGGACAGAGTCCAGCATCAGCACATCTCCCTGGCCAAACGTAACAATGTGTGGATGGCGCTGGAGTGCGCGCGCATGGCCCGCGACATCCTGGGCGGCAACGGCATTGCCGACGACTATCCTGTCATGCGCCACATGATGAACCTGGAATCGGTGAAGACCTACGAAGGCACGCACGACATTCACGCGCTGATCATCGGGGAAAATATCACGGGGTCGAGCGCATTTTAGACGCATTTCGACGTAACATCTGGAGGGCGTTATGGCGACGCACGTAATGGAGAGAGCTTCGGAAACCAAGAGTCTAGGCAACGTGCTGGAGTTTGAGCTGGCGTTGGAATTTGTGCGCGTTGTGGAGGATGCGGCTATCGCATCCGCGCACACCATGGGCCTGGGCGACCGGCACAAGGCCGACCAGGTGGCCACGGAAGCCATGCGCGGCACCATGGACAAAGTTCCTATGCGCGGCACCATCGTCATTGGCGAAGGCGAACGCGATGAAGCGCCGATGCTTTACATCGGCGAGCAGGTGGGCGCTGGATGGAAAGATGGGGCGCAGTTTCCACAGGTAGACATCGCAGTTGATCCGTTGGAAGGCACCAACCTTTGCGCCACCGGATCTCCCGGAGCCATTACCGTGCTGGCCGCTTCGGAAAAGGGCGGCCTTTTGAACGCACCGGACTGTTACATGGAGAAACTGGTGGTCGGTCCTTCGTGCAAAGGAGCGGTCGATTTGGATGCGCCCCCCGCGGAGAACCTGAAAGCCATTGCCAAACGCCTGGAGCGTGAAGTCAGCGACCTGGTCGTAGTGGTGCTCGACCGCCCACGCCACCAAAAGTTGATTGAGGACATTCGTAAAGCCGGTGCCCGTATTCGCCTGATCACTGACGGCGATTTGTCCGCCGGCATCGCCGCGGCGGTGATCGGCACCGGCGTCCACGCGGTCATGGGCAGCGGAGGCGCACCGGAAGGTGTGATCACAGCAGCCGCCATGCGTTGCCTGAATGGCGAAATCCTGGCACGCCTGGTGATCGACAAGCCGGAACTGGAAGAGCGCGTGGCGAAGATGGGTATTAAGGATAAAAAGCGGATTTACACTGCCAAAGACCTTGCCCCGGGCAACCACATCATCTTCGCCGCTACCGGCGTTACCGACGGCGCGTTGATGAAAGGCGTGCGATTTTTCGGCGAAGGCACCCGCACTTCATCCATCGTAATGACCCGCAAGAGCGGAAAAGTGCGCTTTGTAGACAGCATTCACCTGGCCAAGCGTCCCGACGTGAAGGTGAGGTTCACCTAACGAGCCTGCCGCGGATCAACGCAGAAAAACGCAGATCGCGATCTCCTGAAAACGCCGAACCTGCCGAAACGATTAGTTATTCGCAGTTGATCTGCGTTTCATCAGCGTGAATCAGCGGCCAAACTCTACTTCGGCGCCTTCGGCTCGGGCGGCCAGTTGGCTGGGACACCTTTGTAAAGCGCCTTGGCCGTTTCGTGCCGGGCTGGCCCGGTGCCATCGGCCACGCCAAAGCTGTAGGGACGTGCTTCCGGACCCGACCACAACGTAACTCCCGCGTAAGCACCGTCTTTGCGCAGGATGTAATAGTGCATGCTGACGAAGCGGAGCTTGTTCATGTCTCCGTTGTAGTTGCGGACAATGCGCTTGAGCGCGTCCATGCCGGCTTCCTCCGGCGACATGCCGTGGCGCATGTTCTCTACGATGGTGTGCGCTCCCGCGACCTTGATATTTTCTTCCCCGCTGCCCGTGGCTCCTGCCGCGCCTACGTCCTGATCGCAATAACAACCCGCGCCGATGATGGGAGAATCTCCGCAACGACCCGGCAGTTTCCAGGCCAGGCCGCTGGTAGTGGTCACGCTGGACATTTCGCCCTTGGCGTTCAGCGCTGAACAATTGATCGTCCCGTGCGGGGGATGCAACACGGCGGAGATGGCGTCCATGCGATCTTCCTGAGCAATTCCAAGATCGGCGGCCATCGCATACAACCTCTGCACGGTTTTCGGCTGGTCTTCGAGAGCGCTGGTCTCAAGCGCGGCCGGAGCTTTCCATCGCGGATCGGCCAACCCGGGGCCCCACCAATCCTGATTGGAGTGAAATTCCTTCCACAGCAGCCAGATCTTGCGTGTATCCGGTGTCAGCAGGTCCTCTTTGGAAAAGCCCACGGCCACCGCGAAGCGTGTTGCGCCTTCGCCCACCAGCATCACGTGGCCGGTGTGGTCCATGACGGCTTTCGAAAGAGCAGCTACATTCTTGATGTCGCGCACACCGCCTACCGACCCCGCACGGCGCGTAGGTCCGTGCATGCAGCAGGCGTCGAGCTCGACCACGCCTTCTTCATTGGGCAGGCCGCCTAATCCGACGCTGGTGTCTTTGGGATCATTCTCCGGACCCGAGACAACGATGATCGCCGCGTCGAGCGTGTCAGCTCCAGCCACAAGCTGCTTGTAGCCGGCTTCGAGGTGATTGCCGCGAGAAGTGATACCGTTGGCGGCGGAGATCATGATGTTCTTCCCGCCCCCGGCTGCCGCGCCTGTGGGCTTGCTCTGGGACTGTGGCGTGCTACCGGCTTGCGCCGCCTGGCCAACCGCCAGGGTCGCCGAGGTCACTGCCAATCCGGAAAGAAAGTCTCTGCGCTTCATGGGTCCTCGTTTGATGGAGAGTTGGAGCCGCAGCAGGATAACATTTCGCGCTGGAAAATTCCCTGCCAGCAGGAGCGAAATCTCCTGGCGCGCAAAAACAAGAGGCGCTCTTGCGAGCGCCTCTCTCCTGGTTGATGCGGACTCTAACTTGGTCCGCTTAGAACCGATAGTTAAAACCGAACCGGAAGATGTTCGCGGTCAGGTCAGTAGTTTGGGTGAACACGTTGGTGGGAAAAGCGATGCGTGGCGTAAAGGCAGTGAGATTGGTGCTGGTACCGCTCACAGTACCAAAATCGCCGTACAGATATTCGCCTTTCAGTGACCAGTGAGGCCCGACTTTGAACTCAGCTCCGGCGCCGGCTGCCCAGCCAGTCTGGGTGGACTTAATGCTCCTGCCCTCGCTCGCCGTGGCAAATGTATCACTAAAGAACGACTGGTAAGTGAGGTTGGTCAGGGCCAGGCCCCCGGTCCCATAGATCAGTACCGGGCCGCCGGTGAAGCCAAGGCGAGGCCGCAAAGTGTAGAGCCAGCTCGTCTCAACCGTTTGTGTGACGGTGAACGCAGTTGGGGCGCAGCAGGGATACGTCGCCCCGCCGGTTTTGACAGCACTCAAGGGCATCCCGCCGAAGTCCGTCTCAACTCCGAGTACCCAGGCGTTGTGTTGGAAGTTGTAGCCGACCTGGCCGCCGCCCGTAAACGAGCTCGGTGTCGGGTTTTGCACTCCCACCGTGGCAATGGCCGGCACGCTCGAGGCGGCAAAGTAACCGGTAGGACTGAAGACCGTGTGTGTGAACGCGTTCGAGTTTCCGGTAACACCTCCGAGATTCACGCCCGCGTAAAAGCCTTTGAAATCAGCCGCGTTCGCCGGTAGTGCCGCGAAAACGGCAAGAAACAGCAAGCACATTGCTGCTGTAAGTTTCTTCATCGTAACCTCTCCTCCTCCAAAGTATGGGGTTAACAGCTTTCTGCGCGGCTAACCCAAGCGTTTCCTGCAAAACGTATGTAACAAGCACTGCTCAACTGGTTCAAAAGGGGCCGAACTGACAAATGCGCAGGGTGAAAAACGGTGGACAGGAGCTTTGCGTCCAACTTCCACTGCCCTAATGACGCGCCGGGACCAAGGAAAACGGGGGAATTTGCTAGCAGAGCCTTACACAGGTCTTATCGAGAACTTCCGCCTGCGCCGCAGAATGCATCCAGGACGGATGCGGGACCGCAGAAAGATCGAGGATGAAAAGGCCCAAGAGAGCGCAGGTCATCAGAACGAACAACGTCATCACCGACGACCTGGACGTAGTGGCGTCAACCTCAGGCAGAGGCGAAATCAGCACGTACAGGATGCTGTAAATCACCAGAAGCCAAAGAGCTCGCTTATACCAGGGCAAATTCACGACCCCGATAGTAGCCGATTTCCGCGGGCATGAAAAGACTCTAAGCAGGCGTAGTTCTCCTTAAGATTGTGTGCTGAGCACCGTTGATTTTACCTTGCTATGGCTATAGTGCGGACTCTCAACTTAGCGTTTCACGTTACTTTGGAGTTTTCACCAATCCTTCGCTAAGTCAGGGGAAACGGCACCGGACCTGGGAATCAGGGTTCCAAAACGCAAGTTGCCGGCTTGAATCCCGGTCCTTGCCGCTAAACAGCCACTTTTTGCGGGGTGTTCTGGTCGGCGCGGAAGCGGAGCAGGGCGCCGATGTGGCCGGCTTTCTCAAGGGCTGGGTCGGCGGCGATGAACTCTATCTCCGCGCCATTGCGCAAAGCCAGATCCACCAGAGAGTCTGTCACGTCGCGGAGTTCGCGGGTTGGCTGGCCGCATACGGCGCACGAGGACGACATCCGTATGTCCAAGTGGCGGCAGTTGCCGCATTCCGCGGCCTGGGCCTGAAAACCGCTGCCCACCAAAAGGATCTGGACTTCCTGGCGCTCCAGCGCGCTCAAAACGTGGCGCAGCCCAACCGCGCCACGGGAACGGCGATGCGCCTGGCCAATGACCTCGCGCACCAGGGCCTGCAACTGTTGCTCGCGTTTCCCATCCAGGATGCGGGCGGCATGCGTACGGACGTCCTCCGCGCTCGCCGCTACCGGATCCACCAAAAAACGTCCCTGCAAGCGCTGCTTAAGATCGGCATGTAGCAATGGCTCCAGCTCCGGCCAGGCCTCGTCATGACAGCCGATCAGCAGGGCGTCAAACCTGTCGCGCTCAAGCAGCATTTTCAGTGACTCAGCGAACTGCTTGTAGTGGGTGATGACTTCTTTTTCCGCGTGCCGCTCGCGATGGCCGGCTTCGTAGCCCATGTACCCGTCACTGCGCCCGGTCTTGGCCAGGCGTCCGAATTCCACCTCAGGAAGCTGGCGCAGCTCCTCCCCCATCAGGTCTCCGCAGTTCATCTCAAAGATCCGCGCCTTCAACTGGTTGAGGAGGGCGATGCACGCGCGCTGTAAACCCGCCTGTGCCGCCACCAGGGGGCGCAGGTGGAAACGGGAATCCACTTTGAGTTGGGCGCGGCCCAAGCGCGGCGGCAGGTCCATCTCCCGCCAGATTCCCTTTTCGCGGCAGGCAAAGATGGCTCGCCCCCGCGAGTGATTGCCATAAAGACCTTCCGCAGTCTGCAGAACTCTCTTGAGGTCCTCCCGCAACCCCTGGTGGTTTCCGTTGCGCTCGGCTTGGCGCAAGGCTGCGCGCACCAAATCCTTGATCAGAATGGTTTCTTCGCGGTGCGATCGGTCTTGCGGAGTTTGCGGTTGAAAGTAGAAACTTACAGCGCAGCCCGCCGGCGACTCAACTTGCGCCAGGCGGCGAAGCTCCTCACGCGTGATCATGCGGCTGCTCCTTTGCGGCGGAACGGGTTCGCCCGGCCCGGAGTCGAAACGGGTGCCGGGTCAAGCCACGCGCGAACGGCGCAGCAAACTTCGCCGGTACTGGTTCTCTTCCGGCAGCTTTTTCTGCACCCGCTCCCGCACATGTTGGATGGACTTGCGGACGTCTTCGGCTGGCCTTCCGGCCAGGCGCGATATCTCCTCGACCGAGAAACCTTCCAGCGTGTACAGAACAAAGGCTTCGCGGTCTTCGGTCTTCACTTCGTGCAAAACAATATCGAGTTGCGCCACCATCTCTTCCCCGGCAAAAATCTCTTCCGGAGTGCGGATGTTGGCGTCGCGGATCACGCTTTCTTCCGGCAGGCTGTCGTCCGGCTGGTGATACTGAAGTACATTCTCATCGCTGCCGGTCACATTCGGCGTCCCTGCCGGCGCGTCGAGCGAAAGGTTGCCGGTATCGGCATTGGACCGGATCAAGCGCCGGATCGCCTGCAATGCCAGACGATGAAACCAGCTTTCCGGAGAAAGCAGGCCCACATGGTGGTCCTCCTGGGAGAGCGCGCTGACCATGGCTTCATCCACAACTTCCTCACAGCTGATCTGGTCCTCGCGGATCTGCCCGGCCATCACCCGAGATTGCAGTTCATGGTCCACATACTGCTCAAGCCGTGAAAGGTTGGCGTTCACCCAGCCTTCCAGCCCGCTTTCCGCGACGCGCGCGGCCGGCTGAGGCTTGGCCGCTACCACGGAGGCTGCTGCAGCCGCCTGCCGCAATTCTCGTTCCGGCCGCGGGGCCGGGGTCCCCAGACTGGGCAGGTTTTGCCCGGGCTGGGGTGGCGCGGGCCGCCGGCGTTGGGTCTGGGTCCAGTGCCCGCGCAGAAGTTCCTTGTGCTTTGTGACTTGCGTCAGCAGGTCAGCAAATGCGGCCTTCACCGCCGCCAGCGGGTTGCCGCCGTAGCGCTGCGCTGCCATCTGCCCTGAGGGCAAGCGCAGGTTCAGCGACGAACTGGCGCGTCGGCTGCCATCCTGTTCGACAAAGGCGCGCAAATGGACCAAATCCGGCTTGAAGACTTGCAGCCGCCGCCGCAGTTTTTGGATCTGGTTGTGAAATTCGCGTTCTACTTCGGGAGTTTTGCCGGCCTTATAGCTGACATGAACATTCATAAAGTGCCTCAGGACTGGGAGGAGATACCCAGGCAGATAGTCCGTAGGCCACCGCTTTACGAAAATTGTACACCTGCAAATGAGACGCGATCACCCAGGTGCATGTTGTGCTGGAAAATTTTTTCTAAGTACCAAAAATGCTTGCATTGCCCGCCGATTTGTGCCGAGCGAAACTGGCGCGCCCTCATCCTGACTCGAGAGCGGCCCGGATCTCCTGGTTGGTCATCACGCGCGCGATTTTGTCCTTCATGTATCGGATCGATACCGAGTGGTGCTTAGGGTCGTAAGAATCGACGCAATCTGCTGCGAGCACGACAGGCCAATCTCTCTGGTAGGCGTCAATGGCGGCCATGCGAATGCAGGCATGGGTGTTGATGCCGGCGACCACCAGCGTATCAGGTTTGAGTTTTGCCAGGACTGCATCGAGATTGGTCTCAAAGAAAGCACTGTACCGTTTCTTGATGATATGGGTGTCGCCTGGCATCCATGCCAGTTCAGACACAATCTGTGCGCCGCGCGTTCCTCGAATCGTGATCCGAATGTTCTTGGACCGCATCTCCAAGAATGCATCGCTCAAGTCGGGCTCGAACTCCTGCCGCACCCAGACCACCGGATGCTTGTGGCTGCGCATCAGAGCCACCAATTCGTTCGTCGCCTGGACAAGCCGGTCGCGTCCCGTGGGCGGCCACTTGTCCAGATAATCACTCAGCATGTCGATGACGATGAGGGCTGGTTTCACGGCTCGGCCAAGATAACAGACTCAGTGCCAAAACCAGTCGTGGAATGCGTTACAGCCGGTTGATTATCGATGCGACATATCCGGCACCGAAGCCGTTGTCGATGTTTACCACGCTCACGTTCGATGCACAGGAGTTCAGCATGCCCAGCAATGCCGCCAGCCCGTCGAACGCCGCGCCGTAGCCCACGCTGGTGGGCACCGCGATCACCGGCACGCGCACCAGCCCGCCCACCACGCTGGGCAGCGCGCCTTCCATCCCGGCGCAGACAATGACTACTCGCGCTTTTTCCAGAACCTTTTTATTGAGAAGGAGGCGGTGGATTCCGGCAACACCCACGTCGTAAAGATGGGCCACTTCATTGCCCATCAGCTCAGCTGTCACCAGCGCTTCTTCGGCCACGGGAATATCGCTGGTGCCCGCGGAAATGACGACAATCATCCCGTTGCCATAGTTTTTGTGGTCCTGCTGGAGGGTGATGGCTTGTGCCAACTGGCGGTATTCGGCTTTGCGTGCCGTTTTCTTGACGGCGCGAAAATGCTCCGCATCCGCTTTCGTTGCCAGAATGTTACCGCCCTGAGCCGCCATGCGCTTGAAAATCTGCGCCACCTGCGCCGGCGACTTGCCGCGTGAAAAAATCACTTCCGGCATCCCCGCCCGCAGGCGCCGGTGATGGTCAATCTTGGCGAAACCCAGGTCTTCAAACGGCATATGCCGCAAACGAGCTACAGCCTCGTCCGGCGAAACCTTGCGGGCTTTGACCTGTTCGAGGAGTTTGCGGAGGGACGAGGCGTCCATGATAGCGAACTCAGCTTACCACTCTTGACTCCGTTGCATCCGCTCCCTATCCTCAAACTGCCTCATGCCGAGCCAGCCCCCAGCAGCGACAAAAACCCTCACTATCGCCGCCACCGGCGCCAGCGGTGCGCTGTTCACGCGCGCTCTACTGCAAGCCGTAGAGAAAGACGCCCGGGTCAAGACTGTGAATTTCATTGCCTCTGATAACGCGCTGCGCGTTTTCGCCGAAGAGTTGGAGATCAAAGGC
>DATFXI010000164.1:0-10123 GCA_035316085.1 Candidatus Angelobacter sp.
TCGCGCATTCCGCCGGCCCATTGCTGCCGGAGATCGTTCGTGACATGCAGCTCGAGCGCCACGGCCTCGAATTCATCACGCCCGAAGCCGGCATCACCGCACTCCCGCCCGACGGCCGCGCCCTCGTTCTCTACCACGACGTCAAGCGCGCCGCGCAGGAGATCGCCAGGTTCTCCCAGAAGGACGCACAGCAGTATCCGGCGTTTCAGCAAGCCCTCGCGAAGATTGGGCGCGTGATCGGCGAAGCGTTGAAGATGACACCGCCGAACATTGATGATCCCAGCCGCGGCGATCTGTGGGCCATGTTGCAGACCGGGCGCAGCCTGCGCAAGCTCGGCAAAAAAGACATGTACCGGCTGCTGCGCTGGGGGCCAATGGCCGTGGCTGATCTGGTCGCCGAGTTTTTTGAGACCGAGCTTCTGCGCGCCACGGTTGCGGCGCGCGGAATCTTCGGCACTGCCATGGGTCCGTGGTCGGCTGGAAGCAGTTTGGTGCTGCTGATTCGGGCTGCGGGTGATTCGCATCCGGCAGGCTCCGCTTGTTTTGCGGCGGGCGGGATGGGCGCGATCACGCAGGCCATGGCTGCGGCCGCGAAGGAGGCAGGGGCCGAAATTCGCACCGGCGCCGATGTCAAAGAGGTTCGCGTAAAAGATGGTGTGGCTTCCGGCGTAGTTCTCGCGGGCGGCGAAGAGGTTGCGGCGAAAGCTATCATCTCCAACGCGGATCCGCGCCGCACGTTGCTGCATCTGGTGGATCCCACGCATCTCACGCCCGACTTCGTCATGAAGCTTCAGAATTACCGCATGCCAGGAACCGTGGCCAAGGTCAACTTGGCGTTGTCGGCGCTTCCGGAGTTCATCGCCTTGAAGGGAAAGGATGACGCGCTGCGTGGACGCATTCATATTGGCCCGGAGATCGACTATCTCGAGCGCGCGTTTGACGAATCGAAGTACGGCGGGTTCTCGCAGCATCCGTATATGGAAGTTTCGATCCCATCGCTGACCGATCCTTCGCTCGCGCCGGCGGGCAAACACGTCATGTCCGTTTATATGCAGTTTGCGCCCTATAAGTTGAGGAATGGCGAGTGGAATTCGCAGCGAGACGCGCTGGGCAACACCGTGGTCAAGACTCTGAGCGAGTATGCGCCGAACCTTGCCGGCCTGGTGCTCGATGGCCAGATCATTACGCCCCAGGACCTGGAAGAAACCTACGGTTTGACCGGCGGACATGTCTTCCACGGCGAGCTGGCACTGGACCAGTTCTTTACTATGCGTCCGCTGCTGGACTGGGCGCGTTATCGCACGCCCATCCGCAACCTCTATCTATGCGGGTCGGGGACGCATCCCGGCGCGGGTTTGACCGGCGGCTCGGGAGCGAACGCGGCGAGAGAGATTTTGAAGGAGCTGCTTAAGTAAGTGGATTCGAAACGGAGGATCAGTAGTTAGATTGCCAGAATTGCCAAAATCGCCGGAATTGCCATAATTGTTTAGAACGTAGTGGGCGACTGGTTGTTCCAATTTTGGCAATTGCCCGATTCTGGCAATTTTGGCAATCTTGTCACCAGATCACCCGATTGTTGAAGATGTCTAACGCTTATTCAAACACTCGTCCTGAAGTCACCCTCTCAGATGCCATGACGCTTCCGCAGCGCTACTACGCGGACCCCGCATGGTTCCAGCGCGAGATGGAAGCCATCTACTTTGACATGTGGCTGTGCGCCGGCCGCGCAGGCCAGATTCCGAATCCGGGCGATTACTTTCTCCGCAACGTCGGCAACGCCAGTGTGATCATCACCCGCGACGAGCACGGCACCGTCCGGGCGTTCCATAACGTCTGCCGCCATCGGGGTACGTTGCTGTGCACGGAGAATGAGGGCAAGTTCGCCGGGCGAATTCAGTGCTCGTATCACGCCTGGACATACAAACTCGACGGCACGCTGGCCAATGCACCGCACATGGAGAAAGTCTCGGGCTTTCGCGAACAGGATTATCCGCTGAATGCCGTGGCGTGCGCCGTCTGGGACGGCCACATCTTCATCAATCTCTCAGCCCATCCAATTCCCTTCTCCGAACACCTTGCCGGGCTCGACCGGAAGTTCCGCTCGTGGCGCATGGAAGAGTTGCAGATGGTGGAGCGCCGCGTATATCAGCTGAAAGCCAACTGGAAGCTGATCATCCAGAATTACTCGGAATGCCTGCATTGTCCCATCGTGCATCCGCTACTACAGAAGCATTCGCACTACATGAGCGGCGACAATGAGCCGCCACAACCGACCTACCTCGGCGGTCGCATGGACCTGCGCGACGGCGTGAAGAGCCTGACCATGACCGGCGCCACCAACCGCTGCGCGCTGCCCGGACTCAGCAACGACGATCAGCGCCACGTCTATTACTATTGCTTGCTGCCGAGCTTCCTGCTCAACTTGCATCCGGATTACATGCTGACGTTCACTTTGTGGCCGCGCGCCGCCGACCAGACGGAGATCATCTGCGAGTGGCATTTCCATCCTGAAGAAATCCGCAAACCAGGGTTCAACCCACAGGACGCGGTTGAGTTCTGGGACATCACCAACAAGCAGGATTGGGAGCTCTCTGACCTGGCGCAGAGGGGCATCAGCTCCAAGGGCTATCAGCCGGGACCGTATTCGAATCGTGAGGAGCTGTTGTTTGCGCTGGACAAGTGGGTGCTGGAGCGGGTAGAGCGGAAGAGACTTTAACCACAGAGGACACAGAGGGGCACCGAGTTCCGGCTCTTTTCCTCCGTGCTTCTCTGTGACCTCTGTGGTAAAGAAGCCCTCAAAACTTGGCTAAGCTCTCCATCGCCTTGTACACATCATCCGCTTGCGGCAGGATCACGTCTTCGAGCAGCGGCTGGTAGGCGACGAAGGTATCTGTCGCCGCAACCCGCTTGACCGGAGCGTCCAGGTCTTCAAAAAGTTCGTCGGCGATGCGCGCTGCGATCTCTGCGCCGTAACCCCAGCTCAAAGTATCTTCATGGGCCACAATCACGCGGCTGGTCTTGCGGACGGAGGTCGCGATGGCCTCCCAATCGTAAGGATTGAGCGTGCGCAGATCGATCAGCTCCACGCTCACGCCCAGGTCGCGTTCGATCTTCTGTGCGGCCTGGAGGGCACGGGGCACCACGGCACCATAGGTGATTACCGTGAGGTCGTTGCCTTCTTTCACGGTCTTGGCTTTGCCGAAGGGAATCATGTAGTCAGGTCCGGGATAGGGCGCGCGTCCAAAAGTTTCGCGATAGAGCCGCTTGTGCTCCAGAAACATGACCGGATCGTCGCAGCGGATAGCGGTACGCAGCAGGCCGGCGGCATCGAGCGCATTCGAAGGGAAACACACGCGCAGTCCAGGATTGTGGGTGAACAGGCTCTCGCCGCACTGCGAGTGGTAGATCGCGCCGCCGGTGAGATAGCCGCCGATGGCCACACGCACCACTGCCGGACATGAGAACGCGCCGTTCGACCGCCAGCGGATCACGGACATTTCGTTGCGAATCTGGTGGTACGCGGGCCAGATGTAGTCGAAGAACTGGATCTCGACCACCGGCTTCAGCCCGCGCGTGGCCATGCCGATGGCGCGACCCGCGATGTTGGCTTCTGCCAGCGGCGAATTGAAGACGCGTTCGCTGCCGTACGCCATTTGCAGCCCGGCGGTCAGCTTGAAAACGCCGCCTTTGCCTTTGACCTGTTTCTCTTTCAGGTAATCTTCGCGGCTGCAATCGGCCACGTCCTCGCCGAAAATGACGATGCGCTCATCGCGCTTCATTTCGTCTCGCAGGCAGGAGTTGATGAGGTCGGCCATCGTCTTTTCCGCGCCATTCGGCTGTGGTGGCGATTCCATTTTGCGCGGATCGAGACTCTCCGAATAGACATGCCGGTAAATGGTATCGGTGGCAGGCGGCGCGGCACTTTCAGCACGCTCGGAAGCGGCCTGGACTTCCTCATCTACCGACTTTTCCAGACGGTCAATCTCTTTCTCGTCGAGAATATTTTCGCGCACCAGGAACATCTGCATGCGGGTAATGGGATCTCGTTGTGCGTCTTTCTGACGTTCGACATCGGGACGATACAGTCGCTCGTCATCAGAAAGCGAGTGCGAGTACGGGCGAATTACGTGTCCGTGGATGAGTGCCGGGCCTTTGCCGGAACGGCAGTACTCCACCGCGCGTTTGCAGGCCGCGTAACTGGCAACAGGGTCCGTGCCGTCGACTTCTTCGATGTACAGGTCGGGGAAACTGCGCAGCAATTTGGAGACGCTGCCGCCGGCAGTCTGCACTTCCACCGGGACCGAAATCGCGTAACCGTTGTCTTCAATCACGAACATGACCGGCAATTTCTGGTTACAGGCCGAGTTCATGGCTTCCCAGAATTCGCCTTCGCTGGTAGTGCCGTCGCCGGCGGAACAATAGACCACTTCGTCGCCGTGGAACATCACGTCCTTGAACTGGCGATAGTCGCCTTCATGCTTCTCCGCGGCTTGCGGATGACGGTTGAAATAGCGCCCTGCTTCCGAGCAACCCACGGCCTGCAGAAACTGGGTTCCGGTCGGTGACGACTTGGTCACAATGTTCAACCGCTTGTAACCCCAATGCGAGGGCATCTGCCGCCCGCCGGAGCTGGGATCATCGGCGGCGCCCACGGCCTGCAGCAGCATCTCGTAGGGCGTCGCGCCCAGAGCCAGGCAAAGCCCGCGATCGCGGTAGTAGGGATAGAACCAGTCATAGCCCGGCTTCAACGTCATAGCTGCGGCGACGGTCAGAGCCTCATGCCCGGCGCCCGAAATCTGGAAAAAGATCTTCTGTTGCCGCTTGAGCAGGATTTCCCGGTCATCGAGCCGTCGCGAGAGATACATGAGCCGGTAGATCTCCACCAGTTGCTGGCGGCTCAGGCCTTCGTAAGTCTTCTCGGCTTTCGCTTGCTTTGCTGGTGGGTCTACCACCGCAGAGGCATTCTTTTTCGACTCAGCCTTCGTGACGGCCATGGCTCTCCTTCATTGGCTCCGGATGGGTTGGTTGGGGCGACTGCGAGTACCTTCCATTCTAAATCCTCCCTAGGGGCCGGGATATACTGAAAATAATGATCCGGAGCAACCGCGCGATACCGATCCACGACATCAAGTTGCTGGTCTTTGACCTGGACGGCACGCTGGTGGATTCCCGCCTGGATCTGACCAACTCCATCAACGCTATGTTGCGCCACTACCAGCGCCCCGAGCTTCCGGCTGAGGTCATCGCCGGCTACATCGGCAATGGCGCCCCGATGCTGGTGCGCCGCTCGCTCGGCGATCCTGACAATGAGACCTTCGTGCAGGAAGCCTTGCTCTACTTCATGGCCTACTATCGCGAGCACAAGCTTGACACTACGTACGTTTACGACGGAATCAAGGAAGCGCTCGAACAGATTCGCAACAGCCGCAACGGATCTCCGTCAGCGACGGTTAACTCTTGCAAGATGGCTGTACTCAGCAACAAACCCGTCGGTCCTTCCCAAGCCATTGTTGACGCTCTGGGCTTAGGCCAATACTTCTTCCAGGTTTACGGAGGCAACAGTTTCCATACCAAGAAGCCCGACCCAGTCGGAATGCAAGCCCTGCTGGAAGAATCGGGCGCGCGCGCCGAAGAGACCGTGATCATCGGTGACTCCGACATTGACGTGCTCACCGCGCGCAACGCCGGCACTTATTCCGTCGGAGTGACCTACGGGCTGGCGCCGCATACGCTCGAGGACGCTCCGCCGGATGTGCTCATTGACCATCCGCAAGAGCTGACTCTGGTGTTGGGGCCGCGTGAGCAGTCAAGGCTGGAGTTTCACGCAACGCGTTCCGAGGACCGACGTAAATGAAGACGATCGGCATCCTGGTCTTTGACGACGTCGAAGAGCTCGACTTTACCGGTCCCCTGGAAGTGTTTGCAATGGCCTCGCTCAGCTTGGACCTCAAAGTCCTGACCGTGGCTGAAACTGCCAACGAGGTCCGTTGCCGCTACGGATTACGGATGATTCCCTCCTGCTCGTTTCACGATTGCCCGCAACTTGACTTGCTCATCGTACCCGGCGGGCCGGGAGCCCGTAATCAAGCGCGGTTCAACTCTGCGATCCTAGAGTTTGTCCGCGAACAGCAGGGTTTCGTCGCTTCCGTTTGCACCGGTGCCTTGGTTCTGGCTGCCGCCGGCGTCTTGAAGAACGAAGACGCCACCACTCACCACACCCGGTTTGACCTTCTTCGCGAATATGAGGGCGTGTCCGTCAAGGAGAACGTTCGCATGACCATGGGAAAACGCGTCGCAACCTCAGCCGGCGTTTCTGCCGGGATCGATCTCGCTTTGGCTCTGCTAGCGAAGTTTTGGGGCGAAAAAGCCGCTGCGAACGTAGCCGAGAACATGGAATGGCAAAGCAAAAGCTGGAGGCCACTCAGGGACGGTGCTCAGGCGCCCTAGGGCCACTCTTCAAGAATCCTTGGACCAGGGGTTAGAACCTCAGGACAATGCCTCCACCCACGAGCACGTTATTGTGCATGCTCAGGTTCGGAACCGCCAGGCTGGGAACGCCGGTGTAGAGCCAGCGGATCTCGCCGCGGAACGCTACCGGAGACTTTGCCGGACGAATATCCACGCCGCCCCCGAAGTTGAATGCAGTTTTGGTCGAGGCGGTAGCAGCGCTGGGTCCTCCTCCAAGGCTGCTCGAACTGGGACCGAAGCGGACGAAGCCAAAACCGGCGGCCGCCCACGGACTGAGGGCCGAGCCGGTCCCCAGGCGTCCGCGCAGCCCGGGCATCAGGTAGATCGAACTGTAGCTCTTGGCGGTGAAAAGATTTGTGCTGTTGATTTGCGAGGTAGG
Organism: Candidatus Angelobacter sp.; assembly: GCA_035316085.1. Classification (GTDB taxonomy): domain Bacteria; phylum Acidobacteriota; class Terriglobia; order Terriglobales; family Acidobacteriaceae; genus Angelobacter. The sequence goes on from DATFXI010000164.1 coordinate 6,848, forward strand.
GACCGCCAGCAGAGGGACCTCCAGTTCCAGGTCAGCGACTTTTGCCGAGATGAGCTGGGTAGCGTAGCTTACTTCAAACGCAAAGGCAGAGCTCACGTTGGTCTGGCCCGATGGAGAGGTCCCACTGGGCGTATACTTTGCGCCGGCTACGACCGAGACTTCATGGCTTTGGGCAGCAGCGCAAAGACTGAGGACTGCAAGCAGGCCGAAAACAACAATGGATTTGCGCATGTGAGTTTTCAACTCCTCAATGGCTAAGATTGGGGCCCTGATTTGAGAGTGGCTGCGCTTTCCCGTTAGATGCAGGAACTTACCTCAGAGTGGAGTGCTCTTTCCGGCCAGAAGTTCGTGTCCGTGTGTACAACGTGAACCGTGCGTTGGGACAATGTAGAACGGAGCAATTCATGTCGCTGATGATCCGCAAAAGAACCACCGCCGCAGCCGTGGTCTTGACTGTCCTTCTGACTTTGCCCGGAGTGGCCCAAAGAACCACTGGGGCGGAAGCCTCGCCAATCGCCGCTGGCCACACCATCGTCTTCATGACCGACTTCGGCTTGGTTGACGATTCTGTCGCAATCTGTAAAGCCGTCATGCTGCGAGTGGACCCGGGGCTGCGGATCATGGACATCACCCACCAGGTCACCCCGTACTCCATTCTTGACGGAGCGCGCTTTCTTGCCGGGACCACTCCCTACTACGGTCCTGGGGCTGTGTTTGTAGTCGTGATCGATCCCGGCGTCGGTAGCGCACGCAAGGCGATTGTGGCTAGGTCAAAACTCGGGCAGTACTTTGTGGTGCCGGACAACGGGTTGCTCACGATGGTTGCAGACCGGGACGGGGTTCAAGAAGCGCGTGAGATCACCAATCCCGAGTGGATGATCGGCGGCAAGCTTTCTTCGACATTTCACGGGAGAGATATCTTCGCTCCAGTAGGCGCTCACCTGGCGCGAGGCGACGATTGGACGCAAGTGGGGCCGGTGGTGGCGAGACTGGTTCGTCTTGACTTGAAACCGGCAAAGCTGGAGCCGGATGGACTTAGCGGGGAAGTCATCGCCACGGACGGCCCTTACGGCAATCTCATCACGAACATTGACGCCGGCCAGTTCGCACAACTTGGCTACGGGCTCGGCGACCGGGTCCAGTTCTCCGTGGCCGGCAAGACCTACTCGATGCCTTTCGTGCGCACGTTCAGCGACGTTGCCAAGGGCCAACCTCTACTGTACATCGACTCCCGCGGGAATCTGGCCATCGCCGTTAACCAGGGAAACGCCCAGAAAATGTTGCATGTGACTCCTCCGAGTCGGTTGCTGCTTCGCAAGAAACAGTGAGTCTCCATTTGTGCGGTTGCTCACGCGCATGTCATACTAGGAAGATTTACACGGCTCGATATTCGCATTAGAGAGTTTGGTATCAAGAATATTGAATCGTCGATTTGCAAATTGAAATCTCATTTCTCATCTCTTTATGGACTTCAGATTAACCAGCGACTATAAACCGAAAGGTGACCAGGGCAACGCCATTAACGAGCTTCTTCGCGGCGTATATGCAGGCGAGAAAGACCAGGTGCTGCTGGGCGTGACCGGCTCGGGCAAAACTTACACCATGGCCAAGGTGATCGAGCAGCTCAACCGACCGGCGATCGTGCTGGCCCACAATAAGACGCTGGCGGCACAGCTCTATCACGAATTCAAGCAGTTTTTCCCCAACAACGCCGTTGAGTATTTCGTTTCTTATTACGACTACTATCAGCCGGAAGCTTATATTCCTGCGGGCGATATTTACATTGAAAAAGAAGCCACCATCAATGATGAGTTGGACAAGCTGCGACTTTCGGCCACGCGGTCGCTGTTTGAACGGCGCGATTGCATCATCGTCGCTTCGGTGAGCTGTATCTACGGTCTGGGCTCGCCGGAAGCCTACTACGGCATGCTGCTGTTTCTGGAAAAAGGCCAGAAGATCAAGCGCGGCGACATCGTTAGCAAGCTGGTGGAGATTCTCTACGAACGCAATGACGTGGACTTCAAGCGCGGGACCTTTCGCGTGCGCGGCGACGTGATTGAAGTCTTCCCCACCTACGAAGACAACGCCTACCGTATTGAACTGTTCGGGGACGAAGTGGATTCCCTTTCGCAGATCGACCCGCTGTTCGGCACGGTGAAACAGAAGTACACGCGGCTGCCCATTTATCCCAAGAGCCATTACGTGATGCCACAAGCGCAACGCAATCGCGCCATTGAGACGATTCTTGAAGAGCTGGCGTGGTGGGAAAAGGAACTGGAAAAAGAGGGGCGGCTGGTGGAGTCGCAGCGCGTCCACCAGCGCACACGGTTTGATCTGGAGATGATCAAGTCGGTTGGCTACTGCCACGGCATCGAGAATTACTCGCGTCATTTTTCCGGACGCCAGCCGGGCGAGCCTCCGCCCACGCTGCTCGACTACGTGCCTCGCGACTTCATTTTGTTCATTGACGAGTCGCACCAGACCGTCCCACAGCTACATGGCATGTGGCATGGCGACCGTTCGCGCAAAGAGAACCTGATCCAATACGGGTTCCGCCTGCCATCGGCGCTCGACAATCGGCCGCTCAAGTTTGAAGAGTTCGAGCAGCGCGTAAACCAGGTCATCTATGTTTCGGCCACGCCTGGGCCGTACGAGCTCACCAAATCAGCCGGCGTAGTGGTGGAGCAGATCATCCGGCCGACTGGGTTAGTTGATCCTGAAGTCGAGGTCCGTCCGGTGAAGGGGCAGATTGACGATCTGCTGCACGAGATTCGCGAGCGCACCAGGAAAAGCGAACGCGTGCTGGTAACCACGCTGACCAAACGCATGGCCGAAGACCTGGCGGAATATTACAGCGAAGTCGGAGTGCGCTGCCGCTACATGCACTCCGAGATCGAGACACTGGAACGGATCAAACTGCTGCGCGACTTGCGCCGCGGCGAGTTCGACGTTCTGGTCGGCATCAACCTGCTGCGCGAAGGTTTGGACCTGCCGGAGGTGTCGTTGGTCGCCGTGCTTGATGCCGACAAAGAAGGTTTCCTGCGCTCGGGTGGCTCGCTCATCCAGACAGTGGGGCGCTGCGCGCGTAACGTGAACGGCCGCGCAATTTTGTACGCCGACCGCATGACCGATTCCATGCAGCGCGCCATGGACGAGACCAACCGGCGACGCGCCATCCAGCAGGTGTACAACCAGCAACACGGGATTGTGCCGCAGACCATCATCCGTCCCGTGGCTATGTCGCTGGCGGGCATCGCCGAGGCTGATTACGTGGAT
>DATFXI010000165.1:0-2146 GCA_035316085.1 Candidatus Angelobacter sp.
TGGGACTTGTCTGGCTTCAGGCAGGATCGTGCAACGCTGAGCAAGAATCGCGCAAGCCTTGCTTCCGCGATCCTCTATCATCTGCGATGATCACGGCAGCGTGACTTTCTCAAGCCAATGTGCCAGCTTCACGTTCCATCCCAGTTGTGACGCGATTGCCTGCTGCAGGCGCTCTGCCGCATCCGGCTCTCCATGGACCAGGAATGTTGTCTGCGGTGCGCGCGGGAAAGTCCGAAGCCAGGTGAGAAGCTCGTCCGTATCAGCGTGGTCGCTGAATTGTTCCAAGGCAGCAACGTGGGCGCGGATGGGAACTTCCTCGGAATAGATCCGCACGGATTTGGCGCCGCTCTTGATGATGGCCCCGCGCGTGCCCGGCGCCTGAAAACCGATGAAAATCACTTGATGGCGCGGATCGGGCAGGCGGTGAAGCAAATGGTGCAGGATGCGTCCACCAGCGACCATGCCGCTCGAAGAGACAATGATGCAGGGATATCGTACGTCGTTGATCTTGCGCGACTCTTCCTGCTTCGCCGCGAAGTGAAAGCCTTCCCAGGTTGTCGGCGAGCCGTACTTCGCAATCAACTGGCACGCTTCCTCGTTGTAATCGCAAACATACTTCATGCAGATCTCGACGGCCTGGATGGCCATGAGGCTATCCACAAACACCGGGACGCGCGGAATCTGGCCAGTCTCCATCAGCTCCTTGATCAGAAAGAGAAACTTCTGCGTCCGTTCCACGGCGAACGCCGGCACAACCACGGAACCGCCGCGTTCCACCGTTTCTCGAATGAGCCGCGCCAGTTCCGGGCGGACATCATTGTGGGGATGCGAGCGGTTGCCGTAAGTGGACTCCATTACCAGCAGGTCCGTGTCTTCCTTCGGTTCCGGACCGGCGTGGACCACGCGTCCGGGAACAGGAGACTGGTTCGGTACACGTCCCACGTCGCCGGTGAACAGAAATTTCCTTGCCTGTCCCTCATGGCGCAGCACCTCCACCATCGCTGAGCCCAGAATGTGCCCGGCGTGGACAAAGCGGAAGGAGAACTCAGGATCAATCTGCTTGGTCTGCCCGAATTCCACCGGCTGAAAGAGACTCAGGCAATCTTCTGCTTCCTGGAGCGTGTACAGCGGCAGGGCAGGTTGGTGCTTGGAAGTGCCTTTCTGGTTGTGATAGCGCGCCTCTTCCTCCTGAAGGTGGCCAGAATCAGGCAGCACTACCGAGCACAAATCAATGGTTGGCGGCGTGGCGTAAATGGGCCCTTTGAATCCTTCCTTTACTAGCCGGGGAATCCATCCGCAGTGGTCCAGGTGGGCGTGGGTCAGGATCACGGCATCAATCTCGCGGGCCGGAACCGGCGTGTCTTGCCAGTTGCGGCTGCGCCATTCCTTCTGCCCTTGAAACAGGCCGCAGTCGATCAGCACTTGCAAGCCGCGGCGGCCGGTGTCGTCGTCGGAAGTATTGATAAGATGCTTGGAGCCGGTAACAGTCCCGGCGGCGCCTAGAAATTGAAGGTATGCCATGAGCCTTCCTGGTCGAGTTCCGCGTCAGTGTTCCGATTTTGCACTGCTCGCCGGACCCAAAAAACGATACCATAGTGTTTTCAGCTAGTTACAAACTTCTCGATGTCAGTAGCGGGTAAGCACTATTTTTTGTGAACTTTTCGGTCCTATTCAGCGTCTTTAGGTATTGGTGACGCCAGTTGTTTGAGGTGTGCTTATGCGGGGAGCAGCCACGATCGTTGGGTCCGTCATTCTTTTTCTGTGTTCTTTTGCCTTTGCGGGCTTCGCCGCCGGGCCTCTCGGGGTCGCCGACAAGAAGATCACCGCCGAGGCTATCACACGCCACATCGAAATACTGAAAACCGGCAAGCCACAACAGCGGGCGGCTGCCGCTTACTGGCTGGGCCAGCAGCATTCGGCTGCAGCAGTGGCAGTCGAACAGCTGGTGGGGCTGCTGGGTGACTCGAGCGAGGTCAATCCGGCGGAGTATCGGGCCAAGAAAGTCCTGCAAAAACTGACGCTGGGTGAGGAAGTGGCGGCAGCTCTGGTCAACATCGGCCATCCATCCATTGATCCCCTCATTCGCGTTCTCAAAACTTCTCCCGACGCGGAAGCACGCAAGAACGCCGCCTGGGCTCTGGGCGCG
>DATFXI010000166.1:0-20942 GCA_035316085.1 Candidatus Angelobacter sp.
CGACTTCTGCAAGCTGTTTGCTGAACTGCGCGGTGTAGTTCCCGGGCATATGTTGCACCAGCACGACAGCCCCTGGAAAATCTTTGGGGAATTGCGGGACCACTTTCATCAGTGTGGCCGGCCCGCCGGTGGAAGCCGCCAGCACCACAATGGGAAACTTTCCAGTTGTGCTGCGCGCAGGAGCTGGAGCTACAGGCGGCGCTGCGGCCCGTCCGTTCATCTCGTTCTGCTGCCCGAAGCTGGAAGGCGTCGGCTCGGTACGCGGCGAGGACGAAGCCACCTCTTGCTGCAATTTCGACCGCGTGGCCGTGCGCACCACGCGCACCTTGCTCGCCATCCGCAGCTTGCGGCAAATCTCTTCCTTCACCGAACTCATGTCCAGATCGACGCCGCCTTTCGGCTTGGCGACAAAATCAATCGCGCCTAGTTGCAGCGCCTTCAGCGTGATTTCCGCCCCTTCGCGCGACTCCGAGCTGACAATCAGAATGGGATGGGGATTGGTGGACATGATGATCTCGGTGGCTTGCAGGCCGTCCATGTGCGGCATGTTGATGTCCATGCTGATCACGTCAGGCTTCAACGCCTCGGTCTGGGTCACGGCGTCGCGACCGTCGCGCGCCTCGCCGCAGACTTCCAGCTGCGGATCGGAAGCGATGATGCTATGCAGCACTTTGCGCATGAACGCCGAATCGTCCACGATCAACACCCGCATTCGTTTGCCTGCGAAAGTCATTTCAGATCGTTTCCCTCATCGTGCTGCCGCCATAGCGCCGGTGGCCGGCATGTCCATCGCCGGCCCAATCAGTTTTGTGACCGCTGTAAGGAACGGTTCTTCCTGCACCGGTTTGGTCATGAACGCCACCGCCCCCTCTTTCATGGCACGCTCGCGATGTTTGGCCCCGGCGCGCGAAGTCACCACCATCACCGGAATGCCGCGCGTTTTTTCGTCCTGCCGCAAGTGCGCCAGCAGCTCGTAACCGTTGGTGCGCGGCATTTCCAGGTCAGTCACAATCAGGTTGCAACGCATCTGGCTGACGATCTCTAAAGCTTCCAGACCGTCGGACGCCAGGCGCACGCGGTATCCTGCCTTCTCCAGCATTCTTCCCACAAATTTGCGGACGCTGATAGAGTCGTCCACGAGTACCACAACCTTTTCTTCGGCCACGAAATCGATGGCCGCTTGCGGGATCGAACCGCGAGCCGCTGCTTCGGCGCCCGGCGCAAACACGCGGGCGGCCGTAGCGCTAGTCATCAGCGGACGATGCTCGATGGCCTCTCCTGCCACCAGACGGTTCACATCGATCAACAGAATCAGGCTGCCGTCCGGCGCGATGGTAGCGCCTGGAAAAAGTTTTAGGTTGCGCAGGTACTCGCCCAGGTTCTTGATCACGATTTCGTCCTTGCGCACCACGTCTTCCACTACTATCCCCACCTGGCGGCCGGCAACGTTCACGATCACCAACCGGAAATAGGTGTTGATGGGCTGGAATTCTTCCAAACCCATGGCCGTATCCAGACGGACGACTTCGGTGATCTGATCGCGGATCTTCGTCATCAACTTGCCGCCGACTTCTTCCATATCACTGACTTTCAGGCGGCGAATCTCTTCCACAAAGGCCAGCGGCAGAGCAAACATGGTCTTGCCGCAGCGCACGAACAGCGCTTGCGAAATGATGAGCGTGAGTGGGACTTTTAACGTAAAGCGCGTGCCACGGCTTTTTTCCGTCTCGACTTCAATTTCACCGTTGAGCAGCGCGAGGTTCGACCGCACAACGTCCAGGCCCACGCCGCGCCCGGCAAGCTCGGTCATGCGCGGCGCGGTGGAGAACCCGGGACGGAAGAGCATGTCCAGCAGTTCACGCTGGGTCAGGTCATCGACGTCTTCTGCGGTGGCCAAGCCGCTTTCAAGCGCGGTTTTGCGCACTTTGTCGAAGTCAATGCCGCGTCCGTCATCTTCGACCTCAATATAAATATGGTTCCCACGGTGGTAAGCACGCACCGCGATGTTGCCATGGTCCGTCTTGCCCGAGTGATACCGTTCCTCCTCGCGTTCCAGCCCGTGGGCGGCGGCATTCCGCACCAGATGGATCAACGGATCGGAAATCTGCTGGATGATGTTGTTGTCCAGTTCCGTCTCCGCGCCGGCGAAGGTGAGCTCCACTTTCTTGCCCGCGGCTTTGGCCGCGTCGCGCGCCGTGCGCGCCAGCCGCGTGTAAAGGTTGCCGATGGGCACCATGCGCGCCTGAGTAATCTCGTCTTGCAGGCGGTGCGCCAGCTTGGTGAATTCGTCAATATCAGAATCTACGCGGCGGACAAAACCATCAAGCTGCGTCAGCACCTCGGTGATGTCGGCGGAGATTTCCGTCAGCGACCGCGACAGGATGTTGAAATCGTCGTAGCGGTCCATCTCCAGTTCGCTGAACTCGGCCAGCGCGTGATCAAATGTATGCGTATAGCTGGAGTATCCGCTGCGCAACGGGAACGATTCTGAAGGCTTTTGAGCCGGAGTGGTATGAATGCGGCTGAATTCGTACTTTTCCTGGAACTCTGCAACTTTATCTTGCATGCGGGCCTTGGAGAAATTCAACACGTCGGCCAGACGTTCCAGCTCCGCTACGCGGCCCAGCATGCGCGTACGGTTGATGACCAGCTCGCCCACCGCGTTCATCATGCGGTCCAGGCGTTCCAGCGCAATGCGCACAGACTTGGACTGCGGCGTGGCTGTCGGTTCCTTCCGCAGCAACTCGTCTTCAGATTTGTCGCTCTTCTCGCCCTTTTCGAGGATCTCGGTTTTTCTGGAGGCAACAGGGGTGCTCGGTGCAACAGGCGTAGTCGCCATGGCCAGGTGCGCGGGTTCTTGCGGCTCCTGATTCATCACGGACGGAGACGGAATTTCCTCAACGACCGGCGCGTGTGCTACCGGGGCCGGCTCAGCGCTCACTTCGGCCACGGACGTATTGGCGGCTTCTGGCGCTTCGACAGCCTCTTCTCTTTCCGGCGGGGCCAGACGGCCGATGCGCGCCAGCAGCGGCTGCACCGCACTCTGCATTTCGGCATCGTCCGCCCACTGGCGATAAAGGAATTTTTTGAGAACATCAACCGCTTCCAGGCAGATGTCAATGATCTGCGCGCTCGGTTTCAGGTCGCCATCGCGCAAACGCCCGATCAAATCCTCGGCGCGGTGCGCCACGTGCGAGATGCGGTGTAAACCGACTTGCGCCGCTGATCCTTTCACGGTGTGCATGGCCCGCAACAAGCGATGGATCTGCTCCGTACCTGGGTTCGTTTCCAGCGACAACAGGCAATGCGTGACCGTTTGCAAATGCTCTTCCGCCTCAGGGACAAAGAACTCCAGCACTTCGGCCGGAACTGCGTCATCGACCGGCAGAGGCTCGGCAGGAATCTCTTGCGCCACCGGGACCGGAGCTTCGGAGGGACTTGCCTGGGGCGTCTCTGCACCGTTTTGCGTCGGCAGAGCGTCGGCCGGAAGCGGCTCCCCCGCCGCGGCGGGCACGGGAGTCTGGAAAGCAAACGGGAAACGCAGTTTGAACGCGCTGATGTCTTCCTCGGCCTCGGTCATGTTGGCGCTGACCATGATCAAGTCCGACTCCAGCATGGCCACGGCTTCCGACACGAACTCGAGAAGCGGCGCGGCAGCGTCAGCGGAAACACCAGCGTTCATCGCGTACTGGAAAATGTGGGCCAGCTTGGCGGCGATTTCGGAAAACAGCGGGAAGCCGTACGACGCAGAAGTGCCGGAGAGCGCGTGCGCCGCAATATACAAGCGCTCCACGTCTTCGGCCTGCGGATACGGATCCAGCAGAATGCCGGAGTACTCCCGCAGGAATTGCAGGCGTTCGGACGCCTCCTGCAAGAATACTTCAGCGAATTCTGCCCGCTGCTCGTTCAAGCTCTCTCCTGTACCACCGCGGCCGTGCGCGAAGCCGCCGGCTTCTGATAAATGCGGGCGTCGCGGTAAACGTGCGTTTCAAATTTGACGTCGGCCTTGCTGATGGACTCGGCGTGCCCTAAAAACAGATAGCCGCCCGGCTCCAGATATTCGTAGAAGCGCTGCATCAGCTGCGCTTGCCTCTCTTCGGAAAAATAAATAAGTACGTTCATGCAGAAGATGCAGTCGAACTTTCCCATGTACACCACTTGCGCCAGGTTCATCGGAGCGAAGGTCACCAGGTTGCGGATGCGCGGTTTGACCACGAAGTGGCCATTGGACGACCGCGAGAAGTACTGCTCGCGCTGGCGAGGATTGATGACCTCCAGTTCGCGCGCGTCGTAGATCCCGTGCTCGGCGTGGTCCAGCGCCTGGCGGCTGACGTCGGTAGCCAGAATGTGAATGTTCCAGGCGTCGGCAAACTCGAGCGCATCGGCCACGGTCATGGCGATCGAGAAAGCCTCTTCGCCCGTAGCACAACCGGCGCTCCAGATGCGCAACGATCGCGGGCTCTCCCAGAACTTCTTCATGTGCAACTCGGGCAGAACTTTCTTTTCCAGCGCCTCAAACGCGGCGGGATAGCGGAAGAACGACGTCTCCTGCGTCAGAAGCCGCTGCAGCAGCGAGTCGTATTCCACGTTGGAACTCTTGATCAGGCGGAGCAGGTCGGTGCCGTGGGCCAGTTTGCGGGCTTCCACATGTTCGCGCACCCGGGTCAGGAAGAAACGGTCGCGGGAGCCGTCAAAGAGGATCCCGGAACGCGTTTCGATCAGACCGCGAATCTCGCTCAGTTCATGCTCGCTGACTGTAACTTGCGTGCTCGCCATTCCGCTGTTCTCCTGGCTTCCCGGTTAACAACTAACGCCGTGTTGCGGCTACCAGTTCTGGCCGCGCTTCGTTGGGACCAGCCACGGCGATACGGAATTGCGACAGAGCCTCATTGAGCTGCTCTGACATGTGCACCATCTGTTCCACGGTGCGCGCTGTTTGCCGCGCGCCCTGCGAAGTCTGGCGAGTAATGTTGGAGATGATTTGCATGGCGTTCGCCACGCCTTCCGTGCCGCGCACCTGTTGTTTCGAAGCCAGCGAGATTTCCTGCACCAGCTCGGCCGACTGGCGCACCACGCTCGAAATCGCGTCCAACGCGCGGCCGGCCTGGTCGGCAAGCTTGGCGCCGATTTCCACTTCCTTGGTACCCTCTTCCATAACCACCACAGCATCGTTCGTTTCAGCCTGAATGGCTTTAATCAAAGCCGCAATGTCCTTGGTAGCGTTGCGCGAGTGTTCGGCCAACTTGCGGACTTCATCGGCGACCACAGCAAATCCGCGCCCCGCTTCACCCGCGCGCGCCGCTTCAATGGCAGCATTCAGAGCCAGGAGGTTCGTCTGCTCAGTAATGTCGTTAATAACGTTGACGATCTCAGAAATTTCCAACGACCGGTCGCCCAGCGCCTTGATGCGTTTTGCAGTAGCCTGCACCGAAGAGCGGATGCGCTGCATGCCTTCCAGAGTGTCGCGGACCGAGCGGTTACCCTGCTCAGCGGCGTCGAGCGCACGACGCGCAGCTTCCGCGCTGGCTTCCGCGTTGTTCGACACCTGCTTCATCGAAACCGTGAGCTGCTCCACGGCGGACGAGGTGTTGGTAATTTCCTGGTCCTGCTGGACCGCGCCGGTGGACATTTCTTCCGACGCGATCAAAATCTCGTTGGCGCTGGACTGTACGTCAAGAGCGCCTTTGCGCACCCGCTCCAGCACTTTCACGAAGTTATCCAACATGTAGTTGACTGAATCCACGACGTTGCCCAACGCGTCATTGGTCACGCGGCCGCGCAGCGTCAGGTCGCCGCGGGCGATCTGGCTGACGATGGTCAGGAACTCGGTCACGCTCTTCTGCAGATTTTCCTGGGTCTCCTGATTGAACAGGACGCGGGAAGACGCCTCCGCCGCGCGGTTGAGGTTCTCGGCGATGAAGCCGAAGTCATCCGAGGTTTCCACAGCGGCGCGGGCGCGGTAGTCGCCCTGCGCAAAGCGCTCGGCAAAAGTGGTCAGGTTCTTCACCGGCTCGATCACACGGTTGGCGATAGCGTAAACAGTCGCCCCGCTTGCAAAAAGCCACACTACAAAGGCTCCGAGCGTGAAGCCGTTGAGACCGGGGAAGTCCAGGAGGCCGGACGCTGTATGGGCCTGCTGTCCGCCATGGAATGCCAGCCACATTACGGCGAACATGGCCACTACATCACCCCAAACTAACAACCAAAGGATCGAGCCCAAACGACCTTTCATAACTTCCTCCAAATATTCCTGTTGCCGCGCTTCTGAGGGCCGGCTCGTAGTACCAATCAAATCTTCAAATCACCGGGACGGGGAACGCCTCGGTCAGCTTTCTCAAATCCAGCGCCAGCGCCAAACGGTCCTGATGGCGCAGCATGCCGCAACAATGGGGAACATCGCGCGGCGCTTCCTCGATCAACAACGGGTCGGCCGTGCTGTAGGTACCGATCACTTCGTCGGCCGCGATCCCGATGCGCATGTAGTCGTGGTCGTCATCCGCCGGCAGGCTGGCCACCACCACGTGCTTGGGCGGCAGATCCGGACGGCGGCCTTCACTAAAGGCAATGTCCACCACCGGAACAATCGAACCACGGAGATTGAAAATGCCCATCAGGAAACTCGGCGCCAGCGGCACACGCGTCAGACTCGGCCACTCCACAACTTCTTCCACGTCCAGCACGGAGAGGCAGAAGCGTTCGCGTCCGGAACGGAACACGCAGTACTGCCGCTCCGGGACCGCTTCGGGCAGCAGCTCAAGCTGCTCCGCGTCCCCTGCTAGCGGTTCGAGTTCATGTGGTTCGTCCGCCATTTACTTTTTCCCCACTAGACTTCGCACTGCACGCAAGAGTTCCTCACTGCTGAACGGCTTCACTACATAACCGTCCGCTCCCTGCTCTTTGCCCCAGAACTTATCGCTCGCCGAACTCTTGGACGTCACCATGACCACCGGTATGCCGGCGTACTCAGCCTTGCCCTTGAGTTCACGGCACGCCTGAAATCCATTGCGCTGCGGCATGACCACGTCGAGCAGGATCAAACTGGGGTGCTCAACGTCAATCACCTGCTCCAGACGCGTCGGGTCGTGGACCGCTACGGACGAGAATCCGGCGCGGTCCAAAACGGACTGCATCAGCCTGATTTCCGCGGGCGAATCGTCAACAATCAGGATCTTGGTCACGTGCACAACCCTCGAGGCAGATGTCTCCGCCCTGAGTACTGCAATTGCTCGGCCAAGTCTTCAGGAAGTTAAGGATGGAAGGGAATGCAACTAAACTGTTTATAAACAATGACTTATGTGTTAAGCCTGAACCTTGCCGAAGTCTCTTCCACGGAGTTGAGACATGGCTTGCGTCTCATCCTGAGACAATTTTCTCAGGCCCGTTAAATCCGGCTGGCTCGGCCTCAGCCACGAAGCTTCTCGCCTTCTGCCACCAGACCTAGCAGGCGCTTGGCGGTTGCCGCAAGATTCACCGCAGCGTCAATGTTATTGACTTCTTTGGCTTTCGTGACGTGGGCCTTCATTTCCTCAGCTTGGCGGCGGGCAATCTCCAACGCCGCGGCCAAGTCAGTCGCCTGGCCTTTCTTTTGCCGGTCGATGCACACATGCAAAATGGTACGGGCCGCTACCGCTCTCTGCAGCGTACCAGCCGGTTCGCCGGTTCCGCGAAAAGCTTCCGCCTCCCAGGTAGCGATCATGAGCTTGCAGCCAGCCAGATGGATGGTTGAAACGCTAGGGATATTTTTCGCCGGCACCGCCGACAATTGCTCGGCGATGTCGGCCTGGCAGCGCTGCAAGTAATCTTCCTCCTCCGCCAGCTCTTCCGCACTGACTTCCGCTGCTGGTGCGGATGCCCCAGACGCGGGTGCGGGGACCGCAACCGGCGGTTGCGAGGGCACGGTCTTCGCAGCTGCGCTCATGGGTGGCGTCACCGGCGCCGCTTTCTCGACGGCGACTGCCTTTGGTTCCACAGGCTGCGGGCTTGGCTTTTGTGGCGTCTCCTGCTTCGCCGAAGAGACCGGCTTGGTTGCGCCGCTCGCCGGCTGTGCTTTAGCCAAGGCGCGATTCAAGGCTTGCCGCATCTGAATCAACTGCTGGAACGATGATCCGGAATAGGGAGCGCGGAACGGTGTCTTCCATTGATGGACCAGGTGCCGCACTTGCTCCAGCGATTCAGCATCACTCAGGCCGGCCTCGCGGCAATCCACGGTAAAAACGCTCAGCCGTTCCAGCTCGTTCACGGCGGCCCGCACAGCGTGCAGATCAAGATGCATGGCGCGGAAAAATGCGCGCCGGGCCAGAAAATTGAAGCGCGTGAAAGCCACAAGAAACGCGGGGTCAAAGGAGTGCTCACCCGCGGCGGCTTTCACTTCGCGCGCTTCGGTCAGCGCACCGGAATCCTGGAGTTCTTCCAGGCTGTTGCACTCGCTCATTTTGCGCAGCTTGTCGTCGAGCAGCGCGGTCTTTTCGGGAAACTTCTCCGGACGCTCGCCGAGCGCCGGCTCCAGCACGCGAGCCACGCCTTCCAGCATAACGTTCTGATCGGCGGCTCCCGGCGGCGCGCAGTGCGCGAAGTATTGCACCAGGAGAAAATCAATTTTTTCTTTGTCGGAATCCGTCTTCTGTTTCTTTTCCAGGTGGCGCGCGATCAGGTAGCGCAGGTTCTCTTCGTTCTGCAGATTGGTGCTTTGCAGAAGCTGGCGCAGTTGCCAGACCTGCACTTGCGCGTCAATCGTCTCAAACCATTTGCATATGCGCTCCAGCACCGCTGGCTCGGAGCGATCTACGTTTTGCTCCAGCTCGACGCAGGGCGTGGTGCCCAGCTCGAAGGTGTGGTCCAGGGCCGCGTACACGGTGTGCAGGCGCCGCGCCACGCGCCAGAATTCAGCCAGTCCCGCCAGGTTAGAAGCAGCTGTCGTCATTTTTCTCGAAAACCGCTAGAGAGTTAACACCAGTCAAAACTGTTCTGCTCCTGCTGCAAGCCGCTCGGCGCGACTCCGGCCTCGCGGCTAATTCGACCCGGTTCGAGTCCCCGGGGCGGAAGCACACTGCGACCTTGCAGTAACGGCTAAAAATCTAATGCACGAGTCCGGCCAAAGCTGTGGTTGGGCAACTTGTTGATTCTTAACTACATCGAGTGGGCGACAACAGACCCGTTTTGGTCCGGCCGTCTCAGGATGAAACCTTTGTCTCATCCGCGGGGGCCCACGGAGCTGTTTCCGCTCCCTTGGCTGCGGCAATGTTGTAGCGTTTGAGCTTGCGATAGAGGGTGGCCCGGCTGATTCCTAGCATCCGGCGCGCCAGCGCTTTGTCGCCGTTGACCTGCTCAAACACTCGTTGGATGGTGGCTCGTTCCAGCTCTTCCAGATCGGTGTCCGCCTCCAGTAAGCCAACCGAGTGAAGTTCGGCCGCTTCCTCCGCAGATGAGCCATCCGCCGGCTGGGAGCGCATCACCGGCGGCAGGTCGGCAACGTCGATTGTCTCCTGGTTTCCCAGAGCGACGGCACGCTCGATCGCATTCTCCAGTTCACGCACATTGCCCGGCCACGCGTACTGCATCAGGCAACGTGTGGCTGCGGCGGTGATGTTGATGATCTTGCCAGGAGCAAACTTGTCGAGAAAATAATGGACCAGCGGCGGGATGTCCGATTTTCTTTCCCGCAGCGGCGGCAGATGCACGGTGACGACGTTCAGACGGAAATAGAGGTCCTTGCGAAATTTTCCTTCCTTGTAGGCGATCTCAAGATCGCGGTTGGTAGCCGCGATCACCCGCACGTCAACCTTCACTCTCTGATTGCTGCCCACGGGGCGGACTTCTTTTTCCTGGAGCACGCGCAGCATTTTGGCTTGCATCTCCATGGACAACTCGCCGATCTCATCCAGGAAAACGGTTCCGCCGTTCGCAGACTGGAACAAGCCCTCTTTGGATTTAAGCGCACCGGTGAAGGCGCCCTTTTCGTACCCGAACAATTCGCTTTCGATCAGAGTCGGCACGAGCGAGCCGCAGTCAACCGCGACAAACGGGCGCTTGGCGAATGAGCCACGATAGTGGATGGCGCGTGCCACCAACTCCTTGCCGGTCCCGCTTTCTCCCGCGATCAACACCGGAGTGCGCGTGTCCTTGAGGCGCGCCACCACGCGCAGTACATCCTGGATTTTGGACGACGAGCCGACAATCCCGTTCAGCTCCATCTCGGCGTTAACGCGTTCGCGCAGAAACTGATTCTCCGTGACCAGCTTCACTTTGTCTTCCATTCGCTCAAGCAGCAGTTTGAGCTCTTCCACGCGGAACGGCTTGGTGATGTAGTCGCAGGCGCCCAGGCGCATGGCCTGGACCGCGGTCTCGATGGAGCCGTGTCCGGTCATGATGGCGATCTCGCAGCGCGGAAGTAGTTGTTTCACTCGCGGCAGAAATTCCAGGCCACTCATGTTGGGCATCATCAAGTCGGTCAGCACGATGTCTGGCGATTCGTCTTCCAGACACTCGAGCGCGGCCTCTGCGCTTTCCGCGTCCCGGCAGGCAAAGCCCAGCGACGCGCCCACCGTGGTGCATAGCTTGCGGATGCTCTGGTGATCGTCAACGATCAGAAGCCGGACCTGGAAGTCTTCAGTCACGTTGGTCACGTTTTCACTTGGCCTTTCCAAAAATCTTCGTCACGGTCACCATGAGCTCGTTCACACGAAACGGTTTTTCGATATAAGGCACTCCGGTGCGGACCAGCGCTTTCATGGTGTCGTCATTCACCGTGTCTCCGGTGATGAACAGCATTCTGTTCTTGAGCTGCGGGCGATTTTTCACGATCCAGGCATGGACGTCGGCCCCGCTGACGCCGCCAGGCGTGCGCATATCAGAGATGATCCCGTCAAATTTGCCGGACTCGAGCAGGCGTATGCCTTCCACCGCGGAATGGGCCGCAGTACAAGCGTAGCCATGGCGCTCCAGCGCCATGCGCAGGAAATTCAAGACCGACCCCTCGTCTTCAATGAGCAGCAGCGGGAGCGTCTTCTCGCTGACTGCGTTACGCGCGCTCATAACCTGGCCCCCGAAGCCGTCACCAGCTTGAGATCGGCGCGCGTGCGCATGGGCAGACGCACACTGAACGTGGCCCCGGGCGATTCATGGTTGTTGGCGCAGAGAATTTCGCCTTCGTGCTCGCGAACAATTCCATAGCAAATGCTCAACCCCAGCCCGGTGCCCTGGCCGACTTCTTTGGTGGTAAAGAATGGATCGAAGATCCGCTCGGGGTGCTGGATGCCCTCTCCGTTGTCGCGGAAAAGGACTTCGAGCCAGTCGCCGTCCTGCAGAGTCTCAATCTCAATCACACCAGGACGTCCGGCCGCGCGCACCGCGTCGTAAGCGTTGTTCAGAATGTTGAGAAACACCTGCTGCAACTGGTGGGAATCGGCGATCAGCTCCGGCAAGCGATCGTCAAATCTCTCCACCACTTCCACGCCATGGTTGGAGAAATCGTAGGCACGGAGAGCGATCGTCTTGCGCAAAATATCGTTGATCTGCAGCGCCTGCCGTTGCGGCGGCCGTTGCCGCGCAAAGCTCAACAGGTTCTGTACGATTTCCTTGGTGCGCTGCGCTTCTTCCAAAATCACCTGCAGGTCCTTGCGGGCGCTGCCAGGCACTTCCGGATTCTCCATCAGCAGGTCGGAAAATCCCATGATGGCCGTCAACGGGTTGTTGACTTCGTGGGCCACGCCGGAGACCAGCTGTCCCACGGCCGCCATTTTTTCCGTCTGCACCAGCTTTGCCTGGATCATAGCGGCGTCCGTGATGTCAGTCATCAGCACTACCACGCTCGAGACTTCGCCGCCCTCGTCGCGCATTGGGCTCAGGTTCATGGAAAATTTTCCCTGCGATTCGTTGCCCCGCACGATCATCAGCTCCAGATTGTCCGTCTGCAGGCCGTGCAGACTGGAGTTAAAAGCTTCCGTAAAGACCTTTTTCGACGACGAAGAAATGATCCGGTCGAGGCGGTGTCCAACCAGCTCGTTCTGCTCGAAGGCGCCGGCTTCATAGGCGCGGCGGTTGGCGTAGCTGACCAAACCCGCGGTATCGGCCACCATGATCATGGTCTGAGTGTTATTGAGAATCTTGCCGGTGAAGTCTCGCTCGCGCTGCAGCTGCGCCTGAACGTTCTTGACGTCGGTGATGTCCAGAAATACGCCGCGATATTGCAGGATTTTTCCTTGGCCGTCGCGGACCACGAAAGCGTTTTCCAGTGCGTGGATCATGGTGCTGTCGCGGCGGCAGAGGGTCACCTCAAAATTGCGCACCGTGCCATCGTCGTTCAGGCGGTGGAGAATCTCGTCGCGCTGCTCGGCGGAGACGTACACCTGGGTACGCAGGTCGAGCTTCAGGACTTCCTCACGCGTCTGGTAGCCGAGCATGCGCACCAGAGCGTCATTCACTTCGATGAAATGCCCTTCCGGCGAGGCAAAGAAGACGCCTTCCTGCACGTTGTCAAACAGCTCGCGGTAACGCCGCTCGGCTTCCCGGCGGTCCGTGATGTCCTTGAGCACGTGCACGGTCTGCAGTCCTTCATCGAGAGCGCCATGAATGCGCGAGCTCGAAACCAGGTAGCTGCGCTCCAGCACGGGATGGAGGAATTCGTCGGAATCGCTCTCTTCGCGGCAGAACGGACACGGGTACGGCGAATCGGTGGCGATGGAAATCAGTGCCCGCATGCTCAGCCCGATCAGCTCCGCCGGACGCACGCCGATAAATTCCGCCAGGGAACGGTTGACGCGCAGCACCTGGTAATGTTCATCGTGCACCACAATGAAGTCGGAGATGGAGTCGAAGATTTCCGCCCATTGCCGGCTGGACTGGGTGATGCGCGTGAACAGCCGCGAATTCTCGAGCGCAACGGAAGCGTGGACAATCAACGCCTGCAGCAGATTGAGATCGTCAGGCTGCATCTCCCGGTCGAGATCAGCCAGCACAAGGATGCCGAGAAGATCGCCTTCCGTTCCTTCCAGGCGCACCAGCGTAAGGTTGCGCCATCCGAAAAGCTCGGTCACGTCACTGCCTAGAGCCTGCAGGCCGTTGCCGGTGACTTTCATTTCCGGATGCCGCTCCGCATATTCGGAGAGCGCGGCGTTCAGCTTGCGCATGGTTTCGCGTTCCGTTTTCACGCCGAAGAAACCAACGCTCTCAACCAAGTTGCCCTGGGCCAGGCCCAGAATCGCGCTGCCGGCGCCGATCATGCCGGCCACGCGCTCGGTAAAGTTTTTGACGAAATCGGGAAGGCGCAGCGCCGAGCCTAAGTCCAGCGACATCTCCATCAGGTCTTCAGCCCGCTTCTTGTGCTGGCCGGAGAGCTGGAGATTGCGCGCAGCTTCCAGGGCTGCGGCCACTTCCGACCCCAGGCTGCGCGCACGGCGAAGATCTTCTTCGGTGATGCGGCTGCCGTCCTTCTTATCGGCCAGACCAAGCACTCCGAGCGGACGGCCGTCGCCCGCCAGCAGAGGCAGGCCCAGATATTGCTTGGTTCTCGAATCCCATCGCAGCAACTGGCTTTTCTCCGCCGGCGGCATTAGCGCAACATCTTCCGTCAAACATGCTTCGCCGCCCTGGCATACGCGGCGGCCCACGGCGGAGAAATCCACGTCCAGGCGCCGCGGCTTGCCCTGCTCTGCTGCCCATCGCAACCGGCATTCACCGTCTTCAATCACGGCAATGAAAGATCGTTCAAAACCAAGGAACTCCGCAGCCCGCACCACAAAGCGCGGCAGGAAAGAGTCCTGGCGGGAAGTAGCGCCCAAGTCGCTGGAGATTTCCAGGAGCTGATCCATGTTCTTCTGCTGGGTGGAAGCCAGGCCGCTTAGCTCAGAGTTGTCGAGCGCAAGACGGGCGATGCTGGCCAACATGCGAAACGCAGCGACTTCGCCGGGAGAAAAAGCTGCCTTGCGCGAGACCAGCAGGGCCGCTGTCGAACGGGATGTCAGGAGCGGCTCTGCCAGGCCGCAATAGATTTTCTCGCCTTCGGTATCGTGATACGAGAAGCGGAAGTTTAGCCCCTCATTGCGCGCGATCGCCTGCGAGCCAAACGAGGTGGCATGAGCCAGCATTTCGCCATGGCCGCCATCTTCGGCGCTCTTTGTCTTCTCTGACGAGACCGCGGCTAGCCTGGGGCTTTCGCTTCCCACGCTCAACAGCACCAGAGCCAGCGGCGCCTGGAAAATCTGCCGCGCAGATTCGGCCAGAGTCTCACGCACAACGCCGGGATCGGCGCCCCGCGCAGTGAGCTCCGCGCAAGCTGCCAGAACCCTTTCCATGATTGGAAGCGGAGAGGTACGGGACCAGGTCCGAGTCCGTCCGGATTTGGGGCTAGGCTTCACGAAAAGTGGCGATTTCCGCAGAGAATGGCCTGAAAGTACTCTGGAATCTCATTTTGAGTCAATAAGCAAACTTCCAAGCGAACCAGAGACCAAACCCCTGAAACGGTCTCAGGATGAGACCGGCATCGCGTGACGAGGTCGCAAAGGCTGAGACTTCAGGCTAAAAAACGCTCCTCAATGGGCCCTGGAAAGCCTCTTTCCCTCGCGGCAAAGACGATTGTTTTTCAATAACTTACCTTACGGATACATTCCCGAAGTACCCGGCGGGGAGGAGATGGCCCTGCCCTTGCATTCTCCTTGGACGGACCATTCTCTCTCCTCCCGAGAGTCTCGAAGATTATGACGTTTGGACGTGCCCTTTCGGGACCGGTGGCAAAGGCTTGGTAAGAACGCGATTCGCCGCTTGAGAGCGGCAGCGTGGAGGTTCGAAGACATGCGTATTGGAGATATCGGCGGCAAAACCATTGCCGGAAAACTCCGTTGGGGTTTTGGCGGAATTCTTGGAGTGGTACTGGTGCTGGCGTTCTTCGTGGGGATAGCCATTCTCCACGAGCAGGGAACCAAGGACAGTTACAAGCGGGTGCTTGATATGAACAAGCAAGTATCCGACGTCTACCAGACGATCATGCTGAACCGCATGCACCTGCGCAATTTCTTGCTTAATGGTGACAGCCGCGAGGCCGGGATGCTGACCAGCGGCATGGCCGACTTGAACAAGCTGATTGACAAAACAGAAGCCATCACTGATTCGCTCCCTGAAACCCGTGAGAAGGCCAGGGTCCTGCTGGAGTCAGTGCGCGCAAACGAGAAGGATTGGGCTGACACTTTTGCTGCGCCTTTGGCGGAAAAGCGACGCCAGGTGGATTCCGGCAGCGCGACCGTTTCCGAGTTGCAGATCGCCTATCTGCAGGCAAACCCCGCGCAGGAGCAAGCCAAGGAAGATGAGCCGTTGGGCAAGTTGCGCGAACTGATGGACCAATCCCTCGCCAAGGCGGACAGTTCGGACAAGACTGCCAGCTTTGGGATCCTTTTTGTCACGCTGGCGGGCCTAGGCGTGATGATCGGGTTAGGCGTGGTGATTTCCATCCGGGTTGGTAAATCCATCACCGGGCCGCTGTACCAGCTCATCGGCGTAGCCGGGCAAATTGCTGACACCGGGGATCTTGAGCAGCAGGTAGAAGTCACGGGCGAAGACGAAGTAGCCAAACTGGCGCTTGCCTTCAACAACATGGTGCTCTACCTGCGTGAAATGGCTGCGCTTTCAGAATCCATCGCCGGCGGCGACCTTTCCGTGGAGATCAATCCACGCTCAGAACGCGACACACTGGGCAATGCATTTCGTGAGATGACGCTGGGTTTGAGCAACCTGGTGAGGAGCGTCCGCGACAGCGCATCGCAGGTGGCGAGTGGCTCCAACCAGGTAGCCAGCGCGTCTGACGATTCCGCCAAGGTCAGCGTGCAGGCGGCTTCAGCGATTGATGAAGTCACCAGCACCATGCATGAAATGAGCATCAACGTGCAGAACATGGTGAAGAGCACGCAATTGCAGGCTTCCAACGTGAGCGAGACTTCGGCTTCGATCGACCAGATGGTGGCTTCCATCCAGCGCGTGGCGGACACCGCTAAAGTGCTGCTCGACATTTCCCAGCGTTCGCGCGACGAAGTACACAGCGGCATCACCACCATGGAAAAAGCCACTGACGGGTTGAGCCGCATCAATAATTCGATCAGTTCCTCCGCGGAGATCATTGCTGCTCTCGGCCAGCGCGCCGACGATATCGGCAAGATCATTGAAGTTATTGATGATCTGGCGGAACAGACCAACCTGCTGGCTTTGAACGCCGCGATTGAGGCGGCCCGCGCCGGTGAGCATGGCCTGGGATTTGCCGTGGTCGCCGACGAAGTCCGCAAACTGGCGGAAAAATCTGCGCAGTCCACGCGAGAGATTTCCGACCTGATTCAAAGCATCCAGAAGGAAGCCCGCAAGGCCGTGGACAACATGGAGAGATCTACGGGCATTGTGAATGAAGGTATCAACCTGGGCAGCGACTTGAACGGGGCTCTCAAGAAGATCTCGAGCGTAGTGGCGGAAGTGTACAAGTTCGCGCAGGAAATCGGCGCGGCCACCAACGAACAGTCACACGGCTCATCGCAGATTGCAAAGGCCACCACGCGGTTGAACGAGATCACGCACGAGATCAACTCTTCGGTGGAAGAGCAAGCCTCCGGCGCGCAGGCTGTGGTCCGTTCCATGGAGAAGATGCGCGAGCTGGTGCAACGCTCTTCTTCCGGCTCGACGGAGCTGGCGGCCTCGGCGGAGCAGATGTCGAAGATGTCGCGCACCATGCTCGAGTCCATGGACCGGTTTGTGCTGGAGTCGGGCGAGAACGGCAACGGGGACGGCCCCAGCCACGGCAAGATGCGGAAGGACAGCGCCCGCGGCCGCGCTTCGGTAGCGCATTATGCGACCGTCGGATCGCACCAGAACTAACCGGGAGGGACGCAATGGGCAAAGAACTACACATTGTCGGTTTCCGGATCGGGCGGGAAACCTTCGGCGTCCCCATCTCGCTGGTGCACGAGATCGTGCGGGTACCGGAGATCACGTCAGTGCCGGATTCGCCAGGGTATGTGGAGGGAGTGATTAACTTGCGCGGCAAGATCGTTTCCGTTGTGGACCTGCGCAAGCGATTTGGTGAAAAGGAAATCACGGCGAATAAGAAAAACCGCATTCTGGTGGCGGAAGTCGAGGGCAAAATGGTCGGCTTGATTGTGGACGCGGCTTCTGAGGTCATCAAGATTCCGGACAATGAGGTGGACTTGCCGCCCAGCGTTTTCGACGAAAACGAGCTGAACTACGTCACCGGCGTAGGCAAAATGCACGGCCGGCTCATCATCCTGATCGACTTGAACAAGATCCTGCAGAAAGGCGAATTACGCCGGCTGGGCGAGATAGCTGCTCAGACCGCGGCTGCCTCTGCGTAACCGAAGCATTCGAGTATTGAACCCAGTGGGGACCGATGGCCACACCGAGCACTCAAATCCAGATCTCTGAAGCCGAGTACAAGCTGCTGCAAACCCTCGTCTACCAGGAATGCGGCATGTACTTCGACGAACGCCGCGCGCATTTCCTTCAGGACCGCTTGCAACGCCGCCTGAAGATCTGCGGGCTTGACACCTTTTATTCGTACTACCGGCTGCTGACCAGCTTCCAGGGCAAACGGGAACTGGCCGCGCTGGTCGAGAATCTGACCGTCAACGAAACCAGTTTCTTCCGCAACAAACCGCAGCTCGAGCTTTTCCAGAAGACCATTCTCGAAGACCTGCTGCATCGCAAGCAGGAGCGCCGCGATTGGACGCTGCGCCTATGGAGCGCGGGCTGTTCCACCGGCCAGGAGCCGTACACGCTGGCCATGATGGTTTGCGACGCGCTGGCCTACTACTACTTGCGCAACCCTCTGCCGTTTGAAATGCCCAGTCCCAAGCCGCTGATTCCGCCGCCGTGGAAAGTGGAGATTCTGGCTTCCGATATCAACTATTCCGTGCTTCGCACCGCGCAAGAAGCCATGTATTCGGAAAGCCAGATGGACGCCGTGGACTACGCGTACCGCTTGCGGTACTTCGACAAGATCGGCTCCGGCTACGCCGTCAAAAAGCCGCTGAAAGACCTGGTTCATTTCGATTTCCACAATCTCAAGACCGAGTTTCTTCCGCAGCGCAATGATTTTATTTTTTGTCGGAACGTCATGATCTACTTCGACGAAGCCGAACAAAAGCGGCTGATCGAAAAGTTCCACCGCTGTTTGAACCCTGAAGGGTATCTCTTCATCGGTCACGCGGAAAGCCTGTTTGGCCTTTCTGACCGCTACAAGATGATCCATGACAACAACGGCACAGCGTACCAACGGATCGAGGTGACGGTGTGACCTTCTTCCCTGACGATCGCGCTTCCGAACTCCGCGAGCTCTTTTTTGAGGGCGCTGCCGAGTTGTTGCAGACCCTCAACGAAGAAGGCCTGCAGCTGGAAAAGCGTCCCGAAGACGAAGAACTCCTCCGCCAGATGCGCCGCACCGTGCATACCCTCAAGGGAGATTCTGCCGCGTGCGGTTTCAACGAGCTCAGCGAGCTGGCTCATCAACTGGAGGACGCGTTACGGCCTGACGTGGCGGCCCGTAACCAGTCCGCGCTGGCGGAAGTGGTGCTCATCGCGGCCGACACGTTCAGCTCCATGCTTTCGGCGTATCGCGGCAACCTGCAGCCGCCGGCGGGAGAAGAGTTGCAGCAGCAGATTCTGTCTCTCATGCAGCGGCCTGCACCCAGCGCTCCCAGCCGTCTGCAAGCGCGTTTCGCCTGGAGCGAGTACGAGCAGATGGTGGTCGCCGACGCTCTGGGCCGGGGGGAGAATGTTTATAACATCGCCTTCAGCATTGATCCGCACTGCCCCATGCGCGGTGCGGCCCTGCAACTCGTGCGCAACGTTCTGCAGGAATGCGGGCGCCTGCTGGCCATCGTTCCCGACCAGAGCACGCTCAGCCAGGACCTTGATGTGGTAGAAGCCGCACTCGCCAGCGAGCACACGCCGGACTGGATCGAAAAGAAGTGTCTGATCCCAGCCGTAATCTCGCAAATTATGGTGCGGCCTGCCGGCGCGCCGAACGCGCCGAGTGACGACATGCTCGACATCCTGAAGCATGTGACCGACGAGGAAGACCAGGAGGAGCTCGCTGCGACCGAGGAACCACAACAGCGCTCAGGTGCCGTGCGGGCGCACGTTGCCGCACCGGCGGAAGCACCGGCAAGTTTTCCCAACGTCGCCGAAAATCTTTTGCGCGTGGATGCCGAACGCATTGATACCGTGCTCAACCTGGTGGGCGAGCTGATTATCGCCAAGAGCATGATGCATCAGGCTATCAATGAATTTGCCAAGCGCTTCCCCAAGGACCCTCTCAAGGGCCGTTTCGCTGACGCTCTGGCCTTCCAGGTGCGCACCATGAACGACCTGCAGAAGTCGGTGATGAAGATTCGCATGGTTCCCGTGGAGCATCTTTTCCGGCGCTTTCCGCGTGTGGTGCGCGACGTCGCCAAGTCCTGCGGCAAGGAAGTTACGCTGTCCGTGACCGGCCAGGACACCGATCTCGACAAGAGCATTCTTGACATGCTCGCCGAGCCGCTGGCCCATCTGGTGCGTAATTGCGTGGACCACGGCATTGAGTCGCCTGCCGAGCGCATCGCCGCCGGCAAACCGGCGCAGGGAACGGTGAGTCTGGATGCCTACCATCAGGGCAACGAGATTGTGCTGGAAGTCACCGATGATGGCCGCGGCATCGACCGCGACAAGCTTCTGGCGAAGGCAGTGCAGCGCGAAATTATTACCGCAGCGGACGCAGCCCAGCTCGGCGAGCAGGAAGTGTTGGACCTGGTGTTCCATCCCGGGCTAAGCACCGCGGAGCAGGTGACCGCCATTTCCGGGCGCGGCGTTGGCATGGACGTGGTCAAGACGGTGCTCGACCGCCTGAAGGGCCATGTGAGTATTCGTACGGCCCCGGGCAAGGGCACCACGTTCTCTCTGAAAGTTCCGCTGACTCTGGCCATCATCAAGGCGCTGCTGTTCCGGGTGAGCGGCCGCGTGTACGCGGTGCCGTTGGCTTCGGTGGTAGAGATCACGCGCGCTTCCCGGAGCCAGGTGCATTGCGTAGACAATCACGACGTAATCCAGCTTCGCGATGACGTGCTCTCGCTGGTGCATCTGCACGGACTGACACAGGAATCGAGCGACGCGAACAAAATGTTTGTAGTCGTGACTGCACTCGGCGACCGCAAGTTTGGACTAGTGGTGGACCAGCTGGTGGGCGAAGAAGAACTGGTAATCAAAGCCCTGGACGACCATCTGGTGGCCACCGATCTAGTGAGTGGGGCCTCCATTCTTGGCGACGGCACGGTAGTGCTGATCCTCAACATCGCCAGCGTGGTAGCTAAGCTGGGGCGTGCACAGGTGACGATGGGGGCCACGGCATGAGTTCTCGGGTCCGGGTTCTGGTGGTGGATGATTCGGCTCTGATGCGCAAATTGATTCCGCAGATTTTGGCGCGGGACAGCGACATCGAGGTTGTAGGCACAGCTATGGACGGAGCGTTTGGGCTCAAAAAAATCGAAGACCTCAAGCCAGACGTGGTCACGCTGGATCTGGAGATGCCGCGCATGGACGGAATGGAAATGCTCCGCCAGATCATGCGCAAATCGAAGGTGCCGGTGATTATCGTGAGCGCGCTGAGCACAGAAGGTGCTACCGCCACGTTCAAAGCGCTGGCGCTGGGGGCTTTCGATTTTGTCGCCAAGCCGCGCGACGCAGCTTCTGTCCACATGGACGAAATCGCCCAGGACCTGATCGTGAAGATCAAGGCTGCGGCGAAAAGCAAAGTGCGGAGCGCGCCCGTTCCGGAAGTTCCGGAGGGCGCCCGGCCGGCCAAGGTAGCTTCGCGCACGCGCCGCGAGCCCACCAAGATCGTCACCATCGGCATTTCCACAGGCGGGCCCAACGCGCTGCAGTATCTGCTCGCCAAATTGCCGGGAGACTTTCCCGGAAGCATCATC
>DATFXI010000167.1:0-2473 GCA_035316085.1 Candidatus Angelobacter sp.
GCTGGAGCTGGGCGCCGACGACTACATCAGCAAGCCTTTCAGCCCGCGCGAACTGGTGGCACGCGTGCGCGCCGTGCTACGGCGCTTCGAACAGCCGGTCAGCGCCAACATCACCACTCCGGACTTCAGCCTCGATTGCGACGCAGTCACCCTCACCGTGCGCGGCCAGCTGGTGGACGTGACCGCCACCGAATTTCGTCTGCTGCACTTTCTGGCTTCGCACCCAGGCAAGGCTTTTACGCGCGACCAGGTGTTGGATGCGGTATGGCGTGATCTCGCATTCGTAACCCCAAGATCCGTGGACGTGTATATTCGCCGTCTCCGCGAAAAGGTTGAGACTGATCCTGATGATCCCCGGTATCTGAAAACGGTGCGCGGAGTCGGATACAAATTTGAGGCGGCGCCGTGACCAACCGCATTTTTCTAAAGGTGCTGGCGGCGTTTGTGGCTGTGATTGCGGTGGCCACACTGATTCTGGACTTCAGCATCCGCCACACCTGGGAAGACTCGTTGCGCAACGACATCGAGCGCCTGCTGGGACAGAATGCGCAGACCTTCGCGCTGCGAATTCAGAACGACCACGAGCATTCTTTGCAGCAGATAGCGGATGAAGAAGCCCGCATTACCGGCACGCGTGCCACCATCATCGCCCGCGACGGTACCGTGCTCGCGGATTCTGAGGCCGATCCCAAGACCATGGAGAATCACGCCGGGCGGCCAGAGATCGCCGAGGCCCTTAAGGGGCGCATGGGCTCGGCGACGCGTTTGAGCCGCACCGTAGGCGTGGAGTTTCTGTATGTGGCGGTGCCCAGCGGCAATCAGGTAGCGCGCTTGGCATACCCGCTGGCCACTGTGCGCGGCCACATCGCGGGAATCCGCAACACCTTGCTGCGTTCTACGGCGCTGGCCTTGCTGTTTGCTCTGGCCTTGTCGGTGGTCGTGGCGCAGATGATGGCGTCGCGGTTACGCCGTATCGTACGCTTCGCCGAGCAGGTGGCCACGGGTGACCTCTCGGCGCGGATCGCCGAGCGCGGCGACGACGAAATCGCCCAGGTCGCGATGGCCTTGGACCGCACGGCGCGCCGTCTGGAAGAAAACTTTGCCGCCGTCCGGGAGAGCCGCGCCGAACTCGAAGCCCTGCTCAACAGCATGAATGACGGCGTGGTCGCCGTAGACCCGGAGATGAAAGTTCTTTGGGCCAACCGGTCGATCGCCGGCATGATCCACCATCCGATCCGCATGGGCATGCCGGTCACGGAACTGGTACGCGATCCCGATTTTCTCTCTACGCTGCGTGCGGCGCTCCAGTCCCGGCAGCGGGAAAACACGATTGCCGCCTCTCTTGCGGGAAGAGGATCGTTCTCGATTACCGCTGAACCCCTGCCGGATGGTGGCGTCGTCAGCGTTCTCCACGATATCTCTGCTATCGAGCGCGTGGAAAAAACGCGGCGCGATTTCATCGCCAACGTTTCTCACGAGCTGCGCACGCCACTAACTTCCATCCGCGGCTATGCAGAGACACTGCTCGATTCCGCCGGTGTGGCCAATGGCGCGGCCCGGGACTTTCTGCAGGTGATCCGGCGCAATGCGGAGCGTATGAGCCGCCTGACGGAAGATTTGCTGGTCCTGGCGCGCGTGGAATCGGGCGAGGAGAAACTGGACTTACGCCCGCATTCAGCCCGCGTTCTAGTCGCGGAGGCCATCTCGTCGATGCAAGAGAGCGTGCGCGCGGCGGGCGTGGAACTGGCGATCGCCGCCGTGCCGGATGCTTCCGTACTGGCGGACTCCTACGCAGTCCATCAGGTCTTCGCCAACCTGGTGAGCAACGCTCTACGCTATGCCCAAAGCGGCAAGAAGGTAGTGATCGGCGCGAACGACCAGCCCACCACGATCGAGTTTTTTGTGCAGGATTTCGGCTCCGGCATCGCATCCGAGCACCTGCCGCGCATCTTTGAACGCTTCTACCGGGTGGACAAAGCGCGCTCTCGCGAAACCGGCGGCACCGGCCTGGGGCTGGCCATCGTGAAACACATTGTCTTGAACCACGGCGGCGCTGTTCGGGTGGAAAGCAGCGTGGGCCACGGCTCGACATTTTTCTTCACCCTTCCTAAGGATTAGGCAGCCGCGCCGGAGTTTGTTGCCTTTGTTTCTTGGTTTTTATCCTCTATTCACCCCTTTTTAATCTGTTTGTAACAAACCTCTCCTATAACTGGCCCTGAGCACGAATTATTCAACCAACTGAGGAGGTACAATGCGGCTCAAATACTTTGTCGCGTTGTTGCTGGCGGTGGCTGTGGGCAGCGCGTCGGCGCAGACGAACCTGAATGGCGCAGGCGCCACGTTTCCCAATCCCATCTACCAGAAGTGGTTCACCGAATATCACAACCAGCATCCCGATGTCACCATCAACTACCAGTCCAAAGGAAGCGGCGCAGGCATCAAGCAGCTGCAAAGCGGGACAGTTGATTTTGGC
>DATFXI010000168.1:0-19370 GCA_035316085.1 Candidatus Angelobacter sp.
CGGGGACCGGGCATGAGAAAATTTCATTTGGCCATGCAAAAGATCCCCAAGCCGGCGGACCGCCTGGTTCGCATCATCGAAGATTTTTCCAAGCTCAGCATTACGGTGCTGGGCGACCTCATTGCTGACGAGTTCATTTACGGAGAAATCTCGCGCGTTTCGCGAGAAGCGCCGGTCCTGATCTTGCGGCATCGCGAGCGGTCCGTGGTACCGGGCGGAGCGGGCAACGCCATCTATAACTTGGCCGACCTGGGCGTGACCGTGTTGCCGGTGGGGGTCGTGGGCGACGATGAGGCCGGCCGGCTGCTGCTGCGCGCCTTCCGCCAGAAGCACATTTCCGTGACCGGGATCCGGCGCATCGCCGGGCTGACCACCGTGACGAAGACCCGCGTGCTGGCGGGCATGACCCACTCGCCCCGCCAGCAGGTGATCCGCGTGGACCGCGAACCGGAGATGCCACTGGAGCCGAGCGTCGTGCGCGAGCTGATATTTCAGACGCGAGGCTACATCCGCGCTTCCGACGCGCTTCTGATCTCCGACTACGGTTACGGCGCCGCCACGCCGGAGATTTTCGACAGCATCCGCTCCCGCTCGGCCAACAGCGGAGTGCCGGTGACGCTCGACTCCCGCTACCGTACGCTGGCTTACAGCGGCGTGACCGCGGCCACGCCCAACGAATCGGAACTGGAAGAGGCTCTGCGCACGCGCATCGGCACTGACAACGGGCGCCTGCTGGCTACCGGCAAAGCCGTGATGCAGAAGATGAAACTGCAATCGCTGCTGGTCACGCGCGGACGCGATGGCATGGTGGTGTTCCCGCGTTCGCGCAAACCGGTTTTCATCCCCATTTACGGCTCGGATGAGGTGGCTGACGTTACCGGAGCCGGTGACACTGTGATAGCTACTTACACCGCCGCTCTCGCTGCCGGGGCCGACGCCGAGGATGCGGCCCGGCTAGCCAACTACGCTGGGGGCATCGTGGTGATGAAGCGCGGCACGGCTACTGTGTCCCACGCCGAGTTGCTGCGTGCCGTGACGGAGGCCTGATCTGCCACAGGCGAAACACAAAATCTATGGTCTACCGCAACTGGCTGAACAGGTGCGCCAATGGCGCGCTGCTGGAGAAAAGATCATCCTGACCAACGGCTGTTTCGATCTATTGCACGTGGGTCACGTGCGATATTTGCAAGCCGCCAAGTCCCTGGGCGGGAAGCTGGTGGTGGCCGTGAATTCTGACTCGAGCGCCCGTGCGCTCAAGGGCCAAGGACGCCCCCGCGTCCCGGAAGCCGAGCGGGCGGAGATTCTGGCTGCCCTCTCCGACGTGGACGCGGTCACCGTGTTTGATAGCCTTGATGTTCGTGAACTGGTCCGGCTTTTGCGCCCTGACGTACACGCCAAAGGCACTGATTACACCGCCGAAAGCGTGCCGGAGCGCGACGTGGTCATTGCCTGCGGCGGGCGTGTGGAGATTGTAGGCGATCCCAAAGACCACTCCACTACCGAACTGCTGAGAAGGGCAGAATGGCCAAAATCCTGATCGCGCGGCTGGGCGCGCTGGGTGACATTCTGCATGCGTTGCCGGCCGTGACTGCGATTCGCGCTGCGCTTCCGCAAGCGACCATCGGCTGGCTTGTCGAGGAGCGATGGACCGAGCTGCTCACTACCCATCATCCCAAACCGGACCCAGAGAGCGTGGGCCCGCAGAAGCCGGTGGCCAACCTCATTCACACCGTAGATACCATGCGCTGGCGCCGGCGCATGTTTCGGAGTGGGACGATTCCCGAAGTCCGCGGCGCTCTGCGGCGCGTGCGTGACGTGAATTACGACTTCGCCATCGACTTTCAAGGCGCCATTAAGTCGGGCTTGCTTGCCCGGCTCAGTGGCGCTCGAAGCGTTGCCGGATTTGAAAACCCACGCGAGCCGGCGGCACGCATCTTGTATTCGCAGAAGTTTTCCCGTAAAGGCGAGCACGTCATCGAACAGAACCACGCCTTGGCGGCAGGAGCTCTGAAGGACCTTCTCGGAGGGAAAGACCTGGAGTTCATCGCACCGCAGCTTCCCTGCGATCCTGACGCGGAAACCTGGGCCCAGTCTGAGATCATGCGTCTGGGCATTGCCAGCTTTGCCCTGGTGACCCCCGCCGCCGGCTGGGGCGCGAAGCAGTGGCCGCCGGAGCGATTCGGCGCCGTGGCCCAGGCATTGGCCCGGCATAACCTGAAGACGCTGGTGAACGCCGCTCCCGGAGAGGAAGGCCTGGCGCAGGCGGTAGTGGATGCGAGCGCCGGAAACGCCTTCGTCGTCCAGGGTAACCTCGGCCAACTGATCGCTCTTACCCGGCGCGCGCGGATCTTCATCGGCGGTGACACTGGCCCGCTGCACCTGGCCTGCGCACAGAATGTACCTACGGTCGGTTTATACGGACCCACCGATCCAATCCGCACCGGACCGTTCGGGCGCAGCACGATTGCTCTGCGGCATCCGGAGAGCAAGACCACCTTCTCCCACCACCGCAGGCCGGACTCTGGACTCCTGAAGATCAGCCCCGAGGAAGTGATCGGCGCGGCGCGCCATCTTCTGGGAGGGGCTCGTGCCTAGCTGGTCGC
Source organism: Candidatus Angelobacter sp. (assembly GCA_035316085.1). Classification (GTDB taxonomy): domain Bacteria; phylum Acidobacteriota; class Terriglobia; order Terriglobales; family Acidobacteriaceae; genus Angelobacter. The sequence goes on from DATFXI010000168.1 coordinate 2,604, forward strand.
GGATTGCAACACGCGCGCGCGTGCCGCTGGGCTTTGCCTTTGCCGCTGCGTATTTGTGGTTCGCGCATCCGGCGTGGGCGTGGATCGCTGCTGGCGGTGTGTTGGTTATGATCGGGCTCGTGATTCGGGCCGCCGCCTCGGGACACATCAAGAAAAATCGCGAGCTGACGACCGCCGGCCCTTACGCCTACTCGCGCAACCCCCTGTACTTGGGCTCCATTCTGATTGCCCTCGGCTTCGTCGTAGCGGCGCGCAATGCGTGGATCGCCGCCGGGGCGGCCCTCATGTTCATCATCATTTACGTCCCTGTAGTGATGGCGGAAGAGAAGTACCTGCGCTCTATCTTTGCCGACTATGATCAGTATGCGGCACACGTTCCGCGATTTTTTCCCCGCCTGACGGCTTATAAGAGCGGCGAAGCCGGCGGGTATTCGCGGGAACTGTACATGAAGCACCGCGAGTACCAGGCAGCGCTCGGCTCCGGGCTGATGATGGCGGCGCTCATTGCCAAGCTGCTGTTGATCGGCCATTGATCGCGGATATGCGGGTGAAGCCTTCCAAACTCGTCGCGCCGCTGGCCCTGGTGATCGCACTTGGCAGCGCCAGTTGGCCAGGAGCAGTTCGAGCTGAGAAGTCCGGGCCTGCGCAACAAGCCAAGGTCACGCCAACCCCAACTCCGCCAGCCGCGGCTGCTCCGTCGACTGGGCCGGTCATCGCAGCTCCGTCCATCGCCAAGCCGCGCCCAGAATATTCCCTTCCCGTTGGCCAAACATATGTCTACGCCGGCATCTGGCGCGTCTTCAACTCCGGGACCGCGAGCTTGAGCGTCGAGAAGGTCCAAAACCAGCCTGGAACCGAAGTCCGCATCACCGGCACTGCTAATGCCACCGGAACCACGGCTCTTCTCTACAAAGTGCAAAACCGTTACGAATCGCTGTTAGACCCGGCCACCTTCTGTTCGCAGAGCGTGTCGCGCCGCATTCACGAAGGTTTCCGCCGCGTGGACACCGGCATCGCGTTCGATTACGCACGGGGCAGAGCTGTGCTTGACCAGAAGAACCTCAAAAAGAAGGAAAGCAAGCACGAAGAGCATCCCATCCCAAGCTGCGTGACTGACGTGCTTTCCGCCATCTACTATGTGGCTTCGTTGCCGCTCGAAACCGGCAAGGTGTACAGCTTTCCCTTGAACGACGGCGGCGAAACGATCACGGTCAACGTACACGTGGAAGCTCGCGAGCAGGTCAAGACTCCGGCGGGAACGTTTGCCGCCATCCGGGTGCAGCCGGAGGCGGCTTCCGGCCCGCTGAAGGAGAAAGGTAAAATCTGGATCTGGTATTCCGACGATGCTGCGCGTATTCCGGTACAGGCGCGTGCCCACATGTACTGGGGCACGCTGACGTTTACCCTGCTGCGCGTTGATCACAAGTAGCAACTACGGCGTTCCAAACCGTTCCTGGAGCGCCCGCTCCAAACGCGGTTGGTAGATCAAATCGAAGGCCATCTCTTTGCCGGGAAACATGGTCAGCGCCGCGTTCCGGCAGTTTGCAATCATAGCGCGCGCTCTGGCAGGCGTGAGTTCTGCGTCCTGGCGTAACACCGAGAGCACCATACCCACCATCATCTGCAAGCGGCGGAGTCTGCGACGTTCGTCGTCTTGGTCTGCGGGTTCTAGAGGAGAAATCATTCGGCACACACTGTTGACCGGCTCGCAGAACCGGTGCTGCACGGGACTTTTTCCGTGAGATGGTGCCCATCTTATCCTGGTTGTGTGGTGTGCGGGGTTACTATATGGTGTGTGAGGCACCTTGCGTGCCGGGGAGGCGAGCATGAGCACGCCGTCAAATGCTGATCCCGAGCTGGTAACGGTTTTTGATACTCAGCAGGAATCGGAAGCCATGGTAGTCCAGTCTCTGCTGGCTTCGGCAGGTATTGACGCTATCGTTACCAGTCTCGAGGCGCAGCAGGATGTGCTGCCAGGCGTCGGCGGCGTGGTGGTGCGCGTGAATCCTTCTCGCGCGGACGAAGCCCGCGGCATCATTGATGAGTACAAGAACACGCCGGAGGCCGTGGTTGAAGAAGCGGAAGAAGCCGGAGAAACCGGCGAGGCGGCCGGCGATCATGGTCCAACGCCGGAATAGCGCTCCCAAGTCAGCGCACGTTTCCATAGGTTGACTGCAGGCAAGGAGACAGAATGCAATTCGGACTGAGCGAAAGCCAGCAGATCCTCAAAGACACCGCGCGCAAATTCTTTTCCGGCGAGTGTCCGATCGCCGAAGTCCGACGACTGATGGAAACTGCGACTGCCTATGACCCCGCGCTGTGGGCCAAGCTGGCCGAGCAGGGTTTCACCGGGATCATCTCTCCGGAAGAATTCGGCGGAATGGGGCTGGGCAAGGTAGAACTCATTCTGCTGATGGAAGAAGCCGGCTACGCTTTGCTCCCCGGACCGTTCTTCTCCGCCGTCGCCCTGGCTGGAGCGGTGATCGATGCGGTAGCGCCAGCCGAGCACAAGAAAAAATATCTTGGGCGGATTGCTAGCGGGCAAGCCCGTGCCACCGTAGCTCTGCCGGAAGCCGGTGCCAGCTGGGACCCGGCCGACGCGAAGCTCGAAGCCATCGGCAACAAACTGACCGGGACAAAATTGTTTGTTAGCGACGCCACGACAGCGGATTTCATCGTGGTCATCGCGAAGAACGGCGTGTTCGCGGTAGACGCCAAAGCCCCTGGCTTGCGCATCGAGCCAATGAAGGGCATGGACCTCACCCGCAAGATCTACTCTGTGGAGTTTTCAGGCACTCCGGCGGAGAGGCTGGGCGGCACGGAGAACCTGGATCGCGCGTTGGCCCTCGCGACGGCCGCGCTGGCCGCGGAGATGGTGGGTGGCATGCAGCGCGCGCTTGAGACCACGGTTGCCTACGCCAAGACGCGTAAACAATTCGGCAAACCCATCGGTATCTACCAGGCGGTGCAGCACCAATGCGCTGATATGTATCTGGAAACCGAAAGCTCACGCTCGGCTGCGTATTATGCAGCTTGGGCTCTCGAAGAAAACGTCCCTGACGCGCTGGCCGCAGTCTCCATCGCCAAGATGTACGCGAGTGAAGCCGCACGCAGCGTGGGCAACCGCGGGATCCAGGTCCACGGTGGGATGGGATTTACTTGGGAGAACGATCTACATCTCTACTACCGTCGTGCCAAGGCGTCGGAGACCATGCTGGGAGACGCGATGTTTCATCGTGAGCGTATAGCGCGATTAGTGATTGATGGCGCGGCGAAGCAGGGCAGAGGGACACCCTCAAAGCAAGCGGAGATGGCGGCAAAGACGTAGCCTGAGTGCTGATCGCTGACTGCTAATTAAACGACGCCACTTGTCGCGGCTTCTGTGGCGTCTGCGTCTTTCCGGATTCGGCCGAGGCTGCGACCGGCAACTGTTGTTGCGGCGTCGCGGGCGCTTGTGCGGTTTGAGCATCCAGGATCCGCGTCTGCTGGTAGGTGTATACGATGCGGTGGACGATGGTCACGGTGGACAGCACAGCCAGCACCCACAGCACCGGCGCCATGGCGCCTGCCCAGGCGAAACACGCTCCGATGATCACCAGCACGATCCGCTCGGGACGCTCCATGAAACCGACCTTGCAGGAGCCGATCAGCGATTCGGCCCGGGCACGGGTGTAGCTGACCATGACGGAACTGACCATCACGAAGGCCACCAGCACCAGATAGAAAAAGTGGTTCCCTCGGGCGTAGTACACCAGCAGTCCGAAAAAGAGCACTACATCGCTATAGCGATCAATTACTGAGTCGAAAAATCCGCCGAACGTCGTGACCTTGTTGGTGGCCCGGGCTACCCGGCCGTCTACCATGTCGAAGATTCCCGCGCCGATGATCACCAGCCCGGCGTAGAGAAACATCCGGGGATAGTTCTGTGAATTGGCGTAACCAAACAAAATTGCGGCAATGCTATTAATCACCAGTCCGATAAAGGTGAGCACGTTGGGCGAAATGCGGGTAAGCGCCAGGCCGCGCACGATCGCGTGCAACAACACGCGGCAGCCCCGCCCGAATGCTCCGGTCCAGGTCATTGCGGCGCCTCGTCGTGGATCGTGACCAGCGTGAGCACTTCCATTTCACGCTTTCCGTTAGGCGTAACCACCACCGCCGTATCGCCGACTTTCTTGCCCATCAGAGCTTTACCGATGGGCGAAGTCGTCGAGATCAATCCCTTGGAAACGTCTGATTCTTCACTGGTTACGAATTTGTACTCGATTTCCTCGTCCCTGGTGTTGTCAAACACTCGGACCCGCGAACCAAAAGCCACGCGGTCCTTGGGGATGTTATTCAAGTTCACCAGCGCCAACTCGCTCATGCGCCGCTTCAACTGACCCAGACGAGCATTCACAAATTCCTGACGCTGCTTGGCCATGTGATACTCGGCGTTCTCGCTCAGGTCGCCCATGGCCACTGCTTTCTTGATTTCCTTAGGAAGCTCATGCGCCAACTCGTGTTCCAGGGCACGAATCTCCTCTTCCAACTTTTTCTTGATGTGCTCAGGCATCTTGCCGAAAACTGCTCCTCGCTCCAGAGTAACCCAGGTTGGATAGTGAAAGTATCATTATAAATCCCTTGCCGTGAATACGTTAACTGATGTGGGAAGGGCCCCCGGGCCGGCCCGTCCAGAGTTGCACAATGGTTAAGGACCGGCTTATAATGGAACTTGTCTTAGCCGTTTCCCCTCAGAGACTGAGTAGCTCCAGCCGGGTGTTTCATGAATGGCCATCTAAGTTTCCAAATCGGTGACAAAGTTGTTTATCCCAATCATGGTGTCGGGATCATTGAGCAGATCAGCAGCCGCACCATCGGCCCCAACGTTCAAAAGTTCTATCTCCTGAAGATTAAAGCCAGCAGCCTGAGGGTGGAAGTCCCTTTCAACAACGTGGGGACTGTGGGATTGCGCCCCGTGGTGAAAAACGGGGAAGTCACCAAGATCCTCAGTTTCCTGGCTGACGGCAAATGCGATAACCACGCCGACTGGAAATACCGTTTCAAGGAAAACTCCGACAAAATGCGCACCGGCTCCCTGCTGGAAGTGGCCGTGGTGCTCAAGAGCCTGCTACTGCTGGCTAAGGAAAAGCCCCTCTCCTTCCGCGAGAAGAAGATGCTGGAACGGGCCCGCTACCTGCTGATCACCGAACTGGCCCTCGCTCGTAACGCCGAGGAGCCAGAGATCGAGGACCTGCTTAACAAGGCCCTCTCCAAGTGCAAGCTGAAGTTTCCGGAAGTCACAGCTGACGCGTAGAGGGTTTTTCTCACCCTGATCGTGACCTAGTGGAAGAGCGGCCCTTTAGGGCCGCAATAGCTTACGCTGAAACCAGCGACCCAACTTTCTCCCCGGTCACCACTCTCTTGATATTGCCGTGCACGTTCAGGTTGAAGACCACGATGGGCAGGTTGTTTTCCTGGCAGAGAGAGACAGCCGTGGCGTCCATCACGCGCAGGCCGCGCTTCAAAACTTCCAAATATTCGATGCGCTCGAACTTCTTGGCGCTCGAGACTACGCGAGGATCGGCGTCGTAGATGCCATCTACGCGCGTGGCTTTCATGATCACGTCGGCCTTGATCTCCATGGCGCGGAGCGAGGCGGCGGTATCGGTGGAGAAATACGGATTGCCTGTGCCGCCGGCGAAAATGACCACCCGGCCTTTTTCCAGGTGCCGCAGCGCGCGCCGGCGGATGAACGGCTCCGCTACCTGGTTCATCTCGATGGCTGACATCACCCGCGTATGCACGCCTTGTTTTTCCAGCGCATCCTGCAGGGCGAGCGAATTGATGACCGTTGCCAGCATGCCCATGTGGTCGGCGGAGACGCGGTCCATATCACGCGCCTGTTCGGCCACGCCCCGAAAGAAGTTGCCGCCGCCCACAACCAACGCGATCTCGACACCCAACTCCTGGACCTCGCGGATCTCGGCGGCAATGGCGTGGATGCGCACCGTTTCGATGCCGAAACCCTTCTCGCCGGCCAGAGCTTCGCCGGAAAGCTTGAGCAAAATGCGTTTGAAAGCCAGCATGCTGGTGTTCAGTATATCAGCCGCGTGTCGGGACATGGCCGCAGAGCAACACGCCGCGCCTGCTCTGCGTCGGATCATTTCTTCTTTGTGGACGGCTTCGGCGTCAAGGTCTTGACGTAGTCATAGCTCAGCGCAAGATACGGCTTAAGCTCCGCAGTTTTCTTGAGGAGTAAATCAGGAACGGTCACGTATTCTTTCTGAACCACTCCGTACGCCTTACAAAGAGTTGTTTTGTATTTCTTGAGGAATACTTCTCTGGCATCTTCGGGGAGCCTCAAGGCCAAAGAGCCGGATGCGGAAAGATAACTGAACATGTGGCCATTCAGAGATGTGTAAGGAATGCTGGCGCCGTGACGCTCGATCTTGGGATGGGTCTTGATTAGTTTGTCGTACAGGTCTACTTTGTCGGGAGGAGCGGCCGGCTTTTTCGTGCCCATGGTGTCTCCCTTTCCTTGCGAGGCCCGCAAATTCGGGAGCAGTATAAGTCCCGCTCCTTCGATTGAGCCAGGCTCCGCGCTGTTTGGCCAAGTCCCGTGTGAGTCGGGTCAGCGCTGGTTCCTGCCGGACACGGCGGTGCCTAATCAATCTATGCCCGCGAGTTTGGCGAAAACGAAGAATCTCAGGGCCCACAAGCGGCATCAGCAAATCAATTAAGGAGAAGACAACCATGCCTCAGTTACTTCCCGACCAGAGTTTCTATCCATCAGCAAAAATGGCGATGGAGGCCACGCCGGAAAAGCTGGCCTACGTGCTCATGCTGAATGAAAACGCCGGCGCACCCGACGCGGTGGCCGTGGTCGATCTGGATCCGGCTTCCAAGACCTACAGCAAAATCATCCACCAGGTTGACATGCCCAACGCGGGCGACGAGCTGCATCACTTCGGCTGGAATGCCTGCAGCTCCTGTCTGTGTCCTCACTCGCCGCATCCGCACATGGAACGGCGCTATCTGCTAGTACCGGGGCTGAAGTCTTCCCGCATTCACATCCTTGACACCAAGCCCGATCCCCGCAAGCCCTCGCTGGCTAAGGTGATTGAGCCCGAGGAAGTGAAGAAGAAATCCGGCTACAGCCGCCCCCATACCACGCACTGCGGGCCAGACGGCGTGTACATGAATGCCATCGGTTCCGCTGATGGCAAAGGTCCGGGCGGCATCTTTCTTCTCGATCCCGAAACCTTCCAGATCAAGGGACCGTGGGAAGCTGACCGCGGCCCGCAATATCTGGCATACGACTTCTGGTGGCACCTGGGACATGACACCATGATCACCAGCGAGTGGGGAACGCCGGACATGGTGGAGAACGGCGTTAACCCGGAGCTGCTCCTGGGCGGCAAGTACGGGCACGCGCTCCACGTCTGGGACCTGGACAAGCGGCGCCACCGCGATGTGCTGGACTTGGGGGCGGAATATCAAATGCCGCTTGAACTGCGGCCGTCGCACGATCCCACGGAAGCTTACGGCTTCGTGGGCGTCGTGGTCTCGCTCAAGGATCTCTCGTCGTCGATATGGCTGTGGCATCACGAGGGCTCGAACGGCAACGGCTCCTGGAAAATCCGGAAGGTGATCGACATTCCGGCGGAGCCTGCTGATCCCGCGAAACTGCCGCCGCTGTTGCAAGGTTTCAAGGCGGTTGCGCCGCTGGTGACGGACATTAACCTCTCGCTTGACGACCGCTTCCTCTATGTCTCGTGCTGGGGCACGGGCGAACTGCGGCAGTACGACGTGTCGGATCCATTCAATCCGGTTCTGACGGGGACGGTGCAGCTGGGCGGCATCGTACGGCGGCAAGCTCATCCCAAGAATCCCGGGCGGGCGCTTAACGGCGGGCCGCAGATGGTGGAGCTGAGCCGCGACGGAAAGCGCATTTACCTGACCAACTCGCTCTATCGTTCCTGGGACGAGCAGTTCTATCCCGACGGAATTCGCGGCTGGATGACCGTGATTGACGCGAAGCCCAACGGCGGCATGAGCCTGGACTCCGGGTTCTTTCTGGAGACGCCGAAGTTTCGTCCTCACCAGGTCCACTTGCAGGGCGGAGATGCTTCGTCAGACTCGTACTGCTTTTCCTGAAGGGAAGTTGTTATGGGCGAGATGACGACCACAACTTCGTGGGCTGTTCTGTTCGGGCTGGGGGCCTTCCATGGAATCAATCCCGGCATGGGATGGCTGTTCGCGGTGGCGCTGGGAATGCAGGAGCGCCGCCGCGGAGCAGTCCTCTCTGCCCTGTTGCCGCTGGGCTTGGGGCATGCGCTGGCTGTGGCCGCGGCCATCGCCGTGGCGCTGATTGCGGGCGTGGTGCTCCCTGTGCATTGGCTGCGCTGGCTGGTGGCCGGGACGCTCCTTACTCTGGGCGTGGCCCGGCTGATCCGGCATCGCCATCCACGCTGGGCCAGCATGCGGGTGGGCGCAGGGGCGCTTATCTTGTGGTCTTTCCTGATGGCAACGGCGCATGGCGCCGGCCTGATGGTGGTGCCGGTGTTCCTGGCGATGCCGCAGACGACGAATGTCAGCCAGGCTCATCATCATGCAATGGAGATGGCTGTTGCCACTCCGGCCAGCGCGTTGCTTGCTGTCGGGTTGCACGCCGTCGGCTACTTGCTGGTAACCGCCGCCGTGGCCTTCTTGGTATTCGAGAAACTTGGCGTAGGCATGCTGCGCAAGGCCTGGTTCAACCTGGATCTCCTTTGGGCAGCAGCCCTAATCAGCACGGCGGTGGCCAGCGTTGTACTGATGTGAGGACGCACCTTTCTCGTTCCGGCCTGAGCCGGGCCTATCCTTATGCTATCTTCTTTCGGAAAGCTTCCCAGCCGCATGTCTAAGGTGAATCTTCCACAATTGTTTATCGTTACCGCGTTGCTCTCGCTCGCGGCCAAAGCCCAGCAATCCGTGCAAACGCAAGCAACGCCTCCTGGACTTGCCTACCCGGGGGAGAAGCATTTGCGCAACGTCCGCCAGTTGACGTTTGGTGGGCAGAATGCGGAAGCGTATTTTTCCGCGGATGATAAATACCTGATCTTTCAGCATCAAGGCGAAGGCGTTCCCTGCGACCAGATCTACACCATCCCCGTCGACACGCCGGACGGCAAGCCGGCGATGCCCAAGTTGGTGTCGACCGGCAAGGGACGCACGACATGCGGCTACTTCTTTCCTGCCGGCGACCGCATTCTGTATTCGTCCACGCACGCCGCCAGCCCTGAATGTCCGCCGAAACCGGACTACTCAAAGGGCTACGTCTGGCCGATCTACGACACTTACCAGATATACAGCGCAAAACTCGACGGCAGCGATTTGAAGCAGCTGACAAACATGCGTGGCTACAACGCGGAGGCTACCATCACTCGCGATGGAAAGAAGATTGTCTTTACGTCGACCCGCTTCGGCGATCCTGATATCTTCACCATGAATTCGGACGGCAGCGGCATAAAGAAACTGACCGATGAGTTAGGCTACGACGGCGGGCCCTTCTGGTCGTATGACGGCAAGAGGATTGTCTATCGCGCCGAACATCCCAAGACACCGGCGGAGATCGCCGACTACAGCCAGCTTTTGTCGGAAGGCAAGATTCGTCCTGGTAATCTGGAGATCTGGGTGATGGACGCTGACGGCGGCAACAAGCGCCAGGTCACGCACAACGGCGCGGCGAACTTTGCCCCGTACTTCACTCCCGACGGCAAGCGAATCATCTTTGCTTCGAACATGGCCGACAGAACCAATGGCCGGGACTTCGACCTTTACATCATCAATGTGGACGGCACGGGCCTGGAGCGCGTGACCTACGCGCCCGATTTCGATTCCTTCCCCATGTTCAGCTCCGACGGCAAGCGGCTGGTCTGGGCGTCCAACCGCAACGGCAAACAGCCGCATGAGACAAACATTGTTATCGCCGACTGGGTGGAATGATCTAGCCACGCGGGTCGCAACCCTGGAGACGCAACGGTGTCGCGTCTGTACGGATAAATCTCCGCAAAAACAAAGGCGGCGCTTTTCGCGCCGCCGTCTTGGTAGGTAGAACTCAGCTATTCGGCTTTCGCTTCCTGCTGCGGCTTGCTGATGGCGATGGTTTCTCCTGCATCACCCACTTTGAAGCGCGCGAAGCGCCGCACAGAAATGTTCTCGCCCAGTTTGCCAATCTTACTGGCGATGAGCTGGTGCACCGTGATGCCTGGCTCTTTCACGAAAGGCTGGTCAAGGAGGCAAACTTCCTCGTAAAACTTGGTCATCTTACCTTCCACGATTTTTTCCACCACCGGCGCCGGCTTGCCGGTCGCTGCCGCCTGGGCGCGGTAAATTTCCCGTTCGCGCTCGTAGGCTTCAGGCGTGACATCTTCCTTGCGCACGAACTTGGGATCGGCCGCGGCGATATGCATGGCTATGTCTTTGATCAGGTCTTTGAAATCGTCCGTCCGCGCCACGAAATCACTCTCGCAGTTCACTTCCACCAGCACGCCGATCTTCCCGCCGGCGTGGATGTAGCTGGCCACAGAGCCTTCGCTGGTCACGCGCGCCGCCTTCTTCGCTGCGGTAGCGACGCCCTTCTTGCGCAGGACAACCAGGGCCTGCTCAACGTCGCCCTTGGCTTCCGTTAAAGCCTGTTTGCAGTCCATCATGGGGGCGCCGCTGCGCTCGCGAAGCTCTTTCACCTGGGCTGCGGAAATGTTCATGGTTTCTGTACTCATCACTAAGATTCCTTGGGTTCCTTGGTTCAAATCTCTTATCGTGCGCCGCTGGAGACATAATTCTCCAGGCGGCTGAACGTGCAATTCGGCGTGCCGGCCGGCTGGTCGCCTTCTTAATAGATAGGCGAGTTAGTGAGTTCCCGTCGCTGGGATGTCCGCGGGTGTCTCCGACGAACTATCGGCCGGAGCTTCCGCGGTGACGGGCTCACGACGCACTTTTCCGCCCAGGACTTTTTCCATGTCCAGCTCTTCCTCTTCGGCCAAGTCGGCGGAAGTGGGCGTGTGCGCGACGGTCTCGGCAGCAGGCGCGGCTGCCTCAGCGCTGGCGATGGCGCCGGCAATCTCCGCGGTTTGCTTGTCCGTCGCGGCCTGAGCGCCTTCAGCGACTGAGTCGGCGACTTTCGAAGCGAACAAACGAATCGCGCGAAGCGCGTCATCGTTGCCAGGGATCACCCAATCGACTTCCGTGGGATCACAGTTTGTGTCCACTACGGCGACCACGGGAATGCCCAACTTCCGGGCTTCCTTCACCGCAATCGCTTCCTTGTTGGAATCGATCACGAACACGATGTCTGGCAAACGCGTCATGTTCTTGATGCCTGCCAGGTTGGCCTGCAAATGTTTGCGCTCGCGCTCTAACTTGATGACTTCCTTTTTTGGCAGCAGCTCGTAACGCCCGTCGGTAGCCATTTCGTCAAGGTCTTTGAGCCGCTTCACAGATTTTTGCACCGTGACCCAATTGGTCAGCAGTCCGCCCAGCCAGCGGTTGTTCACGTAGAACATGCCACAGCGCTGCGCCTCTTCGGCGATCGCGTCCTGGGCCTGGCGCTTGGTGCCGACAAACAGGACAGTACGGCCCTGCGCGGCAGATTCCTGCACGAACTTGCTCGCATCTTTGAACATTTTGAGCGTCTTCTGCAGGTCGATGATGTAAATGCCGTTGCGTTCCCCGAAGATGTATTCCTTCATCTTGGGGTTCCAGCGCTTGGTCTGGTGCCCGAAGCGAACGCCTGCTTCGAGCAGCTCCTTCATGGTGATATTAGCCAAAATTCCTCCTTGTTGAATTGCATCCTTTGCGGCACAGCCTGCCCGCTCCAGATTGATTCCCTTCGTCCGCTCCCGGCGGAGCGGGAGGGAAGATTTTTTAGCCCCGTGTGTTTCCCCAGTTCATCCGCCTCCGGGACCTGAGAAGCGGAGAATCAAAACCTGTAAAAGAAACCCAGCCGAGGGCGGCTGGGCTCCAAACCTATCGCTTGCTAAATTGAAACCTCTTGCGAGCGCCTTTCTGCCCGTACTTCTTGCGTTCCTTGGCGCGCGCGTCGCGGGAAAGGAAGCCCTCGACCTTCAGTTTTTTGCGGAGCTCGGTATTGAACTCCAGCAAAGCGCGGGCGATGCCCATTTTCAGCGCGCCGGCTTGGCCGTTGATGCCGCCGCCGGATACGTTGGCGCGAATATCGAACGCGGAGCCGGTTTCACTCGTCACCAGAGGCTGGCGAATTTCCACCCGCTGGGCTTCCGTCAGGAAATACTTGTCCAACTCGCGCCCGTTCACCTGGAACTTGCCGCTGCCGGGACGCAGGAATACCCGCGCCACGCTCGACTTGCGGCGTCCCGTGCCGTAATACTGAACCAATTCAGCCATCGTTCGTTTCTCGACTCCAGTTTCTCGCGCCCGCCTCAGGCCTGCTTGGCCACGGCCAGCGGTTCAGGCTTCTGCGCCTGATGAATATGTTTGTCGCCCTTGTAAACTCTCAGCTTCTTACCCATCGATCGGCCCAGCTTGTTCTTAGGCAGCATGCCCAGGATCGCCTCCTGGACCACCTGCTCGGGCTTGCGGTCAAAGCGTTTGCGAAAGTCCTCTTCGCGCAACCCGCCGGGATATCCGGTGTAATGCCGGTAAACTTTCTGCTCAGACTTCATACCCGTGACCCGGATTTTTTCGGCGTTGATCACGATCACGTGATCGCCAACGTCCAGGAAGGGCGTGTACCGTGGGTTGTGCTTGCCGGCCAGAATGGCGGCCACGCGCGAGGCCAGCCGGCCCAGCGCCTGACCTTGGGCGTCCACCACAAACCACTTGCGCGTTATGTCCTGCCCGCTTGGAAAACGGGTAACCATGTCCCAAACTCCTGAGAATAAAACCGCTTAGAAAGACCGCTCGATGACCGCTTACTTACTTCCGGAACGGAAGACACAGGCGGGCTAACTGCAGAGCAGTGAGCTTTTAGAATACTGAAAGGGGCGCGGGGATGTCAATTGCCGCACTTGGTGCGGGAAGGTAAACTGGGGCGCACACCATGAAGACAGGAACCATTCTGACCTCCCTGATTCTCGTGAGCGCATTGTGCGCGCTTGGCCCGGCGGAGGTCGCTGCCGACCAGGAACTAGAACGCCAGCTGATCAGCCAGTACCGCGACAAGATCCTGGCCCTGCGCCATTCCTTCAAGTCCAACTCCCAGGAGTACGACGCTGAAGGAAGGCCCGTTATGACTGGTGAAGAAGGGTCCTGGACAGTTTATGGGAGGATTGCCGTGAAGAAGGTCGTCCTCGATGCTGACAAACTGCGGCTGGAAGGCACGCGCGTGCTTTACATCTTGGAGGATCGGGGAAAGCGACTTCAGCCCTCTCGCATGCGTGAAGACGTCAAGATCACAATCCAGCTAAAGAACCCGGTGAACTCTGCAGACCAAGTTGCTGGCGTTCTCAATCTGGTCTTCGCGATATCGCCAGAAGACGTAGTGAAATCCGCGCCGTCCTATTGGAAGGTGTACCTCACCGAACAAGACTCTTCGGGTCAAAGTCAGAAAAAGGTCGGATTGCCCGACGGACAAACCATGCAACAGGAGCCGAATCTTGGTGACAACGCCCCAGAACATGACCAAGTTTTCAAAGTAGGCGAAAAGGGGGTAAGCCCACCCAAGATCCTGTATCAGCCGGAGCCTGAGTTCTCCGATCTCGCCCGCAAAATGAGTTACCAGGGAACCTTGGGAATGAGCGTTCTCGTCGACAAATCGGGGAGCGTAAGGAACGTGCAAGTGGTCCACCCGTTGGGTATGGGGCTGGATGAGAACGCGGTGGCCACCATTGGCACCTGGCGCTTCGAGCCCGCCATGCGCGATGGCCAACCCGTGGTAGTGTCCCTCTACATCGAGGTTAGCTTTCAGCTTGGAAGATGACCTCCCGCGCAGCGATTCAATAAAAGCATGCCCTGCTACAGTTGAAACTAGCAAGTCTGCAGCTGTCCCTCAAGCATCCACGCCAATCCGCGGTACGCCTTTTGTCCTCTGTGTTCCTCTGTGTCCTCTGTGGTTAGATAGAAGCGATGATTCAACTTTCCGCAGCCGGCAAGCGTTTTGGTCCCAAAGTCCTTTTCCAGGACCTGGACTGGCTGGTTACGCCGCAGGATCGCGTTGGTCTGGTAGGCGCCAATGGCACGGGCAAGACCACGCTGCTTAAAATGCTGGCCGGTTTTGAGTCGTTGGACTACGGCACGGCCAATCGTCAGCGAGGGATGCGCTGCGGCTATCTGCCTCAGGATGGCCTTTCGCTCTCCGGACGCACGGTTTTCGCCGAATGCCTTTCTGTGTTCGACGACGTCCACCAGATGCAGCGCGAGATGGAAGAATTGGCGCACCGCATGGCGGAGGTGGATCACGAAAGCGCGGAGTACCAGCAGATCGCAGAACGCTTTCACCATATCCAAGCCGAACTCCATGCCCGCGACGGCTACAACATCGAGTCCGAAGTCGGCGTGGTGTTGAATGGCTTAGGTTTCAAGAAGGAAGACTGGGAAAGGCGAACGGAAGAATTCTCCGGCGGCTGGCAGATGCGCATCGCGCTCGGAAAACTGCTGCTGGAAAAGCCGAATCTTCTTTTACTCGACGAGCCCACCAACCATCTCGATCTCGAAACCCGCAACTGGCTGGAGCAGTACCTGGCAGACTATCCACACGCTTACGTCTTGATCTCGCACGATCGCTACTTCCTTGATGTCACCGTAAAGAAGATCGCGGAAATCTGGAACAAGAAAGTCTGGTTCTATCCCGGGAATTACGAAAAATATCTGGCGCAGAAGACACAGCGTCGCGAGCAGCTCGAAGCCGCGTACAAGAACCAGCAAGCCCGGGTCGAGCAGTTGGAGGCATTCATCAATCGCTTTCGCTACCAGGCCACCAAAGCCAAACAAGTGCAAAGCCGCATCAAGGAACTAGAACGGATGGAAAAAATTGAAATCCCGCCGGAAGAAAGAACCATTCATTTTTCCTTTCCGCAGCCGCAGCCCAGCGGACGCCTGGTGGCAGAGGCGAAGAACCTGGGCAAGAGCTACGGCGCAAAGCAAGTATTCGCCAGAGCTGATTTTTTGATCGAACGAGGCGACCGCATCGCTTTGGTTGGTGTGAACGGCGCAGGCAAATCCACGCTCATCAAGCTGCTGGCAGGCCTCGAGACGGCCACCTCGGGAGAGATCAAGCTGGGTCACAACGCTGACGTGGATTACTTTGCCCAGGACCAATACAAAGTTTTGGACCCGGGAGTGCGCATGCTTGACGATTTGTTCTCTGTAGCGCCGCGCTCCACGCAGACCGAGCTACGCAGCCTCTTGGGATGTTTTCTCTTCTCCGAAGACGACGTGTTCAAGACCATCGGCGTGCTCTCCGGCGGCGAGCGCAACCGTTACGCTCTAGCCCGCATGCTACTGCTCCCTTCAAACTTCCTGCTGCTGGACGAGCCCACCAACCACCTCGATCTGCGCGCCAAGGATGTTTTGCTTGAGTCGCTCCGGAAGTTTACCGGCACCGTCGTCTTTGTCTCGCACGACCGCTACTTCATTGACAAGCTGGCGACGCGCGTGTTCGAGATCGGCGACGGCCGCATTGAAGTTTTTCCTGGCAACTACGAAGACTATTTGTGGCGCAAGCAGGGCCGCGAAGGCGTGGCGCCGGCTCTGGAAGACGCGCTGGCTGGCCGTTCCCCAAAAACCGATGCAACGCCGCCTGCGAACGCCCAGCCGGGTGCTGCCACAGGCCAGACGGATAGCGCCGTGCGCGTGCCTGCCGGCAAACGCGTGAATCCCATCAAGCTCAAGCAGATGAAAGAGCGCTATCGCGACGTAGAGGAAGAAATCGTGCGTTTGGAAGCGGCAATCGCTGAGGCGGAGTCGGCGCTTCAGAACTTTGTCAGCGCTGAAGAGACGCAGCGCCAGACAGAACTGCTGCGCCGGTCGAAGGCCGATCTCGAGCTGCGCCTGAAGGAGTGGGAAGAGCTGGCGCAAGCGCTCGAAGCCTAAGCTGCATGCGGCGCGAGCTGCAACCTACGGTTGTGGTCATCATTGTGATTCTGTCCCACTCGCCGTTCTAGCTTTGTCGAGAATTGCACGGAGCAGCGAATGGGCTCGTGCCGCGGCACGGGTAACCAGCAACACCAGGAGATCGCCTGGGCCAAGCGTGCCACGGAAGGAGACGATGAGCGCCGGAAGCATCATCCTCCAGCGCCAGTGCGCACGCTTGGCCAGGAGACGTGCCGCCGCCCATCCTCGTAAAACTGAGGCAGCGGCGGCGCGCCAGGCAGGGCGACAATCAAGCCAGGGGGCTGGCTTAGGCCGCGCCGTCTTGATTGCCTTGCGCCTTCCCATGAGCGGGATTCTCAGGCGGCGTGAACGCGCCGGCAAGCGGCAAAGCACGGCATGATCGAACGTGCCGTGGAATGCCACCGCGCACAGCTTAGAGCTGGATTCTGAGTTTCAGCTAGGGCACGTTGACATGCGTGGACGTGGCCCCGATCAGGTTGGAATTGTTGTCCAGCACACCCAGCCGCAAGGTGTAAGGCCCTGGTTTCAGGCTTAGGCTCCGGCTGCAGGGAAGATAGCTAGCCATGACTTGCAGAAACACATCAGGTTTCAGAGCTGCGTTGGTTTGGCCTTCGGCGCGAATGGGATCGCCTTTGGCGGGATACGCCCACACCACGCAACTCACCGATGCGTGCTGCAGATCGTCAGGACCCCGTTGAAAGTACAACGTGTGCG
>DATFXI010000169.1:0-50930 GCA_035316085.1 Candidatus Angelobacter sp.
TGCCCAGCGCCATCTCCGAATGCGTTGCCTGCAGGACGTACCAGGTTACGCCGGCGGAGTTCATCCCGCTGCCGATCATGGAGATGACGTTTGCGATAAACATCAAACGAAGTCCACGATGCTGCAGGATGGTCCGCATAATTCACTTTATCATCTGCGTCCCCCGCCAGCCCGGTTTTGGGTAGCGTAGTTTGTTGCCAAAGGGTTCATGGCTGCGCGATGAACGTCTGCCTTAAAGGCCCGCGATCCCGGCTCGCCGAAATCGCTAGACGCTGACACTGCTAGTGGCTCAGGTTTTTCAAACTGACCCGTCTGCCTAAAGGCCCGCGATCCCGGCTCGCCGGAATCGCTAGACGCTGATACTGCTAGTGGCTCAGTTTTTCAAACTGACCCACTACCAAAGTTCTCTTGCCCCGGCCAGGGGCAATTGACATAATCTCCCCGGTGTTCACGCCAACCATTCGAGGGTTGTCGAAACTCGTGCTGGCTGCGGCGCTGGCCCTGACCATGTCCGGGCCGGCGCGGCAGCGCATCAAACCGTTCTTGGTTTACCACGACGGCGCTTACATCATTTTTGCTCCTGAAGTCACGGGCACGCAGCGTCCTGCACGCCTGGGGCCTTGGACGCTGGGCGAACGGCTGGACTCCGCCGACGAGAAACCCCGGGACAAGCGGCTGAACCTGTATGTGGTGGTTCCCGGCGGACAGTATCACTCGGCGGCTCGTCCCGAATACGATCACAACCTGGTGGTCAACAAGTACACTGTGGACGGCAAAGCGCGCGAATGGGACATCTTCTGGTGTGTCGCGCTCGATTCCACACTGCCCACAAACCTGCACAGCGAGCGCGATCTGCTCCTCGCCGCCCATCAGACCTTTCGTCCGGCGGAGAATTTTGCCGTGCAACTGCTTCCCGCCAATGCCCTCATGAAAGAAAGGCTGAGCGTGAGCAAGGTGGATGACCTCAAGCGCTTCCGACGCAAAGATGGATCACTGCCGCGGATGCTGATCGTGCCCGCGCACCTGGCGGTCCGGGCTACCGCCGAGCGCCCTCCCATCGGGCCTATGCCCGCGGACTGGTAACCGGCAGCCCCGCATTTATACTGGTCTTTAATCTCTCCGGAAGGAACCCGACTGCTTCCTTACATCCACATCGGGAATTTCGAGCTGCCAACGTTCGGCCTGATGATGTGCGTGGCCTTCGTGGCTGCGTACTTTGTCCTGAACGCTGAGATCAAGCGCCGCAAGCTCGAAAAAATTATCGACCCATACAGCGTAGTCGCGTACGTAGCCATCGCTGGAATTCTCGGTGCCAAACTGTGGCACGTGATCGATACGCCCGCCGATCGTCCCACGCTGGACGTAATCTTCAGTTGGAACGTGATCAACTGGTTCCGCGGCGGCTTTGCCTGGTTCGGCGGGTTCCTCACCGCGATTGCCACGCTGATCGTGATGGCGCGCAAGTACCGCATCAACTGGCTTACCATGCTCGACATCGCCGCGCCGGCCACGGCGATCGGCTACGCAGTGGGGCGCATCGGTTGCCTCATCTCCGGCGACGGCGATTACGGCATCCCCACGCATTTGCCTTGGGGCATGGCGTTTCCCCACGGACTGGTTCCAACTACAGGCCCGGACGGCATCTGCCTGAAATCAGGATGGCCGGAGAACTGCGCCGTTCATCCCACGCCGATCTACGAGTTCATCGTTGGCATGCTGATCTTCTGGTACATATGGCGGCGCGGCGCGCGGGCCATTCGTCATCCGCTGGCGCCAGGGGTGATTACCGGCGAGTTTCTGGTCATGAGCGGCATGGCGCGTTTCCTGGTCGAGTTCATCCGCATCAACCCGCGGGTGTGGCTCGGCATGAGCAACGCGCAAATCTCGGCGCTGATTACGGCAATCGCGGGCGCCGTGCTGCTGATCGTTGTGCGAAAAAGATTTCGCAAGGTCGATCCGGTACAGAAAGTTTTCGATCACGTGGCCCAGCATGGGAACCAGGAGATGCAGCCGGAATATCATCGTGCGACCCCGGAGTGCCCTCATCCGGAACGCTGGAGGATGTTTGACACCATGACCGCAGAAGTCGAAGTGCTCGAGTTCTTGAAATGCCTGATGACCACTGTGAAGCCCAACCTGGTGGTGGAGACAGGAACGTTTCTGGGCATCAGCACGGTGTACATGGCGGAAGGCCTGAAGCAAAACGGCTTCGGCAAAATTGTCACCTGCGAGCCGGACAAGGAAGTCTTCGCCAAAGCCAAGCAGAAAATCGATTCTTCCGGGGTGGGCAAATATGTGGAGATGCGCGCGGAGTCGAGTTTGGACGTCAAGATCAACGGCACCATCGACGTCCTCTTCAGCGATTCCCTGCCTGAAGTGCGGGAAAAGGAAGTCCGGCACTTCTTGCCGAAGATGAATCCCAACGGGCTGATCCTGATGCATGATTCCAGCTCGCATCTGAAGACGGTGCGCGAGGCCGCACTGCGCCTGGAGCAGGAAGGCTTGCTCTCGGTGGTGTTGTTGCCGACTCCACGAGGGCTGGTGATTGCGCAGAAGCGAGAAGGAAGAAAATAGCTCTTCTAAGTGCTAACGGCCTTTGTTCGACATTTCCCACGCCTTGGCATACTTCCAACTCACGTAGCCGGCGTGGGTCATCAGCACCAGCAAGCCTTCGCGGCCATCGAGAAAACCGAGCCGGAAGATGTAAGAGTAGAGGAATCGCACGAGAGGACGCAGCACAATATTGATAAAGCTGAAGCCAACCGGCCCTTGCTTCTCATCCACTACCATCTGCGCGCCCAAGGAAGAGTAATGATTGGCGTGCTCGATAAAGCTCTCGAGTGTCGGATACGCGTGATGAATCAGGTCGCCGCGCAGGTGGCCGAGCGGCCCCGTCATCTTCATGTCTTCGTGCACGGCGCGCAGCTCAAACTCTGCTGCCCCGCGTTTGATCAACCGCAGTTTAGGATCAGGGTAATATCCGCTGCGCTTGATCCATCGCCCCATGTACATGTTGCGGCGGTTCATCTTGTAGCCGGGAAATTCGGGCGGCTGCGCTCGCTTGAGCAGCGCCTGGATGCTGGCGGCAAGCTCCTGACTTACTTCTTCGTCCGCGTCCAGCGAGAGGATCCAGTCACACGTCGCTTTGGCCAGAGCAGAATTCTTCTGCGCCGCGAAACCTTTCCACGGCTCGGTGAAAACCTTGGCGCCGCGCGCCTGGGCCAGGGCCACAGTCTGGTCCCTGCTGCCGGAATCAACCACGATGATCTCGTCGGCGATGGCGCGGACGCTCTCCAGCGTGCGCGCGATGTTGGCCTCTTCATTGAGGGTGATGATACAAACCGAAAGCGTCATGCGCGGAAGCATATCAGGAGCACCAGCTTGACAAAAAGACGCGCGTCGATTCGAGTTGCAGTCAAACGAGCCCTGAGCAAAGATTGTCGGTAATCCATGGACTATCGCGACCAGCAGCGGTACTTGAAACAGAGTCGAACTCGCGCAGCTTGGGCCGCCTTTGCTTTCTTATTGTCGGCTTTTGCCTGCCTCAAAGTTGAAGGGCTGCGGGCGACGGGCGCAACCATCGTTTTCGCGCTGGCCACGGCCGCCGTTGCCATATCCCTTGGCTATGTTCCTGATTATCTTCACTTGACCGTGAATCCGAAAAAGCGATCGTCCTGGGCAATCAGGATCCGCTGGAGGATCATGACTGCGGCGCTGATCCTCAGCCTGTTGCTTGCTTCCAGTGTACGCAGTAGGGTCACCGTCTTCATTGTGATCGCCTGGTTGCTTGTCATCACCCTTTTCGCAAAAACCTGGGTGCCACATCGCCTCGTCGTAGCATTCTTGTGGGCCGGCGAGTTCGGCACCGTATCATTCCTGCTGCTCCGTGGTCCGCTTAATCCTCTGCTGGGTGTGCTGCTGCTGGTGGTCGCGGCGCATCTTGCGATCGTCGCGTGCAACGCCCGTCCTTGGGGCTGGGCGGCCGTCACGATTGCGTCCAGCTGGGTGGTCCTCTGGCTTGCGCTTACTTGGCATCGCGGCGCGGCGACTGAATATGCCGCCTTTCTGGTATGGGTCCTGATCTCAGGCGCAGCAACCGCATGGCTTGTCGACCGGGCAAGCGAGCAGAACGACAAGAACATGGCAGCAGCAGTTTTCGAACTGAAGGACTTCACCGGCTATTCCCTCGATCGTATACGCGTCTTGTGGGAGGTCAGTAATCAAGAGCTGGCCAACAACTGGGAGAAAGCAGCCATTGATTCCGACGACCGGGAAAAACTGGCTCAATGGTATCGCGATAATTCCGAGCTCTACTTGTTCGCCATTTCCGGCTACAACCTGGAGTACAAGCGCATACGCTCCAACCTGAACGTGCTTGAGTTCGCCCAGGGGGCCTGCCTGGATTACGGCGCCGGCAACGGCGAGATCATTTTGGAGCTGGCACGCCGCGAGCATCCAGCCGTGTATTACGACGTGGACGGCGTGACTATGCGATTTGCTCAGTGGCGCGCCGAACAACGGAAACTGGCAGTCGAGTTTTTCTACCGCAAAGAAGACCTTGCCGCCTCGGCGCGGCAACGCAGTTTCGACACCGTCTTCTCTTTCGACGTCCTGGAGCATCTGCCGGACCTCGCCGGCGAACTCGATTTTCTCTCGTCCCTGTTGGCGCCGGGGGGCGTCTTCGTCTTCGATGTGCCTGCGGGTTCGACCAAGGCCCATCCCATGCACCTCGACCATCGCATGGATGTGTTTATGTACATGGAGGGGAAAGGGTTCGTGGACGAACGCGGGTTGGCGCTACAGCTGCCATTCAAGAAAGAAGAGAAGTTCGTCTATCGCAAGCCGCAGGAAGGAACCTAAGTCAGCGACGTTTGGCTAAGTCGTCAGAAAGAAGGTGGGCTTTCAAAGCCAGATTGCGGGCGCGCACCAAGTCGTTGTCCTTGATCGCCTGCCGGCTCTGGCTCATGTAGTCCCGGATTTGAGTCACGATGGCCTGCTCATCTGACGAAAGTTGGCGCTTGATGTTGTTCAGATTGGATTCCGAGCTTTGCAAGAGTTGCTCAGTATTGGCCTGATCGTGAGAAACATCGCCGCTCGGCGGGCTGGGAGAAATCAATCCTGGCGTGGCGGAAGGCCCGGCACCGTCCGGCTTCACGACGATTTTGGGAGGTGAGTTGCGAGCTGTTGTAGATGGAGAAGGAGCTTTCTTGGTGTTGCTTGAGCGGCCGGGCTTGGCTTTAGTCTTGCTGGCATCTTCGTCCGTCGGCGGGGTCTCGGGTTGGGCCCCGGCTTTTTCCTCGGGAGTTTGTACCTGACCGGGGTCGGGCGGCGGCGTTCCCTGCACCGGCGGACGTGGGGCTTGAGCTTGCTGCGTCTCCTCGCCGGCGGGAGTGGCCTCAGCAGGAGCAGGAGCTTGCACCTGAGGCGACGGCGACACCGGCTTCTTCTTCTCGCATCCGGAGAGGAGGAACACGGCCAGGAGGCCCACGACAAGTGGCGAATTGACGCGAAGCGGCTTCATGCTTGGCCCACGGGACGCTCGAGAGCGGCCCGCAATGGCGCTCCTCCGCTCATGCTTTCTGAGAGGGGGAAGCGAAGGTAAAAAGTTGTTCCCTGCCCGGCGACAGAGGTGAACTCTACGTTCCCATGATGCAACTGTACCACGCGATACGCCATGGCCAGTCCAATCCCGCTACCTCCTTTCTTGGTGGTGAAGTAGAGGTTAAAGACCTTGTCGGTAAGCTCGGCAGGAATGCCCTGCCCTTGGTCGGCAGCGGTAATTAGACCACTTTCGCCATCGCGGCGGCAAGCCAGGCGAAGGCTGCCGCCGCCGGGCATAGCCTGGACGCCGTTGAGAACGATATTGAGCAGCGCCTGCTTCACCAAATCGGCATCTACGCGCGCCGGAAGCGGATCTGGACCATTTTGACGCTCGATGCGGACTTTGTGCTGCTCGGCTTCGGGCGATGCCAGCATCACAACCTCGTCCACGAGCCGTCGCAGGTCGGTTTCCACCAGGCGGAGTTCCACAGGACGCGTGAAATCCACCAGCGTCTGCACCACGCGGTCGAGCCGGTGGATTTCGCTGCCGATTACGTCCATGTAGCGGCGCGTATCCGGATCATTGGCTTGCAGCTTTTGCCGCAACAACGCCAGATGCAAGACGATGGCGTTGATCGGGTTCTTGACTTCGTGGGCCACGCCCGAAGTCAGGCGGCCGATAGCGGAAAGCCGCCGCGAGAGTTCAATCTCGTCTTCGATGCGGTGCACGGACTCGGCGTCTCGCAATGTAAGCAAGGCGCCGATGCGCTCACCGTGTTCTTCGATGAAGTCCAGCGAGATCTGGATATGGCGGCCCTGCTCGCTTTCAATATCTTCCAGGTCGATCGGCTGGTGCGCCCGAATGGCTTGGAGAATGGCGCGGCCCAAGGCGGAATCTTCTGAGAAAATCTCGCCTGCGCTGCATCCCAGCATTGCGCTGCGGGGCTTGTCCAGGAACCGCTCCGCCGAGGCGCTGACCAGCACCGCGCGAAAGTCGTTGGTGAAGAGCACGACGCCGTCTTGCAGGTTGGCCATCATCTGGTCCAGGTTTTCCTTCATGGCAGAGAAAACCTCCTGGACGCTTCGCATCTGCCGGCCCAGGCGCTCGATCTTGGTGGAGACCGCGCCGTATTCATCGCGGCGCCGCGCCGGAAGCTCCGTAGGCTCGGCGTGCCCGGCAGTGATCAGGTCCAGGCGGCGGCTGATAGCCGCCAGTGGATGCAGCGCCAGGTTGGAGAGTGCTGCGGCCACCAGCATGCAGATGAAAATCGCGCCACCGGAGAGCAGTAGCGCGCTCCGCATTCGCTCTTGCACCTGGTCCTTCAAAAACACTGTGGAGACCCCGACGCGGACTTCCCCGAAAGGTTTGCTGTCGCGGATGAGCGGCAAGCGCACGTCATAAACCTGGGCCGGGCCATAGATGATCTTGAGCTGTTTGCGAATGCCCCCGTGGACCACGTTCAGGAAATCTTCGCGCTGCGGGATGGGCTTGCCAAAATACGCCGGATTAGTGTGCAACAGGGCGTGGCCACGAGCGTCAGTGATGGCGGCGTCATAAATGGTGGGCGAGTTGCCGACGGCCGAGTCCAGCAACGCGTTCAGTTCGTAATCGGTCTGCAGGACTTCTTCGATAGAGGCGCCAACCTGCGCGGGATTTCTCAGGTCGATCCTGGTGCTGCTCAAGTCCGCCTCGAGCGCTCCGTGGGCCACAGCATAAATCTGCTGCTGGACCAGCTCAGCGCTGTTGTACGCCTCCTGAATGCGCTGGTGCACCACTTCAGCGATGTAAAAACCTGCCAGCGCGGTCACAATCGCCGCCACCAGGCCCGTGATGGCGGCTACCAGCTTGGTTTTCAGACGCAACGCAGGCATAGGATGATTGCCATTATTGCCAAAATCGGGTAATTGCCAAAATTGAAAACCAACTCAAGACAAAATTACGGCAATTCCGGCGATTTTGGCAATCTCTTAAATTCTAGCTCGCGGCCTCTCCGCCGGCAGGCGCGGAACTGCCGTACTCCTTGAGCTTATTGTGCAGGGTTTTGAGACTGATGCCAAGAATTTCCGCAGCACGGGTCTTGTTGTTGCTGGTGGCGGCCAGGGTCTTCAGGATGAGCAGCTTCTCGGCTTGTTCGACCGTGGTCCCAACTTCCAGGTGAATTCCGTCGCCGTCACTGGCAGCCGTTTTTAGCCCGGTGCTGCCGAAGTTAGGAGGCAGGTGGCGCTGTTCGATCAGCGCGCCCTCGCAAACGATCACCGCGCGCTCCAGCGTGTTTCGCAATTCGCGCACGTTGCCTGGCCAGTTGTAATTCGCGAACATTTCGAGGACCGTGTCACTCACGTTGGCTACATCGCGGCCATGCTTCGCATTCATGTCGGCCAGCAGAGACTCGACCAGTTGCCGCAGATCCTCCTTGTGATCGCGCAGCGCAGGCAGATGAATATTGAAGACGTTCAGCCGGTAGTAAAGATCGTTGCGCAACTGGCCACGAGTTACGGCTTCCTCCGGGACTTTGTTGGTGGCGGCGAGCACGCGTACGTCCACCGTAGTTTCCGTTTTGCTGCCCAGACGGCGTAGCTTGCGGTCTTCGAGGACGCGTAGCAACTTGGCCTGGGTGGCGATGGGCATCTCACCGATCTCATCCAGCAGCAGTGTGCCCTCTTCAGCCAGCTCGAAGCAGCCGGCGCGGCGTTCCAGCGCGCCGGTGAAAGCGCCTTTTTCATGGCCGAAGATTTCGCTTTCAATCAGCGTTTCTGGAATCGCCGAGCAGTTGATGGCCACGAAAGGCTTGTTCTTGCGCGGGCTCAGATCGTGGATGGTGCGCGCCACCATTTCTTTGCCGGTACCGCTTTCGCCGGTGATCAGGACCGACGCGGTGCTTGGCGCCACCATCTCCACCAGGCGAAAGACTTCCTGCATGGGGCGCGACGAGCCCACCATGCTCCCCAGCAGACCGATGTCACGCAGTTTGCGCCGCGTGACTTCCAGCTCCAGCGTGGTGCCGCGCTGCCGTGCGGCGTTCTGCAGGATTTGCTTCAGCCGCGCGGTGTCCACAGGCTTTTGGATGAAGTCGTAAGCGCCCGCTTTCATCGCATCCACGGCAATGTCAATGTTGCCCTGCGCCGTCAACATCACCACCGCAATGGATTGAGGCTGCTCGGCCAGGCGGGCCAGCAATTCCATGCCGTCCATGCGCGGCATCTTAAAGTCGGTAAGGACTATTCCGGGTGACCAGTGGGCGGCCTTCTCCAGTCCTTCCAGGCCGTCCTTGGCCGTTTCGGTGCGGTAGCCCCAGGCCGTGATCAATTCGGCCAGCCCTGTCCGTTCGTTCTCTTCGTCCTCAACAATGAGGACTTTTTCCTGCGCGCTCACAACAATCTACCTTTCGGGAAACAACAGCTTAGATGTCAGACTATGTAAAAAAGTCTATATCCCCTAAGACTTTGGGAATAATGGAGTTATTTTACAAGTATACGCTCTTCATGTACTCTGCATCTGAGATATCCAAGCCACCTCGCAAAATTTCCCCGGATCAACAATTTAAAGGAGTCTAGAAACATGAAAAGTTTCTGGAAGTTGGTAGTGATCACAGGATTGTTGAGTCTGTCAGCAGCGTCGCAGAGCGCGGGCGGGTCAGCGTCAGGGAACGCCACGGTCAAGCCAGGCCAGGCGTCAGCAGAAGCGAACGTCAACCAAAGCGTTCAAGCGCCGGGCGCCTCCGCCAATGTAAATGCTTCGGCGCAGACCTCGGCGGGCCAGAACGCCCAGAACGGCAAGCAGCAGAGTGGCTCCCAGACCACGGCCGGCGCAAGCAGCAATACGGCAGGTAGCGCTGCCGTCTCCGGTGTGAACAGCAGTGCGGTGCTCAGTAGTGGGACCACGCTGCAAGCTGAGCTCACCAAGCCTCTGGATGCCCGCAAGGCAAGGCCGGGTGACGAAGTAACTGCCAAAGTGACACACGATGTGAAGGCCGATGGCAACGTCGTGGTCAGAAAAGGGTCGCAGTTGTTTGGCCACGTGACCGAGGCCCAGGTACGCAGCAAGGATCATGCCGATTCCAGATTGGGGATTGTCTTTGACAAAGCGGTTCTGAAGGGTGGGCAGGAGATGTCCTTCACCGGCACCGTGCAAGCGCTAGCGCCTCCAGCGCAGGCGGCGGCGACCGGGGTAGAAGAAAGCGCTATGTTGAGCTCCGCGCCGTCCGCGGGCGGCAGCTCCCGTTCCGGCAGCGGCGGCCTGGTGGGCGGAGTCACCTCAACGGCCACTGGGGCCGTATCAGGGGCAACGCCCACGGTAACCGGAGCGGCGACAAGCGGCGTCAACGGCACACTGTCAACGGCTGGCGGAGTTGCCGGTGGGCTGACCGCGCAGGGAAATCTCACCACGGCAAGCAGGGGTGCGATCGGCCT
Source organism: Candidatus Angelobacter sp. (assembly GCA_035316085.1). Taxonomy (GTDB): domain Bacteria; phylum Acidobacteriota; class Terriglobia; order Terriglobales; family Acidobacteriaceae; genus Angelobacter. The sequence goes on from DATFXI010000169.1 coordinate 9,952, forward strand.
GCCAGGTTTAACGCTCAACTCGGCGACCCAAGGCAGCGCCCAGGCCTCAGTCGTCAGTTCTACGAGCCACAACGTGAAATTGGAGAGTGGCACGCAAATGCTGTTGCAGGTAAGCGGCGCAAGCCACTAGACATGCCGGAATTGTAGCGGCCAGGGACGCTCGCCTGGCCGCATTTTTTCTTACCTTCCAATGCATGAGCCGGGCGCAAATAACCCCGCGCGTGAAGAGAAGTGTGCCCGAACTTTGTGGTTTATATTTGCGCGGAATGGGCGCACAATGGTTTTCAGCTTCCGCGCGGGCCCCTGAGTGTTTGTATAGGCGAGAGGTGGAACATGAAAGGCTTTCCCATTCTGCTCGTAGCTTTGGTGTTTGTGGCTTCTGTAGCCTTCGGCGGCTCCGTGGCACCGGGCGAACAATCCTCACCCCAATCTTCCGCCGTGGATTTGAATAACGGAGATGTTCCCTTCATCCTGGTGGAACTCAGCAATTCCTTGAATGCCAAGAAGCTGAAGGCCGGCGACAAGGTTAAGGCTCAGGTAACTCAAGATGTCCTGGCCCACGGCAAGGTCCTCATTCCCGCTGAATCCAAATTGCTTGGCCACGTTACCGAGGCAACTGCCCGAAGCGAGAACGAGGAATCACGTCTGGGCCTGGTGTTCGATAAAATCCTGCTAAAACACCAGGAACTCAACATGCGCGGTGTGGTGCAGACCGTGGCGCCTCCGGTAATAAAGAGATCTCGCACCGACGAACCGGACCCGATGATGGCGCCGTCGATCCAACCCAGCCGCAACTCCACGCTGTCTCCGATGGGATCGACTCCGGGAAGAGGAAGCGCGAGTACTGGCTCTACTTCGGCAAGCCGGCCGGGCCCGCCCACTGCCCCCGGCGTCATGGTACCTGACGCTACAACATCCTCGACACTCCCGGGCACGCCTGGTTACAAACCGCCCGATCGTACCCCGGACAACTCCGCTCGGAACCAGTCTTTAAGCATGGGGATGCGCCAGGGTGTATTCGGATTGAAAGGCCTGAGTCTAAGCACGGAAACCAACGGTCAAACCCCTGGGCCCGTGATTGTGTCCAAAGTGGCGGACGTAAAGCTGGAGTCCGGCACGCAGATGCTGCTGAAAGTCCTGGATAGTTCCGCGAACCACCCCTAGGTTTCCGAAAGAAGGGATGCCGCAAGAAGCGAAGCAACGAACAAATACAGCAAGAGATCACCGGCTACCCTTCAGTAACTTGTTGGCCAAAGGCAGGCATGGCAAGCTCTTCGCATCGGGTTTGGGAAGATTGACCGAACCATCGCATGCGTGTTCGACAAAAGGGAACCTACAGCCGCATTCTGGCCGTGCTGATATTGATCTCTGCCTGGCCGGCGCGGGCGCAACAGTGGCAGCCGCTGGGCCCCGAGGGTGGTAGTGTCCGCAGTCTGGCTTTTGATCCCAAAAACCCCGATCGCATTTTTCTCGGCACCAGCGCCGGAAGACTCTATCTTTCCAGCGACGGCGGGACCAGTTGGTCGCGCTGGGCGTCTTTAGGCGCTCCCGCGGAAATGGTGCTGGATCACGTTGTTATCGATCCTTCGAACCCCAAAAACATTTATGTTGCCGCGTGGAACGCGCAAGCGCCCAACAGTGACGGCGATCTGTTTCGTTCCCAAGATGGCGGGACAAAATGGGATGCGGCGCCGGGTTTGCATGGCAAGTCTATCCGTGCCTTGGCGATGGCTGCTTCTGATCCCCTGACCCTGGTGGCCGGCGGGCTGGATGGAGTCTTCCGCAGCCGCGATGGCGGCGAAACCTGGCAGCGCGTTTCGCCGGAGCATCATGCTGAGATCAAGAACGTGGAGTCTGTCGCTATTGATCCGGCAAATCCGGACATCATCTATGCCGGCACATGGCACCTGCCATGGAAAACGGAGGATGGCGGCAAAAGCTGGCACAGCATCAAGAAGGGCGTGATTGAGGATTCGGACGTGTTCTCCATCGTGGTGGACGCGCAAAGTCCTTCTAACCTTTACATCAGCGCGTGCTCGGGGATTTATCGCAGCGAGTCGGCGGGCGAACTGTTTCGCAAAATTCAGGGCATCCCGTACTCAGCCCGGCGCACGCGGGTGTTGCAAATCGATCCCCACGACCGCAACGTGGTTTATGCCGGGACCACCGAGGGCCTATGGAAGACCACCGACGCCGGCGCGACCTGGAAACGCATGACCGGCACGAACGTGGTGGTGAACGACGTGATGATCGATCCGCGGCAGCCGGCGCGCGTCCTGCTGGCCACCGACCGCGGCGGCGTGCTCTTAAGCAACGACGCAGGCGCAACCTTCACTGCATCCAACCGCGGTTTCGCGCATCGCCAGGTGGCCGCGCTCGTGGTGGACAACAATGACAGCCGCATAGTGTACGCGGGTTTACTCAATGACAAAGAGTTCGGCGGCGTGTTTGTTTCCCCTGACCGCGGTCACACCTGGAACCAGCTCAGTGACGGCCTGGATGGCCGAGACATCTTCGTGCTTCGCCAGACCACAGACCACTCATTACTGGCCGGCACCGACCACGGCATTTTCCTGCTACCAGCGGGAAGTTCGCGCTGGGTTCCCCGCAACGGTGCGACCGGCGATAAGACCACCCCAACCAAGAGCGTGGTGGCACGCCCGGGACTATCCGATGCTCGGATCCTTGAGCTGCGGGTCTCGCCTCACAAATGGTTTGCGGTAACGTCCTCAGACCTGCTGGTGAGTCCGGATTCCGGATTGACGTGGAGCAAGCTGGAAGTCCCTGGGTTGACAGGCGCCTTGAGCCTGGCGGTTGCAGACCGGATGGTGGTTGTGGCGAGTAAGAACACGCTGGCTATCTCGGCCGACGGCGGCGAAAATTGGCTCCCGACAACGCATCTCCAAACCGACTTCTCGGTGAACGGAGTTTCCGTTGACGCGAGCGGGAACATCTGGCTGGCAGCCCAGGAAGGCGTGTTCCGGAGCTCCGATGCGGGCGAGTCCTGGAAAAAGATGAATGGGCTGCGCTTGTCCAATGTCGTCAGCATACTGTTTGATGACGCCCCTGCGCGCATTCTCGTAACCGGGGCCGCTTCCACTAGCGTCTTTGAGAGCGTGGACCGCGGGCGAACCTGGACGCGCATCAACTCGGGCTGGCCGCTGCGCGACATACGCTCTGCTCACGGGCGCTTGCTGGGCCTGACCCCGTTCGATGGCGTGATCATTCAGCCGGAAACCTCGGCTGAAAATCGGTGACAGGACATCCGCAGCTGCCATTCGCTTCAAAGTAAAAACTACACGCCGGATGCGCCCCACCCTCGCTAAACGATTGAAAACGCTGTGTTTTCGATGGCAATCATCGTGCACTGAATGTTCCCAGGTCCGCGCCCGCCCGCATAACACCATGGACAAGTCTCACTATAAAGTTCTGTACTCACTTCTGTGGCTGACCGTATGGCTTTGGCTGCTGGCGGGATGCAGCGGCGTAAATGCCCGACCTCCCGGTGGCACGGCCAGCGATGCTTTGCCCTTTAAGGAAACCCCGCCGCTCATCGTGCATGAAAACACGATGATCTATGTCCGCATGCAGGAATCGGTTTCCAGTGCCACGGCGCAAGTTGGCCAGCGATTTTCCGCGGTGCTCGACGCGCCGCTGCTCGCGGGCGATCAGACAGTTGCTGCCGCCGGCACTCCCGTGACGGGAAGAGTAGTGGCCGTGCGTCAATCGGGACATCTTCACAATGCCGGCTACCTGCGCATCACGCTTAGCTCCATTCAGGTGAATGGGCGGGAACTCCCGCTTGAGACCAGCAGCATGTTCGCGGGCGGTGGCAGTTTCAAGAAGAGGAATCTCGCGTTCATCGGAGGTGGCGCGGGTGGCGGCGCGCTCATTGGCGCCCTGGCGGGAGGCGGAAAAGGCGCGGCTATCGGGTCGCTGGTCGGAGCAGGAGCCGGAACGGCGGGTGCGTATGCAACGGGAAAGAAAGAAGCAGGATTTCCCGTCGAGAGGCGTCTAGGTTTCCGGCTGACCCAGCCTCTGACTCTTTCCTCGGGACACTCGCAATAGAAGTCAGCGCAAGTATGAAGTCCTGGCTTCAGCGGTGGCGGCTTAGGGTTTGAGCAGTGCCTTCCCGTAACGAACAGGAATGGCGAAATTCGATCCGCCGAACGTACGCAACGCCGCAAAGTTAATTCCTATAACTCTTCCCTCGTTATTGAAAAGCGGTCCCCCAGAGCCGCCGGAAGTGGTCTGCGCATCGTAGACAATCCTGTCAGGCAGTACGTCACCGATGTGCCCCTGCGTGGCGATAGGCCTGATGAGGTGCCGGCGGGCGAGCTCTTCCATCGCTTGCTTCGGATCACCTTTGGATGCAGTTGCGATGGATTTGACCGTCTCTTCCCCCGCCCGAGCCAATATCGCGCCAAGCGCCGTGGGGTATCCAAGTAGCACGACCGGGCCACCGCTAACCGCTGCACCGCGGCCCTCGGCCAGGGCAACCTGTTTGATCCGCAGCCCTGAGACATTTCCTTTCACAACAGCAACGTCCGCGGCCGGGGAAACCTTCTCTGTGCTGATGGCAATGCCGTGTGTAACAGCGGGGAAATAAGCCGTCATGTCGGCGATCACTGGGTCAAGACCTTGGTCGAGCATTTCCTTAAAATCGTCATCCTGCCACCAAGGCTCGGCCACGTGACGGTTGGTGAGGATTTGTCCGTTGGCCGAGGCGAGAAACCCGGTGCCAAAAACGGTCACGCGTACTTCCGGACCGCTTCCCCCCAGGCTCGTGAGTGGGTTGTTGTGTGCATCGGTGGCCGGCTCGCCACTGCCAGTAAGCCCGGCGTAATGCAAACTCAATCCCGAGGCGTGGTCGCGGAAGGCAACCACGACGCGGATGAGACAGACGCTCGGCTCGTAGGAGGCGATAATCTTCTGCGCCACCTTGCCCTCGGTCTCGAGCTTCTGAATGCGACCTTGTATGGAAGCATCTGCTGTCTTGCCGGCTGCGATTTGCGATCTAAGGTCTTCAATTTGCTGCTTCGCTGCGCGTTGTTGGTCCTCAAGCGCCCGGCGCGAGAGATCTATCATTTGTTGTTGGGTCAGCACGCCGCTCTGCAGTCGCGTGATGGCAGCGTAGACTCGAATGTTTTGTTCTTGTGTGCGCCGGTAGTAGAGCGAAAAAGCCAACGCCCCGACGATTAACACGGCGATGGCAGCCAGGCCGGCGACCCTAAGCGCCCACCGCTCCTTGTTGACGGCTGTCAACACCTGCTGGGTAGCGTTTTGAGTCTCCTCAGCAACATGTAGCCGCTCCCGGAACTCGTCCGCCATGTGTTTGCTGCGCAGTTGGGAGCGCACGCGCGCCAGCAATTCATTCGGGTCGAAGGGCAATGACAGCACATCGTCGGCGCCAAGATCGAGCCCCCGAGTGCGCTCAGCCGATCCTCCGGGAGAAAGCATCACAACACGTACGTCCTGAGTGCGATCGGAGCCCTTGATTTCAGAAAGCAGGGCGCAACAATCCAACTGGGGCGGATCAGCGCCTAGGATCACTGCGTCGGGAACAAAGGAGAGTACTGTTTTCATTCCTTCCCGGCAGTCGCCCGAGACCTCATAGCCCGCATCGCTTAGCAACGTGAGAATCTGTTCTCTAAGGGCATCGTCACGCTCCACCACCAATATCTTGCCTGATTTGTTCATGAGATCCGGTTGTTAGGATGATCCCAGGCCGTCACACGATTCGCGAGAAGCCGGTAACCCTAAGAAATCGTGTGACCTTTCCGGCGGAGTGCGGGAGGACACGCGTCGAAGGCGGAAGAACTAAGGTTTCCCGCTGCTCTCGAAAAGCAGACAACCTCGGCCGGACGGGCCAACGTCGTACCCCAAGGCGCTTAACGCCTGCCTCAAAGGACGGTTGACTCCGTCCTTCCACACGTTAGAGAGATCCAACCAACCACACAGAAAAAGGAGAATGGGTAATGAATCTTACTCAAGAGCAACGTGAAAAGGTGGCCAACGAACTGAAGAAATTTGGCACAGATTTGAACCTTTCTGATGCCCAGAAAGAAAAGCTGAACACCTTCCTGACGGAATCCTATGGCAAGCTGCAGGAGTTCCGAAACCAGAGTCCAAACGCAACCAAGGAAGAAATAATCAAGAGAGTCGCCGCCCACCGCGCTCAGCTGCGGGAGCGGCTGGTCGGGTTCCTCACCCCTGAGCAATTGCAGAAGTGGGATGCCAGCGTGGCCAAGGCCAAGGAATTCCTGGGCCAGAAGATCGCGGCTTAAACCAGTCAAGTCCCACGGGCTGACGGGCGGACGAGATCCGGCCGTCAGCTCTGATTTGGCTCGCAGCAGAATGGCCGATCACTCCGTGGTGAAATAATCCGCAGTCACCGGGTTTTCGAACAGCGAGTAATCGCGCGTGACCACGATGATGCCGGTCTCGGTTACCACGTAGTTCCTTTCGTCGTCTTCCGGATCAAAGCCGATAATGGTCCCTTCCGGGATATGCACGTCGCGGTCAATGATGGCGCGGCGGATGCGGCAGTGGCGCCCGATATTCACGTGGGAAAAAATGATGCTGGATTCCACCTCGGTGTAAGAGTTCACGCGCACGTCGGGCGAGAGCACGCTGTCGCGCACCAGGCCGCCGGAGAGAATGCAGCCCGAGGAAACAATCGAGTCAATGGCCATGCCGGTGCGTCCCGGTTCGCCGAACACGAATTTTGCCGGCGGATATTGCCGCTGCGTAGTCCGGATGGGCCAGTGTTTGTCATAAAGGTTGAACACCGGCGAAACCGCCACCAGGTCCATGTTGGCCTCGTAATAAGCTTCCAGCGTTCCCACGTCGCGCCAGTAGAGAGCTTCTTTCTGGTTCTCGTCAATGAAGTTGTAAGAATACACGCGGTACTGGTCGAGAATCTTGGGCAGAATATCTTTGCCGAAATCGTGCGACGAGCCAGGATCTTCCGCGTCTTTGAGGAGGACCGGCAACAGCACGTCCGTATTGAAGATGTACACGCCCATGGACCCGGACACCATTTTCGGGTTGTAGGGCGACCGCATCTTGGTGGACGCGGGCTTTTCCTCAAAACCGGTGATGCGGCCGGTGCCGCTGATTTCCAGTACGCCGAAACGGGAACACTCCTCAGGCTCAATCAGGATGGTGGCCAGTGTTACTTCGGCGGCGGCGGCGCAGTGCTGATCCAGCATTAGCTGGTAATTCATTTTGTAGATGTGATCGCCGGACAGCACGAGGACGTACTTAGGCTCGACGCTGCCGATTGAGTAGATGTTCTGGTAAACCGCGTCAGCCGTGCCTAGATACCAGTTCTCGCTGACCCGCTTCATAGGCGGCAGGATTTCAATGAACTCGCCCAACTCGCGCGCCACCACCGTGCTCCAGCCCTCGCGAATGTGACGGTTGAGTGACAGCGCCTTGTACTGGGTAAGAATGTGCACTTGGCGCAGACCCGAATTCACGCAGTTGGAGAGCGTGACGTCAATGATGCGGTAGTTGCCACCGAAGTTGACCGCAGGTTTGGCGCGGTCCCGCGTGAGGGGATACAAGCGCTCGCCAGCGCCGCCTGCCAGCAATACTCCCAACGTGTCTCTCATAGAACCTGCAAGATCGCAGCCGGGGCACTCAAAGCCACATGCTAACAGAAAAGAAAAGGCCCGGCAGAAGCGCCGGGCCGCTCGGTCTGAGAAGTATCAAGCTGCATCGTCAATGCTGATGCGGAGTGATTTTAAGAAGCGCACATCGTGGGCTGTGATGGTGAATTCCGGTTCTGAGTTTTTTCGACGCGAGCTGACCAGCTCGGGCGAAGGTGTCCGGGCTTCTTCATCCTGACGGTTAAAACCGATGGTGGCTTCGAGCACGAGAAAAATGTCGTAACCCTCTTCCTTGATCTTGGCTATCACCTGCGCGATTTGTTCTGACTCTGACAGAGAGCCGTTGATGGCTTCCCCTAACTCCTTGATGAGTCGTTTCAATTGAGTATTCACGGGGTCCCTCTTCTGCTTACTCACTAAGATGCCCTGGGTTTGGCTGCTGTTTGTTGTTTTGAGCAGAGACCCTCGATTTTCCAGGCTACAATGATTTGAATGGCGGAAATCACCACCGTAAAACGCGCAATCCAGAGCCGCCGCTCGAGCGTTCTTCACGCGTTGTTCGTGGCAGGAAAAGGCCTCGTCATCTCGTTTGCCAAAACGTTTTACGCTTTGTGGCTGGAGACCACAGGACTGGTCTTTGGCTTTCTTACAGTCATGGGCGGATCAGCTCTGGTCCGGCAATATAAAGCAGACCACCTGGCCGACCACACACGATTCTTGACTGTGACCGGGTTCACACTGGTGTGCGGGTGGTTTACGGTATTCTCCTTTTGGAAAGCCAGGCGCACGCGGAAGTAAAACACCATGACCAAGGCCGCAAAACTTGCTCCGGAAGCTGCGCAACTCAAAGACGTTGACGCGCAGCCGTTGTACACGCCGGCCGATATTCAAGATGTGGATTACGAACGCGACATCGGCTATCCCGGCGAGTTCCCGTTCACGCGCGGGGTTCAGGCCACCATGTACCGCGGCCGCCTCTGGACCATGCGCCAGTACGCCGGCATGGGTGACGCCGAAGAATCCAACAAGCGTTACAAATATCTTCTCGCACACGGCACAACCGGGCTCTCCGTCGCCTTCGATCTGCCGACGCAGATCGGCATGGATTCCGACCATGTCATGGCCATTGGCGAGGTGGGGAAAGTAGGGGTCGCCATTGATTCCATCGAGGACATGCAGCGTTTGTTCGACGGCATCAACCTGGAAGAGATTTCCACGTCAATGACCATCAACGCCACGGCCTCAATCTTGCTGGCGCTTTATGTTGCCGTGGCCAAGCGGTCGGGCGCTGATCTCCGAAAGATCAGCGGGACGGTGCAAAACGATATTCTCAAGGAATACATCGCCCGCGGCACGTACATCTATCCGCCTCACCAGGCCATGCGGATCATCACCGACATGTTTTCGTATGCCAATCAGCATGTGCCGGAGTGGAACATTATCTCCATTTCCGGATACCACATGCGCGAAGCTGGGTGCACGGCGGTGCAGGAGGTGGCTTTCACGCTGGCCAACGCCATTGCGTACGTGCAGGCGGCTGTCAACGCCGGGCTGGACGTGGACCAGTTTGCCCCGCGGCTGTCGTTCTTTTTCAACGCGCACAACAATTTTCTGGAAGAGGTGGCGAAATATCGTGCCGCGCGGCGCCTATGGGCGCGAATCATGAGAGAGCGTTTTGGCGCACGCAATCCGCGCTCCATGATGCTGCGTTTCCATACTCAGACTGCCGGCTCCACGCTCACAGCGCAACAGCCGGAGAACAACATTGTGCGTACCGCGCTGCAGGCCCTGGCGGCTGTATTGGGCGGCACCCAGTCTTTGCACACCAATTCTTATGATGAAGCTCTGGGATTGCCCACCGAAGAGTCGGCGCGCATCGCTTTGCGCACGCAGCAGATTATCGGCTATGAAACTGGAGCCCCCAACACCGTGGACCCGCTCGCTGGGTCGTATTACATCGAGTCGCTGACCCAGGAGATTGAGCAAAAAGCTGCGGCGTATCTCGAGAAGATTGACTCCCTGGGCGGCACGCTCCGCGCCATCGAGCTCAGCTACATTCAGCAGGAAATCCAGAATGCAGCGTACGACTTCCAGCAATCCGTGGACCGGTTGGAAAAGGTCGTGGTCGGAGTAAACCGCTTCCAGAGTGAAGAGGAGAAGGCGGTGCCTATCCAGCGCATTGATGACGAACTGGAGCAGCGTCAGGTGGAGCGCGTCAAAGCTCTGCGCGCGCGCCGCGACGCCGGCGTCTGGCAGGGCTCGGTCCGAGGCGTGGAAGAAGCCGCCCGCTCCGGCGGCAACCTGATGCCCCGCATCATTCAGGCGGTGGAGTCCTACGCAACCGTAGGTGAAATCGCCGACGCCATGCGCCGCGTCTTTGGCGAACATCAGGAAACAGTTGTGATCTGAGCGCGAAGCCTACCCCAAAATATCTTCAGAGGCAGGAAGATTACTGTTTAATCTCGATGGCCGGGTGGTCGTAGGTGGCAATCCGCACCGTCAGAGACTTGCGTGCGGCAAACGTCGCCTGGTCCACCGGGAAGGCAAAGACGGTAAACCCGGTATAGGAGGCTCCAGATGGAATCTTCAATTCCTCGCGCAGAGGGTCGGCTTTGGCTTCCTGCAAAGCGGGAAAAGCACGCAGATCACGTTCAGCCTCCGCGGCGCCGGCTGCATGGTCAGTGTATTTCCGGCCGTCAGCGGTCTCCAATTCGGAAGTGATGCCCTTGAGCCAAAGCTGCTTTTCGAACTTGTTCTCAAGCTTCATCTGGACGGCAACCAGCGTGCTGCCCTGCTGGTCAGCGCTGACTACTTTGGTGATGGCGCCTCCAAGGTCGCTTTTGACGCGCGTTCCCAACAAGACCACCGCCAGCACGATGATGATGGCCGCGGCCGCAATCAAGACCGGGACCACGGGCGGCAGGGTCCACTTAGCCCGGTCGAGCTCTTCCGACATGGGAATGTGTCCAGCATCGGGCGCGGGCGCAGGGGCGGCGGGTTGCGAGGCCGGAGGCGTTGGTTTTAGAGGCGGAGTGTCAGGCATAAGACTGCTCCTTCGCGCAGCATCATATCCTGAGATGCTAAAAACCGGCTAGGCGTGCTTGGCCTTGGGACGCCGTATGGCTTGCAAGAATTTCGCTGCGGGCAGTGTGTTCAAAACGTCATCTTTCGTCAGCCAGGCGCGGCGGAGTTGCAATACGCCGTAGCGCATCTTCTCCAGATGCGACGTGTGGTGCGAGTCAGTATTCACAACAAACTTTACTCCTTTGGCTTTGGCCATGCGTAGGTGCAGGTCGCGCAGATCGAGCCGGTCGGGATAAGCGTTATGCTCCATGGCCACCCCCCACTGGGCAGCAGCCGTGAAGACCTTGTCGTGGTCAAAAGCGTAACCTTCGCGGCGCAGCAGCAGGCGTCCCGTAGGATGGCCGATGATCGAGGTGCTGTGGTTGGCGATGGCCCGCAGCAGCCGGTCTGTCATCTCCGCCGAATCCTGGTTGAAGTGCGAATGCACGCTGGCGATGACCACGTCCATCTGCTCCAGCACTGAATCGGAGAGATCGAGCTGGCCATCCGCCAGGATATCCACCTCGATGCCGGCAAAGACCGTGATACCTTCAATCTCTTTCGCTGCTGCACGAATTCGCTTGATGTGTTCGACCGCACGCTTGTCGTCCAGTCCATTGGCGAAAGCCAGGTTTTTGGAATGGTCGGTGATCGCCACATATTTGTACCCGCGCTCGCGGGCTGCCAAAGCCATCTCTTCGATCGTGCACTTGCCGTCGGTTTCCACGGTGTGCATGTGCACATCGCCCTGAATTTCACCCAGGGTAATCAGGTCCGGTAACTTGCTTTGCTCGGCGGCCTCAATTTCGCCCGCATTTTCGCGCAGCTCCGGCGGAATGTAGTCCAGGCCAAGCTTCTTGTAGATTTCTTCCTCGGTCTTGCCGGCTGCGCGCTTCGAATCGTCCACGCGGTCCAGGCCGTACTCGCTCAGGGTGTAGCCGAGTTTCAGCGCCCGCTGCCGCAGTGAGATGTTATGGCTCTTGGAACCGGTGAAGTAAAGCAAAGCGGCGCCGAAGGATTCCGGCGGAAGCAAGCGCACGTCCACCTGCATGCCGCTGCGCAGCTTGAAGCTGACTTTGTTCTCGCCCCGCGCCAGCACTTCCAGAATGCCGGGAAACTTCAGGATGGCGTCAATGACCTTATTGCGCTGGGCCTCGTTGGTACCGCATTTCCCTGTGATCAGCACGTCGAGATCGCCTACGGTTTCGCGGCCGCGCCGTAGCGATCCGGCGGGCGTCACTTTGTCCACGCCCCCCAGGCCCTGGAGCAAGTCGGTCATCTGCTGGGCAATTTCCGCGGCCGCGTCAAGATGAAACCGGCCGGTCATTTGCCGGTAGCTTTCGATGGCTTTCAGGATCTTCTGTTCGGATTTTTCGCTCAACCGGGGTAGGTCACGCAGTTTCCCTTCGCTTGCCAGTTTCGCCACGCCGTCAATGTCGCACACTTGAAACGCGCTCCAGATCAGAGAAATGGTCTTGGGACCGAGTCCCTGAATCTTGAGGAGTTCCAGAATAGACGGATGGTATTTCTTGAGCAGTGCTTCATGCTGGGCCAGTTTCCCTTTGCTGAAGATGTCGCGGATGTGGCTGGCCATGCTCTTGCCTATGCCGGGGATGGCCAGCAAGGCTCTTTCGTCCTGGTAGATTTCCGAGAGCGGACGCTCCAGAGCGGCAACGGCTTCCGCCGCACGGCGGTAGGAACGAATACGAAAGGAATCTTCCGCCGCGATCTCCATCAGGTCGGCGGTTTCATCGAGAATTGTAGCGACGGATTTGTTGTCGACGCGCACCAGCACAATTCTAAACGCCGGCGTCGGCTAGAGACACTGACCCTACGCTTCCAGTTCGAGAGTCAGTTTGGCAGCTGTCTCGAGGGGTAGGGAAGCTACGCCCTCAGGCTCAGGCCCCCGCCGACCGGGACCTAGGGCAAGATTCGTCAACGTCCCCGCCGTCCGCTTACGCAGACTGCGTGGCTTCCGCCTTGGTGACGTTCTCGGCTTGTGGGCCTTTCTGGCCCTGTACGATTTCAAACTCAACGTCATCGCCTTCTTGCAGGCTCTTGTAGCCCTCAGACTTGATGGCGCTGTAGTGGACAAACACGTCAGGGCCGTCTTCCCGGCCAATAAACCCAAAGCCCTTCGCGTTGTTAAACCATTTCACTTTACCTTTGATTCGAGACACGTTCCTTACTCCGAGCCGTCCTTGGGAGACGCAGTACCTCTTCTTCTCCACGGACTTGTATTTGCAATAGGATTGTTCAAGCTGCCTCAGGGGGAACGACGAAACACGGTTACCTGGAAACCGGATTGTCGCGTCTTTCTACCACGACTTTGGCTTTGCAGGTATTTTCCCTCGGTTCATGGCGAATGTCAACCAATAATGCCAAACCAACGCATCATTAGAAATTCCTTTGGGCTGTTGGCTTTACGAGGAATCTATTTCACAGAACCTTAACACCCCCGCGCGTGTTCCACAACGGGGCACTGTTCCAGAGTCTTTAGCGCCGGGAGAGCTTCCGGTCGAGCCAAAAGAGGGATGCTAGGGTTTTGGCGTCCTTGATCTTGCCGGTCATCGCCATCCGCACCGCCTGGGGCAACGGGAAGAAACGCGTGGCGATGCGCTCGTCTTCTTCGGGCCGGGCCTGGCCTTTCTTAAGACCGCGAGCCAGGTACACCGCCATACTTTCGTCAAGGAAGCCGGGGCTCACATAAAAAAAAAGGGCTTTCTGCCAGCGGGCTGCCGTGTACCCGGTCTCCTCCGCCAACTCACGCTTGGCGGCCACTAGTTTGTTTTCCCCCGGCTCCAGACTTCCCGCCGGAAGCTCCCACATGCGCGCTCCGGCGGCATGGCGATATTGGCGCTCCAACAGAACGCGCGGCGGACGATGGGACCCGTCGTCGTCAAGCGCCAGAATCACGATTGATCCGTGGTGGCGGACAATGTCGCGGCGGACGCGTACTCCATCCGGCTCCCGCACCTGTTCGGAGAAAACCCGGAAGACGGGGCCTTCAAAAATCCTTTTGGACGATACGACGCGAGCGCGGTTGGACTTTGGTCGTCGAGACATGAAGACAATATAGCGGATTCTGCTATCCTCGCCGTGCATGGCTTCGAAGATCGATGAGTATCCGAAGACTGTGAGTTTGATCGGGGCCGGAAACCTGGCCCATGCGCTAGGGCCGGCGCTGCGCTCCGCCGGATACCGCATTGAATCGGTCGCTTTTCGCAACACCGCATTTTCGCAAAAACGCGCCACGGCCCTGGCCCAACGGCTGATGAGTAAAGCGGTGCGGTTGGAGCAGGCCGGCCCCGCCGCGGATATCGTCTGGCTGTGCCACACCGACGACGCCCTGGTGGAAACCGCGCGGCAACTGGCGCGCAAGCCCGGCTGGCGTGGCAAGATCGTTTTTCATTCCAGCGGCGCTCTGACCAGTGACGTGCTGGCGCCCCTCCAACGCGCCGGAGCATATACCGCATCGCTGCACCCGATGATGACTTTCGTTCCCGGAATTTCGCCGCGGCTGAAAGGCGTGCCATTCGCCGTTGAAGGTGACCGCCAGGCCGTGGCCGCAGCTCGCCGCATCGCGTACGCCGTTGGCGCGGAAATCTTTCCGATCCGCAAAGACTCCAAGATCCTCTACCACGCTCTGGGATCATTCTCCTCTCCGCTCGTAGTCGCCACGCTGGTGACAGCCGAGCGCGTAGGCCGCGCCGCCGGACTCAGCCGCGCGCAAACCAGAAAAGTCATGGGACCGATTTTGCAGCAAACCTTCAGGAATTATCTGGCACACGGCGGCGCCGCCGCCTTCAGCGGGCCGATCAAGCGCGGCGACCTGGAGACCGTGCGCCGGCATTTGCGGGCGCTGAAAAATGTGCCGGCGGCCCAGGAGGTCTATCGCGCGCTGGTGCGGTCGGCGTTAAGGGATTTACCGTCGGCAAGGAAAGCAGAATTGCTGCGACTGTTGCATGATCGCTAGCCAAAGCGCCATCGGCGTCCGGGCTCTTCATCTTTTCTGCTGCTGATCGTAAACCACAACGCTGGTAAGGACACTCCTTGTGATCGGTTCTACCGACACCACGGTAAGGGACCTCCCATCATCGGATTTGATCGCTCGATAACCAAAAATCGGTCTTCCCTTGAAGCTGAACGTGGCATCCGCTACGAAGTCGTCAACTCTCTGCAGGGTCACTTGGTCAATATCCGGAATACCGGCAACCGGATAAGGCTTGCCGTTGTAGGCCGCGGTGAAACTTCCGACAACTTTAGTTCCGTCGGTGTATTGGCTTTTAATCGTGCACTTCAGACTCTCCTTGTCTGTTTCGCAAACGAAAGTCTCTTGTGTCCTCGCCTTCGCGCCACGGCCATAATGACTTCTGGCAACGTTCAGCACCCACTGGCCGCGGAACGGATCAGCCAACGCCGAGGTGAACAACAGAATCAACGTTAAACAGACAAGTGCCCCTCGTGTCTGCATAGCCTTACCTCTCCAGCGCCCGGTCTGATTGGTGTGGCTTGTCCCTGCTAGCGCCTGGTGAACAAGTGCCCCAGCTTTTCCTTCTTGGTGTTGAGATATTTCTTTGACGCCGCGTGCGGCTCCACTTCACAAGGCACGCGCTCCGTGACCTTGATTCCGGCGGCTTCGAGCGCAGCGACCTTCTGCGGATTGTTGGAGAGTAGACGCACGGCTTTCAACCTCAGCTTCTTCAGAATCTCCGCCGGAAGCTGAAACCCGCGATGGTCAGCCTTAAAGCCCAGCTCTTCGTTGGCTTCGACTGTATCCCGGCCCTGGTCTTGAAGTTCGTAGGCCTGGAGCTTGGCCATCAGGCCGATGCCGCGGCCTTCCTGCATCTCATAAATCAGCACGCCGGCGCCGGCCTGGGCGATGAGCGAGAGCGCCATCTCCAGTTGCTGGCGACAATCGCAGCGCAGCGAGCCAAAGACATCTCCAGTGAGACATTGTGAGTGAATCCGCACCAGCGGTGGCTTGGCGTGGATGTCTCCTAGCACCAGGGCGACGGCTTCTTCCACACGACGGTCGCCGCGAAACAGGCCTTCAAAACCCATAATGCGGAAGTGCCCCCAACGCGTGGGAAAATCGGCTTCAGCCAGCTTACGGACGGTGGACTGGGAACTCACACCATCAATTATAAGATGTCCGGTGGTAACATCTGGCTATGGCGGTCAGAGACACGTCTCCACACATGGAAGCGATGCAACTGGAAGTATGGCGTCGCATGACTCCCGAACAACGCCTGCTCGCCACCCTGGACATCAGCGACCTTTGCCGTGAGCTCAGAAAGGCGGGGATCAAACGCGATCATCCCGATTGGTCGGAGAGGCAAGTCATGATTGAGCTTTTTCGGCTGGCCTTTCTTCCCAACCCACTTCCGGTTTGGGTGCGATGAGTTCCAAAGAGATTCTTCGCGAGGTAATTGCCGCCCTCGATAAGGCGCGCATTCCCTACATGGTTGTAGGTTCGTTTGCCAGCAATCTCTATGGGGCCGGACGGGCCACTTTTGATATTGATGTCGTGGTTTCGGCAACCCCAGAGCAGATTCGAGTCCTTTTAAGTCTTCTGCCCACTGCCAAATACTATTTTGATTTGGATGCAGCTCTTGTGGCGTGCCGCGGTAAAGACATGTTCAACATCTTGGACATGGAAGGGGGATGGAAAGTCGATATCATCTTCGCAAAAACCGCGCCATATCATCAGCAAGCATTCCAACGCCGGATCGCGGCAGAAATCGAGCAGGTCCCCCTTATTTCCGCGACCGCTGAAGACACTATCGTCTCCAAGCTGGAATGGGCCAAGATAGGTGAGTCTTCACGGCAAATCGAAGACGTCGCCGGGATCTTGCAGGTGCGAGGAAAGTCGCTCGATCGGCCATACATCGAGAAGTGGGTCAAAGAAATTGGGCTATCTTCCGAGTGGGACCGGGCCCGCAAGCTCGCCAGCCTCGAATAGCAAATCCTCTGCGCGCTATACTCTTAGGTTCGATTCTTGAGCCGAGGAGCATCCGTCATGGCCTCATCCTCCGTTACCTTCGCGCAGCAAAACCAGCAGCGATTCTTGGGCGAGTTGAAAGACCTGCTCCGCATTCCCAGCGTGAGCACCGCGCCCGAGCACAAAGATGACGTTCGTCGCGCTGCTGAGTTCGTCGCTAGCGGCCTGCGCTCCGCTGGTATGGAAAACGTGGAGATCATCGCCACCAAGGGACATCCGCTGATCTATGCCGACTGGCTGCACGCACCAGACAAGCCTACGGTGTTGTGTTACGCGCATTACGACGTCCAGCCGCCTGATCCGCTCAACGAGTGGACTACGCCTCCCTTTGAGCCCACCGAGCGTAACCAGAATATCTACGCGCGCGGTGCGGTGGACGACAAAGGCCAGCTTTGGATGGAGGTCAAAGCTCTCGAGGCCCTCATGCGCGGAAACGGCGGCAAATTGCCGCTGAACGTGAAGGTGATTTTCGAAGGCGAAGAGGAAGTGGGCGGCGAGTCCATTGCCGCGTACATGCGTAAGGAAAAAGCCAAGCTCAAGGCCGACTTCGCTCTGGTTTGTGACACTGAACTCTTCGCGCCGGACCTGCCGACGTTGTGTGTCGGCTTGCGTGGGCTGATCTATACCGAGATCGAGGCCAAAGGCGCAATGACCGACCTGCATTCCGGCATGTACGGCGGCGCGGCGCCCAATCCCTTCTTCGCGCTGATCGAAGTCATCAGCAAACTGAAGGATTCGAAAGGCAAGGTCCTCATCCCCGGCTTTTACAGCAAAGTAAAGGCTCCGACCAAGGACGAACTCAAAGCCTGGAAACGTTTGCCGTTCAACGAAGAACACTATCGCAAGACCGAAGTCGGATCAAAAGTGCTCACGGGCGAGCCAGGTTATAGCGTTCTCTACCGCACCTGGGCGCGGCCGACGCTCGAGGTCC
Source organism: Candidatus Angelobacter sp. (assembly GCA_035316085.1). Classification (GTDB taxonomy): domain Bacteria; phylum Acidobacteriota; class Terriglobia; order Terriglobales; family Acidobacteriaceae; genus Angelobacter. The sequence continues at coordinate 27,566 of DATFXI010000169.1, forward strand.
ACGGCATGCCCGGCGGCTTTACCGCGTCGGGAGCCAAGACAGTGATTCCGGCTAAGGCGTCAGCGAAGGTTTCCATGCGCCTGGTGCCTAACCAGGATCCCGATGACATCCTGAAACGCTATACCAAGTTTGTGAAAAAGCTCACGCCGAAAGGCATTGAGCTCAACATCAAGGTTTACAGCAAAGGCCCGGCCTGCGTGGTGGATACCAACAATCGCTTCATCAAGCCGGCCACGGAAGCGATGCACGAGGTGTTTAAGAAAGACACGGTCTTTATCCGCTCCGGCGGATCGATCCCCGTGGTCACTGATTTTCAGGAAGCCCTGAAGATTCCCAGCGTGATGATGGGCTTCGGCCTGCCGGACGACAACCTGCACGCGCCGAACGAAAAGTTCCACATCCCGAATTTCTATCGCGGGATTGAGTCGATCATCCGGTTTTTTGAAAAGCTGGGAGCGTGAGAAAATCGCCGAGATCGCAGATGATCTAAGGTTAAGAATCTTGGTTCTTTTGCTTGCTTACCTTCTTTTTTCGCGTTAAAGTTCAGCTTAGCTCTTCGACGATTCTCCCCGCCACCTCATCCAACTGTCATGCGGAGTGTCTGCTGATCTTGCAAGCACGGTGCGACAGGCTGGGGTTCAAGACGCGTGTCCACAACATATTGTGGCCTTTCTGCTTGACCCCTGTTGGCTCTCTGGGTACATTAGCTGGAGCGATGGGCTCGTACTTCCAGCCAAGAAAACGTAACGACCAGAAGTCAAATCTTTATCCAGCCCAGGTTCGCACCGGGTTACGATGGGCCATTCCGAAGGAGTAGCGTTGCTTAAACTGAAGAAGCTGCAAATTCTGGGTTTCAAATCGTTCTGCGACCGGACGGAACTGAAGTTCCCTGGCGAGGGCATCGCTGCGGTGGTCGGGCCGAACGGGTGTGGGAAATCCAACATCGCTGATTCCATTTCCTGGGTCCTGGGTGAACAGTCCGCCAAAAGCTTGCGCGGCGTGCGCATGGAAGACGTGATCTTTGCCGGCACGCGCGACCGCAAGCCCACCGGCATGGCCGAGGTTTCTCTCACCCTGATCGACCCTCAGGTGTATGAAGGCCCCATCAGCGGCCAGCCGGAAATTGACATTCAGGATGAGCTCGCGGAAGACGAGTGGGACGAAGCTTCTTTCCGATCTTGTGCTGCTGAGGCCACCGACGCTGCTATCGCTGAAGTGCAGCCCGGCCCGCTGGACGCTGCTGACCGAGATGCCGCTGGCTCCGAAGAGCCGGCTCCGCAATCTGTGCCCGGCGCTACGCAGACTGTTCCTGGCGAAACGCCTGCCGAAGCCGCCGTGACCACGGGCAATCCCGTGGTTCTCAAAATCCGCCGGCGCAAGTTGAAGCCCATGGTCCTGGCCAAAGGCGAGATTGTGGTTTCGCGCCGCCTGTTCCGGACAGGCGAAAGCGAATATCTGCTGAACGGCAGAATCTGCCGCCTGCGCGACATTCAGGACATTTTCATGGGTACGGGTCTGGGACCGGAGTCGTACGCCATCATCGAACAGGGACGCATCGGCCAGATCCTCAGCAGCAAGCCGACCGACCGCCGCGCCATCATCGAGGAAGCCGCCGGCATCACCAAGTTCAAGACGCGCAAACGCCTGGCAGAGGCGCGCCTGGAACTCTCGCGCCAGAACCTGGCCCGCATCAACGACATTTTTGAAGAAGTCACGCGGCAGATGAACTCGCTCAAACGCCAAGCCTCCAAAGCCGAGCGCTATGCGCGCCTGCGGGACGAAATGAGAGAGAAACTCAAAGTCGTGCTGGCCAGCAAGTTCGCCCAGATGGGCCGCGAAGAAACCACGCTGCGAGCATCGCTTGAGAACATGGCGGAAGAGATTCGCGCGCGCGCCGAATCGGTGAGCATCCGTGAAGCGGAACACTCCGAGCGCACCCGCCGCGGCTACGCTATCGAGGGTGAGATCACGCAGAACCGGCAGGCAGTTCACGCTTTGGAGGTTGAGTCGGAGCGTGCCATGGGACGCCGCGCCGCCAATGCGGAACGCTGTGCCGAACTGGATGCGCGTTCGGCAGCCGCTTCTGCCGAACTGGAACGGGCCCAGGCCCATCTGATTTCGTTGAGCGAAGAATTGAATACCAACCGGCAGTTCGCCGAGTCCGCGGCTGGAGAAGTCGCCGCCGCGCAACATGAGTGGCAGATGCGCCAGCAGGCGGCGCAGGACGCAATCTCTGTGCTCGCCGACGCCGAGCGCCGGCAGGAGGCGCAGCGCCAGGCAGTGATGGAGGTAATGGCGTCAGCCGCACAGGCGCGCAACCAGATCATCCAGGCAGAAGAACATATGACCGCGCTCGATCGCGATGCCCACCGCCTGGAGCGCGAGATGGCCACAGCGCAAAGGGATATCGAGGGTTTCGGGGGCAAGCGAGGTCAGATAGCCTTCGAGTTTGAATCCATCAGTCAGAAAGTCACGGCGCTGAACACCCGCATCGCTGAGATCCGCGGGCAAATCGACAGCAAGCACAAGGAAGAAGATGAGACCAAGAAGTGCCTGGACACCCTGCGCGCTGAGTTCGCCACAGCGCTGGGCAGGCGGAGCTCACTGGAATCGGTGATCAATGAGCACGGGTATTCCACCGAGTCAGTGAAGCGGCTTTTCCAATCGAGCGCTGCCGGCCGTGGGTTTACTCCGGCTGGCGTGCTAGCCGATTTTCTCGAAGTAGACCACAGGTATGAAGCCGTAGTCGAAGAATTCCTTCGCGACGAGCTGAACTACGTGGTGGTGAAGTCCTGGGACTCGGCCAACGAAGGCATGCGCAGGTTGCAAACTGACGTGGACGGCCGCGCCACGTTCCTGGTCCACCCCGAAGATGCGCAAGCCAAATTCTCTTTTGCCGTCAGCGAAACGCCGTCACCTTCGCCGCGGCCGGAAGAACTGATCTCGCTCAAACACTGCATCCGCGTCCTCAACGGCTTTGGACGGTCGCTGGAAGTGGTGCTGCCCAAACTGCGCGACGGCTACATCGCGCCGGATTCAACCATAGCCCGCAACCTGGCTCTGGAGAACCCTGACGCTTACTTCCTTTCTTCCACTGGCGAATGCTTTCACAACGTGACCGTCACCGGCGGCAAGCAGCGCAAGGAAGGCCCGCTTTCCCTCAAGCGCGAGTTGCGCGACGTCATGAAGTTGGCCAACGATCTGGAAGCAGCTATCCAGAATGAACAAAACAAGGTTCAGTTGCTGGCGCGCGAGCTTGGTGAGTTGGCGAAACTTCTGTCCAACCTGGAAGAAGACCGGCGCGAAGCCGAGAAACAGGCGTTGACTTCGGGCCACGCCCTCAAGCAGATGGAAACCGAGCTGGAGCGCACCGAACAGCGGATGAGCACCTACCGTCTCGAATTTGAACGCACGCGCTCTGAGCGTGAGCAGACGAGCGCCGGCCTGAACGCGCAGCGCCAGCAGGCAGCTGCTCTCGAGGAGAAACGCACGGCCTTGGAAAGCGAAATCCAGGCAGCGCGCGAGCAGGTAACGCTCCTGAAGACCTCGCGTGATGCCGCCGCGCAATCCGTGGCGGAGGCGGCTGCGCGGCTGGCTGGCTTGGAAGAGCGGCGCCGGCTGGCGACAGCGGCTTTGGAACGGATTGAGTCTCTCTCGCGCGAGGCGGCGCAGCGTGTGGAATCGTTGCAGACGCAAATCCAGTCGGCGGTTGCGGAAAAACAGCAGCGCGCTGCCGAGAACGTCCAGATCGGTGAACGCCTGCAGGCGCTGGCTGCGGAGAAGGCCCAAACACAAGCCGGGGGCTTGCGGCTGCAGCAGGAGTCCGAGCAGGTGCGGGCGCGCATTGCCGAGATTGACCAGGAGTTGAAAACGGCGCGGCTTGAACTGGAGGCTGTGCGCGATGGCAAGAGTGAACTTGGGGCACAACTGGCCAAGTTGCAGTCTGACCTGGCCCACATGGGCGAAGTCTGCCTGAACGAGTTGAACGTTACCGCAGACGATCTCCGCAGCAACGCCGCCATCGCCCTGGTGGAAGGCGAGACTCTCGCCGCTGAAGAAACTCTCTATCGCGAGATGCGGAGCAGGCTCGACAACATGGGGCCGGTCAACATGATGGCGCTGGAGGAATATCAGGAAACAGCGCAGCGGCACGAATTCCTGGAGACCCAACGCAAGGACTTGCTGGACTCGATCGCGAACACCGAAGCCACCATCAAGGAGATTGACGAGTTCTCGCGACAGAAATTCCAGGAAGCGTTTGAGCAAATCAATGAGAATTTCCAGTTCACGTTCCGCAAGCTGTTCGGTGGCGGCCAGGCCTTCATGCGTTTGACCGACGAACTGAACACGGCGGAAAGCGGCATTGACGTGGTGGCTTCGCCTCCGGGGAAGAAACTGCAGAACGTTCTGCTGCTCTCCGGCGGCGAAAAGGCGCTCACAGCGCTGGCGCTGCTGGTAGGCATCTTCAAATATCAGCCTAGCCCGTTCTGCATCCTGGACGAAGTGGACGCCCCGCTCGACGACGCCAACATCGGTCGTTTCACCGATCTGATCAAAGACATGGCGGTGGAGACGCAATTCATCATCATCACTCACAGCAAGAAGACCATGGCGGTGGCCCCGGTGATGTATGGAGTAACCATGCAGGAGCCAGGCGTATCGAAAGTGGTCTCAGTCAAATTCGGACACGAGAGCAGCGGGCTGCGCGCAGTTTCCGCGTAAGAGATTCTTTATTCGCGCCATTAATTTTTTCGCCAACGGGTACTACAAACCCACTCGAAAATCAACGCTCTAGAATCCGCGTTTTATGCGGGTTTTACAGTATCGAACTTTTTATGTCCGTTTTATGTCGGTTTTTCCACAAAAATTTCCGCAAGTCGCGTGTTGACACGTCACTTACCTTGTTGACAAAAATGGTTGAGGGGCTAGAATAACGCCTCGCCCAGAAGTTTTCAGTCATGAGCTCAACCGTCCTCAATCGCGTCCTCCTGCAAACCGATTTTCCGGAACTTTCTCTTCACGCTCGGGGCAAAGTTCGCGACCTGTACAGCTTGAACGGGCAGTTGTTGTTCGTGGCTACCGACCGCATATCCGCCTTCGATTACGTTCTGGCCACCGGCATCCCGGAAAAGGGCCGCGTTCTCACTCAGCTTTCGCTCTTCTGGTTCGATTTTCTACGCGATACGGTGAAGAACCACCTGATCAGCGCCGCTGTGGATGAGTATCCTGCGCCGCTCGGCCAGTATGCCGGCCAACTTCGCGGCCGATCTATGCTGGTAAAGAAGGCGCAGATGATTGACGTGGAGTGCGTGATCCGCGGCTATCTCTCCGGCTCGGGATGGAAGGATTACCAGAAGACCGGCGGCGTCTGCGGCATCCAGTTGCCCGCTGGATTGCGCGAATCTGATAAACTCCCCGCGCCCATTTTTACGCCGGCCAGCAAAGCCGTCACCGGACACGATGAAAACATTTCGTTTGAAGAGATGTGCAAACGCACGGGCAAGGAACTGGCGGAAAAGCTTCGCGATCTGAGCATCGGCATTTACCAGAAAGCCGCCGACTACGCGGCCGGCCGGGGCATCATCATTGCCGACACGAAATTTGAGTTCGGGCACACCGGCGAAGGGCTGGTGCTGGCCGACGAAGTGCTTACTCCGGACTCCTCGCGTTTCTGGCCCGCAGACAAATATCAGCCGGGCAAAGCGCAAGAGTCATACGATAAACAATTTGTCCGCGACTACCTGGAATCAATCCGCTGGAACAAACAGCCTCCGGCGCCGGCCTTGCCGGACGAGGTGGCGCGCAAGACGAGTGAGAAATACATGCAGGCTTACAAGGTCCTGGCCGGACGTGAATTGCCGGCGGGTTGAGGCGTCGCGCCTACCGGGACCCGCAGGCCGGGCCGGTTTTGCGCGGGCTGGGGTGGCGCCATGAACGCTCTCGACTGGACCATTTTGATGTTGCTGATGTTTTCGGCGTTGCTGGCAGCGGCGCAAGGGTTTTTCTTTGAGATCATTTCGCTGGGTGGGGCGGTTGGGGGTTACCTTTTGGCGGCCTGGGGATGCGGCAAACTAGCGCCGCGATTTCTACCGTATGTGAAGTCGCAGTCGGTCGCCGAGTTGGCGGCTTTTTTGATGATTTTTTTCGCGGTGATCGTCCTGGCAGGAGCCTTGGCAAGGATCATCCGCTGGATCGTTCATGAAGCGGGGTTTCGCTGGGCCGACCGGGCACTCGGCGCAGCTTTTGGATTTGTTCGGGGCGCGGTGATCGTGACCGCCGGGCTGCTGGCGATGACGGCGTTTGTTCCGGAATCGCAGCAGTTGGCAGGTTCGCAACTGGCGCGGTATTTCGTGGTGGCGGGGCATGGCGCAAGCTGGCTGGCGCCGGCGGAAGTCCGCCAGAAATTCCGCGAAGGCGTGGACTTGCTGCGCGGCAATGCCGGCGCGGGGAGCAGAAAGAATTCAATAATTCAATGAGAAAAACTAAGTGCCGCAACTGGAAAGTGAGGACTCTGTGAAGGACCAGCTCGAAGCACTCGTGGCACAGATGTACAACAGCGGTATTCTTTACGCGGAAGCCGTGCGCGAATTCAAGAAGCGCTTTTTGATGAACGTGCTGCAGCAGAACCGTGGCAACCAGTGCCGCGCGGCGCGCGAACTGGGCATGCATCGCAACACGCTGAGCCGCACCATTGCTGAGCTCAAGCTCGACGTCCGGCAGTTCCGCGACGGGGGGCGGCGGCCGGTGCGCAGCGAGAAACCCCTTGCGCTCGAGAAGCGGGCCGCCCGCTAGCTTGGCGGCAGCTTCTTAGCTCCATCCTGAATCCAAGTCAGCATGACTGCTTTGGTTTCCTCCTCTGCGACGGAGGCGCCCTACATCCGCGCCGGCTTCCGGTGCGACGCCGCCCAGTCCTACCTGTTCGATATTGACGGCACGCTGCTGAACTGCCGCGACGCGGTTCACTATCGGGCCTTTCGCCAGGCAGTCGAAAACGTGCTGGGCATCGAGGCTGGAATTGATGGCGTTCCTGTCCATGGCAATACCGACATTGGCATTCTTCGTGCCGCGCTACGCCGCGCCGGCGTGGACGACACCCGCGTGGACCTGCACTTACCCCAAATCGTGGAGCACATGTGTGCCGAGGCCCAGCGTAGCCGCGAGCAATTCATTCCGGAACTTTGCCCCTCCATTCGTGAGCTGGTGTTGCATCTGCTTGAACGCGGTAAGCTACCGGGAATCGCTTCCGGCAACCTGGAGCCGATTGGCTGGATCAAGCTCGAGAAAGCGGACCTGAAGTCTATGTTCTCTTTCGGTTCATTTGCTTGGCCGCTGGAGTCGCGTGCGGAGATCTTCTCGCACGGGGCATTCCTGGCGCGGCAGCGCCTGCGTCCTTCTGCGGGGGTCTGCGTTCTTGGCGACACGCCCGCCGATATCCACGCCGCGCGCGTAGCGGGCTTGCCGATTATCGTTCTCGCCACCGGCATCTATACATTCCCGGATTTGTTGACCTACGGACCCGATGCCTGCTTTGCCTCAGCTTCTGACCTGCTCGCCCTGATAGCGGAATCGACGGCAATTCGCCCGTGACCACGCAAACATCCCGTCCAGAACCGTTCTCCAACCGGGTAGAATAGTTGTCTCATGCGTTTTGCGGCGTTCATTGCGGCTGTGCTTCTCGCCGCTGCTCCACTGGTGGCGGAGAAGCCCCAGTTCTCCGTTTCCAAGACAGACCGCCGGGCGGCGGAACGGGAATTTAAGCGCGCCCTTGATCTCGATAAGGCCGGACGGACGGAGGAAGCGCTGCAAGCAGCAGGGCATGCCGCCGAGCTTTTCCCCGGAAACGCTGCCTACGCCACCGCCAGGGAGATGTTGCGGCAGAAGGTTGTAGCGGTGTATTTGGAGCGCGGGAACGCCAAGGCGGATGCTCGAGACCTTGCCGGCGCCGCGGCACAGTTCCGTCTGGCTCTGGCTATCGACCCGCAGAACAGCTACCTGATCCAGCGTCTGCGCGATGTCTCACCCGCGGACGACCCGGAACGCCGCCGAACTTTGCAACTTCTGGCTTCTGTCGACCAGATTGACCTTGTGCCTTCGTCCGGCAAGGCCAGTATCCACGTGCGCGGGGATACTCGCGCCTTGTACACCCAGATCGGCCAGGTCTTCAAGGTGACTTTCCAGTTTGACCAGGCGATGAACTCCCGCCCGGTGCGCTTTGACCTGGATGACGTGGATTTCTACACTGCAATCCGGCTGGCCGGGCAGATGACCAAAACGTTCTGGTCTCCGATTTCGCGCACTGAAGCGATCGTTGCCAACGACACGCAGGAAATGCGCCGTCTCTACGAGCGCATGTCGTTGCGGACGTTTTATATCGGCAACGCATTGTCGGCAACCGATCTCACAGACGTGGTCAACATCCTGCGCACGATTTTTGAAGTGAACCTGGTGAGCGTGGAGCCGAACCACAACACCATCACTATCAAGGCCCCGAGGGAGACTGTTGAGGCTGCCGCCAGTTTCATTGAAAATCTCATGGTTGCGCGCCCGGAAATCCTCCTGGAAGTCCAGGCCATGGAGTTTGACGCCAACAGCGCCAGCACCTACGGCATAGACCTGCCGACCAGCTTCCAGTTGTTCAGCATCCCCTCCGAGTTGCGGCGCGTACTGGGCTCGGACGCGCAATCCATCATCGATCAGTTCAACCGCACTGGAACTATTGATCCCTCCACCATTCCAGCCGCAGACCTGGCCAATCTGCAAGGGTCGCCGTTGCTTTCCCCGTTTTTCTTTTTTGGCAAAGGCCAGGGACTGGTAGGCTTCAACGTACCCCCAGTGGTCGCGCATTTGGCCAGGAATTCTTCGCGCTCCAGCATCCTCGAGCACGTGACGCTCCGCGCCAAAGAGGGCGAAAGCGCTACCTTTCGCGTGGGCGACCGCTTCCCCGTTCTCACCGGCACCTTCAACAGCCTGACCTTCTCGACCCGTGGTGTGGTCACCAACAGCGCCAGCACTCCGCAGTTTCAGTATGTGGACCTGGGCTTGACCTTGAAGGCCAAGCCGCACGTGCAAAGCGACGGCGATGTCCGCCTGGATCTGGAGTTTGAACTGGTCGCTTTGGGTCCAGTCACGCTCAACAACATTCCGCAGCTCAGCAACCGCTCGTTCAAAGGGAACATCACGGTGAGAGAAGGCGAGCCCTCGGTGATTACCGGCGCTGTCAATGATCAGGAAATACGTTCGCTCAGCGGTTATCCCGGCATCGGACGTCTGCCGGTCTTTCGCAGCATCATCAGCACAAATACCAACCAAAGAGTACACAATCAGATCCTGATTGTGGTCACCCCGCGCGTGATACGCCAGCCGCTACACGACCAGGGCCTCGAAACTGTTTGGGGTCTGAGCCGCTAGCCGGCGGACATCGTTAAGGCGTCATTTCCCGGAGTGATCAATTTCAAACTGCACCAGAGCCTTCAGCTGATCATAAGGAATGTTGGCGATGCTCTTTACCCTGCGGCCGTTAATGAAGACGGTCGGAGTTTCGTTTACATCGAGCGATTGGCCGAGCTGCAATGATTTGTTGACCCGCGCTTCGGCTTCTGGACTGGAGGCGCAAGCGGAGAGCGCAACCGCATCGAGTCCCGCTGCCGTAGCGAATTGCTGCAGCTTGTCGTCTGCCGTGACCAGGGCAATGCTGCCCTGGTTTTCGAAAATGCTGTCAATGTATTTCCAGAAGGCTTCCGGGTTGGCTTTCCCGGCGCAATCGGCGTACTTGGCGGCCTTCATGGCCCAAGGATGCAAGGTCGCGGGAAGAGGAAACTGCTGGAAAGTGACTCGGGCTTGCGGGAAATCAGCTGCGAGCTTTTCTACCACCGGTGCCGCAGCCTTGCAGTGAGGACATTCGAGGTCGCTGAACTCAACAATCTCGATGACTGGTGTCTTGGCGCCGCGGGCCGTCCCGTCTGCGCCGCGTAACTTCTGCCGCGCCGGGGCAAAGGGGTTTTCGCCGAAAGGCATCAACTCGCCGGGAATCGCGAGTCGCATTTCGGGCGAGAAGTAGAGGTGCACAGGCGCCTGCTTGTTGAAGCCGACCAGCAACTCGACCAAGCCAGCGATCGGGGACTGCCGAATGTCATAAATGGTCCACGTCACGGCGGGATCATAGCCAAATGTGCGCTGCATGGCCGCATTCACCTCCTCCTTACTGGGCAAGGAAACCGCCGGCTTAGGCGCAGGGTTAGCTGGAGCGCTGACTGGCTTTGTTTGCGACGGTTTTGCGGCCTTCGCCGGCGTGGTCTGGGCCACGCTAGCAGCGGCTGCGGCAATGTAAAGGAAAACGACGATAGCTTTTCTCATGAGGATTCTCTATGGATTTAGTAATTGAGTAATTTAGTAATTAGGCAATTGAAAAAAACCAAACTGTCGAATGCTTGGATTATGCAATTGCCACATTACACAATTGCCAGATTTTTCTCATCCCTCTCAGACTTCTGACTTTTGCGCGATGGGGAACCGCCGGCCGAAGCCGAAGGCCTTGGGAGTGATCTTGATTCCAGGCGCGGCCTGTTGCCGCTTATATTCGCTGCGCTCGATCATGCGGATCACGTCGCGCACCAGTTTAAGCTCGTACCCTCGATCGGCGGCAATCTGTTCTGCAGTGCGGTAGTCCTCGACATAATCTTCAAGGATATTGTCCAGCATTTCGTAGGGAGGCAGCGTATCGCTATCCAATTGGCCCGGGCTGAGCTCCGCCGACGGTGGCTTCTCCAGCGTGGATTGCGGAATGACCGGCCGGCGAGAATTCACGTAATGACTCAGCCGGTAGACCAGGGTCTTGGGGACGTCAGAAATCACTGCTAAACCGCCCACCATGTCTCCGTAAAGGGTGCAATACCCGACGCCGAGCTCCGACTTGTTGCCAGTGGTCAAGACCAGCTCGCCAAACTTGTTGGAGAGCGCCATCAGGATGTTGCCGCGAATGCGTGATTGGATGTTCTCCTCAGCCACATTTTCCGGCAGTCCTGCGAATACCGGCGCCAGGGCTTTGCGGTAAGACTCAAAAATCTCCTGGATGGGAACGATTTTGAAGCGGATGCCAAGCTTGCAGGCCAGCTCCCGCGCGTCGTGAACGCTGCCCTCTGATGAATATTGGCTGGGCAAGGCAACACCGGTGACGTTCTCCGCACCTACCGCGTCCACGGCGATGGCCGCGGTCAAAGCCGAATCAATGCCTCCGCTCAGTCCGATCAGGACCTTTTGGAAACCGCATTTGCGCACGTAATCACGTGTGCCCAGCACCAGCGCCGCGTAACCGCTGGCTTCCTCGCCGGCTATCTGCTCGTGCACGTCGCCTTGCAAGGTCTCGGAATCGAACAGGATCAGGTCTTCTTCAAACGATTTGCCCCGTGCCACGGTCCGGCCGTCTGGAGCGATCACGAAACTGGAGCCGTCAAAGACCAGGCTGTCATTGCCGCCCACCTGGTTTACGAACACCACGGTAACTTTGTTGTCGCGAGCGATGGTCTCCAACATTTCCCGGCGCAGCTCGCGCTTCTTCAGATGAAATGGTGAAGCCGACAGGTTGAGCACCAAGTCCGCCCCGGAGTGTAGCAGCTCTTCAATTGGGTCCACGCTGTACAGGCGGCGGTGCCAGAAGTGCTTGTCATTCCAGGCGTCTTCGCAGATGGTGACGGCCATTTGCCGTCCGCCGTAAGAAAAGACGCGCTGAGATGTAGCCGGGGCGAAATATCGCAGCTCGTCAAAAACGTCGTAGGTCGGCAGCAGCATCTTGGATTGCACGAACTGGACTTGGCCGTCGCGCACCACCGCGGCTGAATTCATCACGGACTTGCCGGTCTCAACCTTGGCCGGCGAAACGAAACCGCAGATCACCACAATCTCTGGCACCGCGCGAGCGATCTCTTCCACGACCTGCCGGCTGCGGGCCACAAAGGCTGGTTTTTCCAGCAGGTCGCGCGGCGGGTAGCCGCACACTGCCAGCTCGGGAAACAACGCCACTTCCGCGCCCCGCGCTCGCGCCTGGCGGGCGGCGTCTATGATCTTTTTGGAATTACCGCTGAAATCACCAATGGTAGGGTTGATCTGCCCCAGCGCAATCTTCACATATCCAGTGTAAACCCGCTCTCGTATGGAGTCAGCATGTGGCCTCGTGGACGGCACATCTGGGTAGGGATTGAGGGCTTGCACTAACGGAACCAACAAAGCGGAGTTCGGAGGGGCCAGCTCTGGTACCTTAGAAAGAGATGCAAGGAGGTCCGATGATTGCCCGTTGCAAGTATGTGTTGCCTGTAGTTGCGCTAGCCATGGCGGCTCTGGTCGGCTGCCAGCCGATCACTAAGATTTCCGATATTAACAGCGACCCTGGGCGTTTTGCCGGCAAGGAAATCACGATCTCCGGACAGGCCTCGGACTCGTTCGGCGGGCTGGGTAACGGAATTTTTGCGATCGATGACGGCACGGGACGGATATGGGTCTTCAGCCAAAATTTTGGCGTCCCGGCCAATGGTGGCAAAGTGAGTGTGACCGGTCAGATCCAGCAGGGATTCAGCTTTGGAGGCCGCAACTACGGACTGATCTTTCGAGAGACCAAGCCCCGCAAGGGAGGGTCATAAGGAAGGCCGCCCTGCAACGCGCAAAGAGATTGCGCCGCTACTGGGGTGGTTTCTGGGGATCGGGTGGAGGCGGCTGCTGCCCAGCCGGTTTGCGGCCGGTGCCCCATTCCGGCTCGTCGCGCGGATGAGGCGGTTGTTGCGTCTGTGTCTGGCCGTTGGGCGCGCGCAAGATCTCCGTTTCCGGCGCGGCCTCACCTTCCTTGCGCAAGGTCGGCCGCTTCGCCGGCTGCTGCTCATCTTGTTGCTGCTGCGCGGCGTCTTGCGGAGAATTACTAGCTTTCAACGCGGCCAACGAAGCCACGCCATCTTTAACGTCGACTTCCTTTTCCGTCTTCAGCACCATCTGCCCGCCGACTTTCATGGTCTTGACCTGGGTCACTTCATCGCCCACCAAGCGGACAAAAATCACATCCTGTGGCGCCGTACCGTAGATCCACTCTTCATACTCTTTGCCTTGCTCATCTCTCTCGCGGACCTTCTGTTGCGGACGATCCTTCGCCATCACTACCATTTCACGGTTCATGCCGACCAACACTTCATGATTCTTGATCGCATCGCGCACTTTGGGCGGCAGCGTTTCCGTGTAAGCTTCCGAGGCGTTTTTGCTGGAGAAGTCAAGCACTGGACCCAACAGTTTCCTTAAATCGTCGCTGGTCATCTCCGGCACAGGCTTGTTGAATTGCAGGGTAAATGCCGCGCCGGTGGGCTGGGCCTCGTTGCCGTCAACCGGTGTGGCCGATCCTCCTGCGCCGCCCACCCCGATGCTGATGTGCTGATACCATTTCGTCTTTTTCTTCGGGCCGCCGTTTATCTCTACATACACAGACTTCTCATGGAAAACCACGTTGGTGATCTGGACTTTGTCTCCCACTTTGGCAGCGGCTCCCCGTGTCTGGATCGTCTGGAAGAGGCTTGCATCGTTCGGCGTTACGCGTCCCTGGGAGTCAATCACGATGGACTTATCCCCCAGCGGAAAATACTTACGCACGTGCACAAACTCGGCATCCATCAGCTGGATGAGGTGCATTTTCGTAGTTTCGCTGAGCCGGGCACGCTTCTCCAGGTCTACCGCCCGAAGCTGCGGAACAAATTGCGGCTGGTTTGGCGGGAGCTCGGGCGCTTTCATGAGAAAGACGTTGGGATTGGCCGGTTTGGCCTGCGGACTCGGTTGGGAATCGGCAGGTTGGCTCTGCGCGCCAGCCTTGGCTTGGGGATCAGCCGACTGACCTTGGCCTGCGGGAGCCTGGCCCGCAGCCAAGCCAGAGACCCCACCAGCTAACGTCAACAGAAATAAGACGCCACGGAGCATACGTCAGGACCTTGGAGCTGCTCCCTTTACTATTGTCCAATTCCGGAGAATTTTCAACCCGTCCGGACCTGGCACAATGACTTAGATGCTGGATACACGGACGCGGAGGCCGGCGCTAACCCGCGTCCCCGCCGATGATGAGGCCTTCCCGGGCAACCTTGGCCGGCAGCACCCGGCCGCCATGGCTGGCGACGCTTGCCGCCACGCGCTCACGAGCCTCCGGCTCACACAGAAAAACCACACAGCCGCCTCCGCCGGCGCCGCAGACCTTGGCAGCCAAAGCGCCTTGGCGGGTGGCAGCCTTGACAAGTTTCTCGATCAGCGGTGTGGTGATGCGGGGAGCGTTGGTCTTACGCAGCTTCCACTCTTCGCGCAGCAGCCGGGCAACCTCGGCCCAATGCGCCTGCGCCAGCGCCTGGCGCATGGCGCGGGCAATTTCCCCAATGCGCTCGAAGTTGCGGAAGACTTTGCGGTCATGGTTGACGTGGGCTTGAAAGACCTTCCAGTTGTTGATCCCTGATTGGCGTGGCGCGCCGGTGTAGGCCAGCACGAATCGCCGGTCCAGTTCCTCCGGCGGCACCTTGACGGCCTCGTGATGAATGCCGTCCGGGTCTAAATGAATGGCGCTCACCCCACCATAGAGCGCGGGGTAGTAGTCCTGGCATCCGGTGGGAACCTGGATCAATTGCGCTTCCACGTTTTGCGCGATCACGCGGATTTGCTCAAGGCTGAGTCGGCGCCCGGTGAGCCGCGCCAGCGCCGCCGTGGTTGCGATCATCAGCGCTGAAGAGCCGGAGATCCCCGCTCCTGCCGGCGACTCAGAATCAGTTTCGATCTCCAGCCCGCCCTCAGGGGCAAAAAAACGCAGCAGATGAGCGGCAAGAGGGTGTTGATATCTCCGCGCGGCAGATAGTTCACCAAGGCTTGCAAATTCTTCACGCCGGCCGGTATCGCGCGAAATCAGGCAAATCTGCCGGCCGTCAAGACGGGTGATGCGGCAGCGCGTCAGCACGCTCACGGCAAAATTCACCGTCACCGCGCCGGGATGGAAAAGGTACAAGGGCCATATGTCCATGGTCCCACCGGCCAGGTCTGCCCGGCAGGGCGCTTGGGCAGTAATCGTGAGTGCGTGGGCCAAAAGGATTATTCCGTGAAGAATTTCGCCATCTGACGAAATTTATTGTAGCGGCCGTCCAGGAGCTGCTCCGCCGTTTGCCTCAGCAGGTCGTCAAAATGGCGGTGCAGCACGGTGTCTACCATGGCGGCTGCGGCGTCGTGGTCGAGATGCGCGCCACCGTCAGGCTCAGGAATGATCTCGTCGATGATCTCCATCTGCTTCAGGTCCGGCGCAGTGATGCGCAAAGCCTGAGCTGCCGTTTCCTTCTTGGAGGCATCGCGCCACATGATGGAAGCGCAGCCCTCCGGCGAGATGACGGAATACACTGAGTTTTCCATCATGAAGACACGGTCGGCCACGGCCAAGGCCAGCGCGCCGCCACTGCCGCCTTCGCCGGTAATGACGGCGAGGATCGGCACAGTAAGGCGCGCCATTTCCCGGAGGTTCCGGGCGATGGCTTCCGCCTGGCCGCGCTCTTCGGCGCCCAGCCCAGGATAAGCGCCTGGCGTATCAATCAGCGTGATCACCGGATGGCCGAATTTTTCCGCCATCTTCATGCAGCGCAATGCTTTGCGGTAACCTTCCGGGTTGGCTTGGCCAAAGTTGCGAAAGACGCGTTGCTTGGTGTCACGGCCTTTCTGGTGGCCAATCACCATTACTTCCCGGCCGTGATAACGAGCCAGGCCGCAGAGAACTGCGGGATCGTCGCCGAAGGACCTGTCGCCGTGGACTTCGCTGAAGTCGGTGAAGATGCGCTCGATGTAATCTATGGCGAACGGACGCTGCGCATGGCGCGCCAGCTCCGTCTTTTGCCAGGCGTTGATATGCTGCCGGATTTGCTCGCGCAGAAAGCTGATCTGATGTTGCAGATGCTTTAACTGAAGTTGGGCCTCCTGGTCCTTGCCGGCCTTGGCCTCGAGCTGCGAGACCTGCTTCTCGATGCTCTCCAACTGGCGCTGCGCTTTGAGGGCTGGTTCCATAAATAGCTGCTGCTCGGTAGGGACGCGACATTGCCGCTTCTCTACGTCGCTAATCCACAATCCGCACGCTTCCGCGTCCACAAAGCTCTTCCACGCGCGTGATGAAAGACCTGTCTGGACAAACATTATATCCGTCGGCCTCCATCACAACCATGAAGTCTCCGCCACGTTCCACATCAAACAACACCTTGGCTTCGCCCTGCCGATCGCGGCAAATCGAATGAAGGGCATCCACGGTGGCCGGGGTTGCCGTCTCCAGCGGCACGCGGATGCGGATCGACCGCGGGAGCTTGGGCTTGGCCTCTTCCAGCGGTGTCAGCTGGCTGATGGCGATTTTCGGATTGGCGCCTTCTTCCACGCGAATGCTGCAGCGCACCAGCATGGGGATTTCCTGCTTCAGGATGGCCTGCAGCCGCTTGTAGGCCTCGGGAAAGACAATCGCATCCACTGAGCCGGTCATGTCTTCGAGCATGGCTTGGGCGTAGAGGTCGCCCTTGCGCGATTTCAACACGCGCAGGTTGGAGACGATGCCACCGGCATACACTTCATCACGCCCGGTGCCGCTGGTCATGGCTCCGATGACTTCCGCTGTCAACGCGCGGAAGTCTTCCAGCTTCTCCCGGTATTTCTCCAGCGGATGCCCTGTGATGAAGAAGCCCAGGACTTCCTTTTCGCTGGCCAGACGCTGATGCTCGTCCCAATCTGGGATGTCAGGAAGGCGGTCGCTCTCAGCCCCGTTTTGAGCTGTGTCAGCAAACACTCCGAACAGCCCATGCTGGCCGAGCTCCGCGTCGCGTTGCGATTTCTGTCCGCGCTCCATGGCTTTATCGAGCACGGCCATCAGCTGCGCGCGGTTCCCAAAAGCATCCATGGCGCCGGCCTTGATCAAAGACTCCAGGACACGCCGGTTCAGCAACCGCAGATCAACCTTCTCGCAAAACTCAAAGATCGAATGAAAGCGGCCGGTTTCTTTGCGCGCGCCGGTGATGGATTCAATGGCGTTGCGGCCCACGTTTTTCACCGCCGCCAGCCCGAAGCGGATGGCGTTGTCATGCGGCGTGAAATAAGCGTCGCTGACGTTGATGTCCGGCGGCTCCACGGGAATGCCCATTTCGCGGCACTCGTTGATGTACTTGACCACATTGTCCGTGTTCCCGGTCTGCGAAGTCAGCAGCGCGGCCATGAACTCCACCGGATAATGCGTCTTCAAATATGCGGTGTGGTAGGCCAGCAGGGCGTAGGCCGCAGAATGTGACTTGTTGAAGCCGTATCCGGCAAACTGTTCCATCAGATCGAAAATCTTGACGATTTTCTTCTCCGGGAAGCCGCGTTCCACCGCGCCTTTCACAAAGCGTTCCCGCTGCGCGGCCATTTCCTCTGCGATCTTTTTGCCCATGGCCCGGCGCAACAAGTCGGCTTCGCCCAGTGAATACCCTGCCAGCGCGTTGGCAATCTGCATCACCTGTTCCTGGTAGACGATGACGCCCAGTGTCTCTTTCAGGATTTTCTCCAGCTCGGGAAGCTCGTACTCAACTTTGCGACGACCCCACTTGCGCTCGATAAAGTCGTCAATCATGCCGCCCTGGATCGGCCCGGGACGGTAGAGCGCGTTAAGCGCGGTTAGGTCGCCGACAGAACTCGGCTTATAGCGCCGCAACACGTCGGTCATGCCGCCGGATTCAAACTGGAAGATGCCGGACGTCAACCCGGTGTGAAACACGCGTTCGTACGTGACGGAATCATCGAGAGCCACCCTATCCAAGTCTATGGCTTCGCCGCGCTGCGCGATGAGCTTCAACGCATCGTCAAGAATGGTGAGCGTGGTGAGCCCGAGGAAGTCCATTTTCAGCAGGCCCATCTTTTCCACCGCTTTCATGTCGTAAGCGGTGACGATTTCGTCATTCTTGGTCCTGTGCAGCGGGACCAACTCGGTCAGCGGCTTGGGCGAAATCACCACGCCGGCAGCGTGCACGCCGGAGTTACGCACCAGGCCTTCCAGCTTGCGCGCGGTATCGATCAGCTCACGCACCTGGATTTCGCTCTCATAGGCCTGCTGCAACGCTGGCGAGTCGTCGAGTGCCTGGTCGAGCGTGATGTTCAACGTGGCCGGCACCATCTTGGCAATACGGTCGACGTCAGTGTAAGGAATGTCCATAGCCCGGCCTACATCCTTGATCGCCGCTTTGGCTGCCATGGTGCCGAAGGTGATGATCTGGGCCACGTTGTCGCGACCATATTTTTGTGTAACGTAGTCAATGACCTCGCCCCGCCGATTCATGCAAAAATCAATATCAATATCAGGCAGCGACACGCGTTCAGGATTCAGAAAGCGCTCAAACAGCAGCTCGTTCTGCAGCGGGTCAATGTCGGTGATGTTCATGGCATAGGCAACGAGCGCGCCTGCCGCCGAACCACGCCCCGGACCGACGGGAATCTTGTTCTCCCGCGCGTAGCGGATGAAGTCCCACACGATCAGGAAATATCCGGAGAACTTCATCTGTTGGATGATGGCGATTTCCTGCGACAAGCGCTGTTCGTAGTCAGCTCGCGACATCTTGAGCCTGCCTGCGGCTTCCTGCGCACCCAGCGATTGCCAGCGACGCGCGAACCCTTGCCGCGCCACGTGTTCGAAGTAGCTGTCGAGGGTGTAGCCGGTGGGGACCTGGAACTCGGGAAACGGGTCCTTGATCTTGTTGAGTTTGAAGTTACAACGCTCGGCGATGGCCAGCGTGCGGGCAAGAACATCCGGACGCCCCGCAAAAACCCGCTGCATCTCATCGCTCGACTTCACGAAGAACTGGTTGCCGTGGAACTTGAGCCGGTTCTCCTCGTGAATCGACTTGCCTGTCTGCACGCAGACCAGGACATCCTGGGCGTGGGCGTCGTCCTCGCAGAGATAGTGGCTGTCATTCGTTGCCACCATGGGCAAGCCCAGATCCTTCTCCAGCCGGAACAGATCGCCATGGATGCGGTGCTCTTCCGGCAAGCCCTGGTCCTGGAGCTCCAGGAAAAAATTCTCTTTGCCGAACAGATCGCGATAAAAAGCCGCCGCGTCGCGCGCGGCGTCGTACTTCCCTGCCAGAAGGTGCTCGCAGACTTCCCCCGCCAGGCATCCAGAGAGCCCGATGAGTCCTTGCGAATGCTCGGCAAGAAATTTCTTGCTGACGCGCGGCTTGTAGTAAAACCCGTTGAGCGAAGCTTCAGACGTGATCTTGATCAGGTTTTCGTAGCCCTGTTCATTTTCCGCCAGCACCAGGAGGTGGTTGTAGGTGTCGCCCTCCGGCGGCGCGCGATGGTCGTCCTTTTTGCAGATGTACAGCTCGCAGCCAACGATGGGCTTGATCCCGGCCTTGTGGGCCGCATCCACAAAATGAACCGCGCCGTAGATGTTGCCGTGGTCGGTCATAGCCACGGACTTCTGGCCGATATCCTTCACGCGCGCGATGAGTTTCTCAACGTCGCACGCGCCATCCAGCAGCGAGTAGTCGGTGTGTAAATGCAGATGGACGAAGTCAGACATAGGCAGGCTGCTGTTTCAATTATAGCGAGGCGGGACACCGCGGGTTTGTGGAAAACGGGCAAGGCGATACACGTGCCCAGCGCCAAAAGGACGCGATGAATCAGGTAAAGTAACGCTAGTGTCTGACAAGAATCAGCTCAAACTGGTTCCACAAGATCAATGGAAGATGTGCGAAAGGTGTCACAGCCCTGTTCCGGGGTTCGCCAACCTCTCCGACTCCTTGCGCCAGGAGTTGGAAAGGCTCGTGGAGACCAGTCCCGTCCGAGCGATCCACCGCCTTCAACAAGCCGGATGCCCTTATGAGGTAGCAAAGACAGCGATCTACCACCCGAACTTCTGCCTGCAGCCGTGCACTACGCCCTGTCCTCACTGTGGAGAATACTTACGTACACCGCAATCCAAGCAATGCCGCTTTTGTGGGGCGGATTGGCACTGAGCTAAAACCGCCGCTACTTTTTCTTCTTCTGCTTGCCGGCAGCCTTCTTCGCCGGTTTTGGTGCATGCTTGGATTTCTTCTGTGGTTTGGTAGTGGGGGCCGGCTTGCCCGATTTTGCAGGCGGTTTTGCAGACGGTTTTTGTGTGCCAGTTGGGGCAGGAGCTTTTGCTGACGGGGCATGCTGTGCCGGTTTTCCGGGCACGCCTTTCGCGGAAGGCGCAACCGGGGCCTGATCCGGCGCCGGCGCGGCGGCGGTGGCTGCCGCCAACGCTTTCGGTTTGCGTCCGCGTTTCTTTGGACCCTGTTCAACGCCGGCCTCCGGCGCAGCTTCCTTCTTTCCCAAACGGCCGCGGCGCGGCGGAGGCGGAGGCGGAGGTGGTTCCGGCGGCGAGTAGGGCGTCAGGAACTTGACGATTTCGTTGTGAGAACGCAGTTTGCCATCCATGAGCAGCAGGAAGGCCTCGTCCTGGATCTTCTTGTACTCCGGATGCTCTGGCGTGATGCGCAGCTCCGGCATCTCCGGGAAGGGGAGTTTCTGGCGCAGTTGCGGCCATTTGGTCAGGAAATTCTTGAGCTTCTGATGCACCGCCGCCGGCCGCGAGGTGATGGCAGTAAACAGCACAGTCTCCGGCCGGCTGTGCATCAGGAACTTCCAGGTGGCAGATGGCTGCGTCAGGTCTTTCGCCATCAACCGTTTGGCAAAGCCCTTGGCATCATCTTCCACGTTCCGCCAGCGCTCGACAAAACCCTTGTTAGGAAGCTGGCGTTGGATAGAGGAGATGTCTTTGTCGCTCAGCTTGCGGGTCAGAAAATACATGACCACAGGACTCGAATCCGGGTTCAATCCCAGATCCTGCAACTGCTGCTTGACTTTGAAAAGGTGGCTCAGCGAGGAAGAATCCACCTTACCCAGCGAAAGATGTGGCACCAGAACTTTGAGCCAATCTTCTTTGTCCAGGGCCTTCAAGGTTTCGATCGGATTTTCTTCATGAGCCAATTGCTCGATTTCGTGGCCCAAGGTGCGATCCGAGATGTTCTCGATGTAATTGTTTTCCTTGGCCGCGTTGTAACGCGCCTGTGTGCGCTCTTCCAGCGTCCAGTGGAAGCGCGTGGCCAGCCGGGTGGCACGGATCAGCCGCGACGGCTCTTCGTAGAAAGCGTAGTTATGCAGGATGCGCAGGAGTTTGGCTTCAATGTCGGCCACGCCATTGAAGGGATCGGTGAGCAGGCCGCGCGATCCGGGGTTGAGCGACAGCGCCATGGCGTTCACGGTGAAATCGCGGCGGCGCATGTCGTCATAGATGGTGCCTGGCGTAATCTCCACCGGCTTGCCCGGTTTCTCATAGCGCTCCGAGCGCGTACTGGTCACTTCGGCGCGGACGTTTCCGGGCAGCAGCAGCATGACCGTGCGCGTGACTTCGTCTACGGCTTCGGTCACCGCGCCGGCCTTCTCGAAGTCTTTTTGCAGCTTGAGGGCGTTACCCTGGACGGAAAAATCCAAATCGCGAATGATGAACCCGCTGATGATGTCGCGAACCGCGCCGCCGGTCAGGAAGACGTTCATGTCATGGGCGCGGGCAACGTCGGTCACCAGAGCCAGCGAGCGCTGCTGGTCCGGCGAGAGCCGCGTTTCCATGAGATAGATGAGGTCGGCCATGGCTTCAGCAACACACCTCGGCCCGTCCGGCCCGGGCCAGACTGGTCAACCGCTTTCCTGGATTCTCCGTAAGTTGCACTTTATACAAGACTTAGATGGTAACCGCAGGAGCCTGCACAAACCGAAAACAATATCATAAAGGTTAACACTTTGGCTACTCGACCGCTGATGCCATCTTTGATGCCCGGCGAAGCGTGCGAGAATCAATGTTGGATCATGCCCTCCACTCACAAGAAGGTGATCGTCCGCAAACGGGGCCGCGATTCGGTCAGCGGATACGTTTCGCCCGCCAACTTCCTGTCAGAAGGCAAGCTCGAAATGCTAAACCCCGCGGGCAAGGTCATCACCATCGACCTCAAGGAAATCAAGAGCGTGGACTTTGTGCGCGACTTCAACGAAATGGCAGGCGCCCCCCGCAAGACTTTTGCTACTCGCCCACGCACCGAAGGTCTGTGGGTGCGCCTGAAGTTCACTGACAACGACGTTCTGGAAGGCATGATGCCCAACGATCTGGTCCAGATCAACCCCGAAGGCTATCTGATCACGCCGCCGGACACGCGGGGCAATGTGCAGCGCGTGTTTGTGCCGAAGTCGGCGCTTGAAGAAATGTGCGTGTTGGGCGTAATCGGCCGCCCGGAAGCTCGGCGGAGACCGGCCGCGGACGTCGGCCAGGAAACCCTGTTTACCGAGCAGTAAAGGTTTTTTCTAAAGTTCTTTTCTTCCCTCCGCTACAATCACAGGTTCGAACAAGTCCTCTGCCCGGCCAGAACACAATCCATGGTCCGGGAAAAGTGGGTCCCATGAAACTACAGGAAATTGCCGCCAAACTAGGTGCGCGGCTGGAACCGCCCGATGCCGACGCGGAGATCACTGGCGTGGCGCCGATTGAATCCACGGCGCCGGGCCAGATTACGTTTGTTGCCGATTCGAAATACGCTGCCGCGATCAAAACCACGCGGGCGTCAGCCGTCATCGTGGATGACAAGTTTTCCGGGGTCGAAGGCGCCCGCGCCGTCCTGCGCACCAAGAACCCCAAGTTCGCTTACGCGCGCGCCGTCGAATTGCTGCACCGCCCGCCCGAGCGCAAGCCTGGGATTCACGCCACCGCGGTGATCGATCCCTCGGCCAGGATCGGCAGCGGCGCCGCCATCGGGGCGCATGTTGTCATCGATGCTGGAGTGGAGGTCGGCGAAAACTGCACTCTGCTGCCGGGCGTGGTGATCTATCGAGGTGTGAAGATCGGCAAGAATTTTTTCGCACATGCGCACGTCTCAGTTCGTGAGGGCTGCACAATCGGCGATAACGTGCTGCTCCACAACGGCGTGGTCATCGGCTCTGATGGATTCGGGTTCGCCAAGGACGACCAGGGAAACTGGTACAAAATTCCCCAAATCGGCCGGGTCGTGATTGAAGACAATGTGGAGATCCAGGCCAACTGTTGCGTTGACCGGGCCAGCCTTGGCGAAACGCGCATTGGGCGGAACTCGAAACTCGACAACCTGACCCATGTGGCCCACAACTGCGTGATCGGCGAAAACTCCATGTTGTGCGCGCAAGTGGGCCTGGCTGGATCGACCGGAATCGGGAAGAACGTGATCCTGGCGGGGCAAGTGGGCGTGGCTGGGCATTGCCAGATTGGCGACGGCGTCGTCGTCACCGCGCAAAGCGGCACACACGGCGATATTCCGCCCGGCGCGATGGTCAGCGGCTCGCCTGC
>DATFXI010000170.1:0-6600 GCA_035316085.1 Candidatus Angelobacter sp.
CGGTGTCCGCTTTCTTAAGAGCTTTTACGCGACATAAAATACCCGCCGTCCTTGCCGGATCTTCTCTTCGATTGAAACCGGCGTCCCTAAGCGTCATCGCGTCTTTTGACGTTCACCTGGGCTGAGTAACCACATCGACCAGTGCGGGTTCCCCACGCTCGACCGCGGCTGCGGCGCGGCGTAACGCGGGTCCGAGATCCTTGGGATCGCTGATCGGGCCTTCTGCGTGAAGGCCCAACCCTTGGGCGACTTTTGCAAAGTCGATGTTGGGGTCCGTCAGCGTGGATCCGAGCGTTCCGCGGTCGACTCCGCGGTTGCGCTGATTGCACATGCGCTGGACGTGCATCAGTTCCTGATGGTAGGCCCTGTTGTTGAGCATGACACTCAAGAGGGGAATGCGATGATGCGCGGCTGTCCAGAGCACTCCCGGCGCATACATCAAGTCGCCATCGGTTTGCAGGCTTACCGAGAAGCGTCCATATTTTTTATTGGCAAGCGCTCCGCCAACGGATGACGGCGCCCCATAGCCGATACCGCCACCACCAGCGTGTCCGGGCCATTGGTACGCTTTGCTGAAATCCCAAAGCCGGCGCGGCCAGGCGCCGGCCTCGCTGTAGTAATTCGAAACCAGGGACCAGTCTTTGTTTTTGATCACCGCCCACAACTCGGCTCCTACACGAGCCGTGCTCACGGGACTGGCATCCCACGCATACGCCGCCTCCTGACGCAAACGATCACGTGTGGAGCGGCCGGCTTCTCCGAGTCTTGCTCCGCGCTGCTGAAAGACGCGTCTCCGATCGCCTGTCATCAGCCGCTTCACCTCTTCGATCAGCGTCGGCAGCGTTGCCTCACCATCAGCCGCGATCGCAAGGTCAACCTCCATCAACCGGCGGAAGTCCTGATAATTCGATTTGATGTAGAGATCGCCCGAAGTGATCGTGGCCAGTTTTGCGCCGGTTTTCGTGAGCTTTCGACTCGAACGATGGAGTTGGTCTCGCATAACGTTGACAGCCGCCCAGAAGTCGGCCACCTCAAGGCCGACAACAACATCCGCCTCTCCAATGGCAGCCGTAGCGCGTTGAGTCTGGTTGAGAGGATGAAGAGATGGGAAATTCATGCGACCACCCTGGTCGATGACTGCGGCTTGAAGCGTCTCTGCGAGTTCAATAAGTAAAGGCATGGCTGCGGGCGTCCGCGCCAACCGGTCTGCGACCAATACAGGATTCTCCGCACCTACAAGCATCAGTGCGAGTTCCTTGACGGCGGCAGATTCACCCTGAGGCGGCGCGGGCATGGCGAGCTTTTGAATCGGCAATTTCGTGTTGCTCTCGATAGGACTTTCCTGCAGGCCCGCGTCGAGCACAAGAACGACGGGCGCCATCGGAGGCGTCATCGCGATCTTGTAAGCGCGCACGGCGGATTCGCCGAAATGGACAAGGGACGCCGGCTGGTCGTCCCACTTTGTAAAATCCCGAACCATGCCCGCGCAATCCTGTACGCCGTGATACCACTCCGCCGGCCTGCGAATAGCGGCGTCAACATAGTTTCCCAGCATGATGTAAATGGGAACCCGGTCACACCATGCGTTGTAGATGGCCATCGCGGCGTGCTGCAGTCCGACTGTGCCGTGAGCGAGTACGGCCATCGGCTTGCCTTCTATTTTGAAATAGCCATGGGCCATCGCCACGGAAGACTCTTCGTGACAGTTTGTGATGAATTCCGGATTGCGGTTTCCGCCGTAATTGATGATGGATTCCTGCATGCCGCGGAAACTCGATCCTGGATTGGCGCAGACGTACTCGAAGCCCAACGACTTAATGACGTCCACCATGTAGTCCGAACCGCAAGTGTCGGTGGTGAGAATGTCGGCCTCGCTTGTTGGGGGCGACGGCTGCTGGGTAAGAGCAGCTGCCGGCTGGACGATCGCGGCCGCGCTCGCCACAATGCCGCCTTGAATAAATTTCCGACGTTCGAGTTTTCGTTTTTGTCCCATGCAAACCTCCGGCGCTAGTTTGCCGCGATGATATACGATTGAGGGCGTGGTTGAACAAATCATCGATACGGATGTCGCGATCATTGGCGGTGGGAATGCTGCGCTGTGCGCAGCGCTGGTGGCGCGGGAATCCGGCGTGTCGGTAGCTGTTTTCGAGTCCGCCCCTTTCGAATACCGCGGTGGCAATAGCCGGCATACGCGCAACATGCGCTGCATGCATCGGGCTCCGGCTGATGTATTAACGGACACCTATCCTGAAGACGAATACTTCGATGACCTTCTTCGCGTCACAGGAGGCAAAACAAACGAGGAACTGGCCAAACGGATCATCGGCGATTCATTCGAAGCCGTGAAATGGATGAAGAGTTACGGCGTTCGCTTTCAAGCGTCGCTCGAAGGCACGCTGCATCTGGGCCGCACGAACGCCTTTTTTCTGGGCGGCGGAAAAGCGTTGATGAATACCTACTACGCAGCGGCGGCGAAGCGCGGCGTCTCCATCTTCTACAATGCCGAAGTTACAGAACTACGTATCTGTGACGGCAAATTCGAAAGCGGACGAGTCCAGCTCAACAACCGGCCTGCGGAGTTTCGCGCCAAGGCGCTGGTTGCGGCTTGCGGCGGATTTGAAGCCAATCTGGAATGGCTTGAAGAGGTCTGGGGCGAGGCGGCGCGCAATTTCCTGATTCGCGGCACGCCATACAACAAGGGGAAAGTGCTCAAACTGCTGCTGGATCAGGGTGTCGAACCGGTAGGCGATGCAAGGCAATGTCACGCCGTCGCCATCGATGGCCGGGCCCCGAAGTTTGACGGAGGCATTGTGACGCGTCTGGATTGTGTGCCGTTCGGAATCGTCGTCAACAAGCAGGGCGACCGTTTCTATGACGAAGGTGAGGATCTTTGGCCCAAGCGGTACGCTATCTGGGGCCGCCTCGTCGCGGAGCAACCGGATCAGGCTGGGTATTGCATCATCGACTCCAAAGCCACCGGGCGCTTCATGCCTTCCGTTTTTCCTCCGATTACCGCATCGAGCATCGCGCAACTTGCCACAGCTCTCGAACTGCCGCCGGAAGAACTTGAAACCACGATCGCCAAATTCAACCAGGCCGTGCAGCCAGGGACCTTTGATCACCAGACACTGGATGATTGCCGCACTCAGGGTATCAAGCCACCGAAGTCCCACTGGGCGCTACGCATCGACAGACCTCCGTTCTATGGCTATCCGTTGCGGCCGGGAATCACGTTTACATATCTCGGGGTGAAGGTGAATGAGCAAGCTCAGGTTCAATGGTCGAGCCGGAAGCCGGGACCCGGAGCCAACATATTCGCGGCGGGCGAGATCATGGCCGGCAACGTTCTTGGCAAAGGCTATCTCGCCGGGTTCGGTATGACGATCGGCTCGGTATTCGGACGCATCGCCGGAAAGGAAGCCGCGCGTGCCGCCCGTTCATGATCTGATCGCGGAAGGCGAACGCCTGATGGTTATCTGCAACGCCTGCCGTTATTGCGAAGGCTATTGCGCTGTTTTCCCGGCAGTCGAACGCCGCCTGACTTTCAACGAAGCCGACATCAACTACCTTGCCAACCTTTGCCACAACTGCGCCGAGTGTTACTACGCCTGCCAGTACGCGCCGCCCCACGAGTTCGCGGTCAATGTCCCAAAAACATTCGCGGAAATCCGGATTCGGTCTTACCGGAAGTATGCCTGGCCCGCTTTCCTGCAGGTGAACGCGGCGTGGGCCGTGGTCCTGGGTTTGATCGCTGCGGCCTTGCTTGCAGGCTCACGCCCGGGGGCCAATG
Organism: Candidatus Angelobacter sp.; assembly: GCA_035316085.1. GTDB lineage: Bacteria > Acidobacteriota > Terriglobia > Terriglobales > Acidobacteriaceae > Angelobacter. The sequence goes on from DATFXI010000170.1 coordinate 3,791, forward strand.
CGAACTTCTATGGCGTCGTTTCCCATGACACGCTCGTTGCTGCGTTTGGCGTCGTTTTTGGGCTGATCATTGTGGTGCATGCTGCAGGGTTTTTGCGCTTCTGGCGGGAATCGGGACAAGGCTTGGCCAACTTGTTCCAAGCCGCCCAGTTAGCGAAGGCGTTGCGCGACGCTCTTTCCCTGAAGAATCTGGACAGTCACGGCATCGGATGTACGTATCCGGACCAGGAACACTCGCAGGCCCGAAGATGGTTTCACCATTTGTCCTTTTATGGATTCGTGCTTTGCACTGCCTCGACCTCCGTTGCGGCCATGTACCACTCCTTCTTTGGCTGGCAAGCCCCATATGCATACTCCAGCGTTCCTGTTGTGCTGGGAACCGCGGGCGGCCTGGGACTGCTCATCGGCCCGGCCGGACTCTACAAGCTCAAAAAACGGCGGGATCCCGCGATCGTGGATTCGAAACAAGACGGCATGGACGTTGGGTTCTTAACGCTGCTTTTCTTGACCAGCGCCACAGGGTTGCTCTTATTGGCAATGCGTGAAACGAACGCCATGGGTCTGCTTCTGAGAGTTCATCTGGGCGTGGTCTTTGGTCTCTTTTTAACGTTGCCCTATGGGAAGTACGTGCACAGCATCTACCGCCTGGCGGCTCTGATTCGTTCGTCGCTGGAAGCTTCGCGAGGTCAGCACTAACGTGGCAACCAGACTCATCAACCCCGCGAATGCCATCCACGCACCGGGCATGGCGGAGTTGCCGGTTTCATGAATCAACCAAGTGGAAACCGCAGGAGTGAATCCACCGAAGATACCTGTCGCCAGACTGTATGAAACAGAGAAACCTGAAACACGTACATCGGCAGGCATGATTTCGGTCAAGAACACCACCATTGCCCCGTTGTAACTGCCGAAGATCATCGACAGCCAGAGCGCGGCGGCCAGGAGCCGTTCGAAAGACGGCATGCCGACCAACCACAACAGAACAGGATAGGGCGTGAGCATCGCAATCGCGGAAAACAACAGAAGCAACGGCCGCCTTCCAAGCCGGTCAGACAATGCTCCCATCAAGGGGAGCCAGCATAAATTCGACACACCCACGCATAATGTCACCAGCATGCTGGCAGCTGCGCTGAGATGGAGGACACTCGTCCCATACGTAGGCATGTAAGCGGTGATCAGGTAGAACGTCACCGTTGTGGTCAGCGTCAACATCATGCCCAGAATGACCAGTCGCCAGTTGGTAACCATGCTACGCCAGATTTCGCCAGTATGAGGATGGCGCTTTCTCGCTTTGAAGTCATCCGTCTCGGCCAGCGAGCGGCGCAGTAACAGCAAGAATGGGATCAGCATGGAACCGATCAGCAGCGGAACGCGCCAGCCCCAGCCTGCCATCTGTTCCGGCCGCAGCTTCGAGGAGAGTATCAGTCCCAGGATGGCCGCAAAGACAACGGCTATCTGCTGGCTGCCCGACTGCCAGGCAACAAAGAACCCTTTGCGCCCTGGCGTCGCGATCTCCGACAGATAAACGCTGGCGCCGCCGACCTCGACACCGGCCGAGAGCCCCTGCAGCAGCCGGCCTGCGACTATTAACAATGGTGCAAACAAACCGATTCGTGCATAACCGGGCATGACACCGATCGATAGAGTTCCGACCGCCATCAGTAAAAGCGTCAGTAACAGGCCCTTGCGGCGCCCATGATGGTCGATATACGCACCCAGAACTACAGCACCGAGAGGACGCATCAAGTAGCCAGTGCCGAACGTCATGAAGGAAAGCATCAGAGACGCGTATTCGTTCTGCGTCGGAAAGAAAGCGCGCCCAATCGCCGCGGCGTAATAGCCGAACACCATAAAGTCGTACATCTCGAGGAAATTTCCTAGCGAGACGCGAACTACGGCTCCGACCTTGCTATCGCTCATATCCGCATGCCTTCGTTGCTCGGCATTTTATGGGAGCGCAGTCTGCGGCGCAATTGACAATCACGGATCGGCTCGCGCACGATTCAACAGGGTAGGCGTTCCCTCATTCGACGACCGTCGCAACGGCAAGATCAATTGCATCGATCCCGTCCCAAATACTTCTGCTATCTCTCGGGTCCCGCGTGGCGTGAAGGCCAGATCGAGGATAAAACAATAATAGAGTGGGCAAGGTCGAAGAATCGTTGGTGGCGCCGAGCGGCGTTAGTCAGCACAGTGCCATTGAACGTGAAGGCGCGAGGAGGCCAAGGGGATGCTCGCCGCACGCTTAACACCTGTAGGCTCCTCATCGACGACTGAGATGAGATGGTTGTGAAGGCAATGTCGTGGGCCCTGAGAGCATTGGCGGAACGAGATGCGAAAGCCGTGCGGCAGTTCGTCGAAGAAAACGAAGGTCGTTTGCCAGCGATAGTACGCCGCGAGGTTCGGCACAAACTTGCGACAGGACGAAAGAACCGTCCCACGTCTCAACGAAAATAGTCCAGATAAATCTCGCGTCGGTAGTACGTTTCTGCGCGGCGACTCCAGAGGAAACGGAGCCTCAAGGACAAGGAGTGAGCTGGCGTGACATTTGGCCTCCGCATCTGATCAGCTCTTGATCTCTCAGGCATCCGCCGATCCGGCAAGAAAAGAAGCAACGTTGGATCAATTTTAATTTCTCAAACCAAATGAAGTGTCATAAATGACAACTGTCCGGGTTGGCCTTCTCCTTTAGCGATTGTTGTTCGATACGGCCTGGTTCGCCGGCTCATCTGTGGTGCGGTACAGGAACTCGTAGTCGTTCCAGCCGGTGACGGTTTGGTCCGCCGACGTGTCAGAGATCTCCAGGCGAAG
>DATFXI010000171.1:0-3438 GCA_035316085.1 Candidatus Angelobacter sp.
CATCACGCATTCGGACATCGAGGCATTCAAACTGGCGAGGCTAAAAGTCCTAACCGTCCGAGGAACGACTAGAAGCATCGCCTCGGTCAACCGCGAGCTTGAGATCCTTCGCGCGATCCTTAATTTCGCGCTTCGGCAGGACTGGATTTCAAAGAACCCTTTCAATAGCGGCGCTTCATTAATCAGCAAAGCTGATGAAACACATCGAGAACGGTTGATGACGTTTGAAGAGGAAAAGAAACTATTGGCGGCCTGTGAGGTGGATTCTCGCAAACATCTCCGCCCGATCCTCATCGCCGCCGTTGATACAGCAATGCGCCGTGGTGAATTGCTGAAATTGCGCTGGCGCAATGTGGACTTCGACGCCCGCTCCATCGATATCGAGGCTTTCAACACAAAGACCGCTCGCGCCCGCGCCGTTGCTATGACATCACGAGTGGAATCGGAGTTGAAGCAGCTTTACGAGAATGCCCCCAAAGACCCGGAAGGACTTGTATTCGGAATCAAGGACAATTTCAAAAATGGATTTGCCGCAGCTTGTAAGGCAGCAAAAGTTGAAGGCTTGAGATTCCATGACCTCCGCCATACTGCCATCACGCGAATGGTCGAAGCCGGGATGCAGCCCGCCGAAGTGATGCGCGTTTCCGGTCATACAACGCCCGCCATGCTGTGGCGATACATGAATGCAAATGTGGATACAGCGCGGCGCGCGGCTGATGCTCTTGATGCGCTGCGAAATTCTAAATCTAAAGACGGAAATCAGGGAAAAACTGAAAAGTCATGAATCAGGTTCTATATGTTGACCAAGGGGTTATGAATCCCGTTCGAAGTTTTGCCGTCTTTTCACATTGATTCCTATCTAATTGATTTTGTTACGAGTTGCAGCCACCAGACAGCGCATCTATTGATGCTGATTACGGCCTATTTCCATCAATTATTGTCACAAGATTGTCACAAGAGGGCGACAAATTCTCAATGTTCCGTCGTGGATCTTACAAACACCCCCAGATAAATCTGGCCGAGATCGGGCAGCATAGTCGAGGCAACGGCGGGTACTATGAAAATAGACAAGAAGGTGAAGGATATCCTGGCCGAGGAAAACTTCTATGAGATTTGACGAGTTGCCGGATGACTGTACGATCTTTTTCGATGCCAACATAATTTATCTACCATTTCACGGGCGCGTCCCTCGAATGCTCCGGACTATTGGGGTACCCGTGAACGCATTTATATCACAAGTTAGCTGTGTTATATATCTGTGGTATAAGATATTATGGCAATTCTCAAAGGCATATTAAAAGAAAGCTTGGACTATTATCAGGACCTGGACAATCGTCTGCGGTCGAGGCTGGCACAATTGCCGCGCGGCAGCGTTCTTCAACGCCGCATTGGGCGCCAAAAATATTTTTATCTGAAAGTGCGCGAAGGAAACCAGGTCGTCTCGCGTGACCTGGGCAAAGATCGGCCGATAGAGCTAGAGAAATCTATCCAGGAACGTCGCCTGATCCAATGCCAACTCCAGGAGGTCCAGCAAAACCTCCAGATCCTGGCGCAGATCAACAAGCAAAAGAGCAGGAGAAAAGTTGGAAGATCTGTTTCATAGAGCCCTCAAGACCTTCGACGGCCTGGGGCTTTGGCAGGACGGCAGCGAGTTAACAGGGAATTGAGCCTACCGGCTCTACCAGCGTCACTTGGGCGTTCGTCCCCTGCCCTTGCGCGCTTAGGACAGTAACCGGGAGGAGTTACCTTATGCGAATCATCAGCACCCGCCAGCAATTCATCGCCGACCACAGTTCCACTAATTATCTCTTCTACGCCGCCAAGCCGATCAGCCAAGCCTCGCGCGCCGTGGTGAGTAAGTTGAGCAGCCACGTGGACGTCGGCAATCGCACAGCCCAGATCACCTATCATGGCGATTTCGCCGACATGGGCGATGAGCGGCGGAAGAAATTCCTCCAGCACTATGACGTCGAGGTGCGCGAGTCTTACGACTGGTGGACCTTGTCGGTGATGCTGGAGCCGAAAAAGCTGCCGGAGATTCATTTCGAGGATTATGAAGTGGAGGATGAGGCGAGTCTGACGTTTGAGAAGCAGGGCCCGCGGATCCGTTTGTGCTTTGACAGCTGGAATCAAGATTACAGCGCCTCTTACGACGAGCTCGGCGAAGACCCCATGGAAGGGCTGGCCGAACTGGGATTGCAGTTGCGTGCCGAGCTGTATGCCGGTAAGACGGAGGCGCTGGACGTGATGCACGACTACTGCGCCGAGCGCCGCATTCTCAAGGGCCGGAAGTCGCCGGTGGCGAAGCAACTGGCCGCTATTTTGGAGGTCGTGGGATGAGGGATGCCCGGATACTGGCTTGGCGACTCCATCCGCAGACCCGCTTGCGCCGCACGCGGGACGGCGGCGCAGCTTTTCTGCCTGAAACGGCCACCACGGTCGAGTTGGATACCGAAGCCTTCGCCGCCCTCGCGGCGCTGGCGACGCCGCAAACGGCGTGTGAGTTGCGCTGCCGATTGATCGGGCAATTCTGCCGTAACTTCACCGTCGCCGAAGTGGACATCTTGTTGCGCGACTTGGCCGCACCAGGCTTTATCATGGAAAGCCACGACGAGATGGCAGGCCACCCCATTCCGCCACCCGCCCTCTGCGATCCGCCATCCTTTGCACCGGCTCCTGAAAGCGTTCACCTTCAACTCAACAACGTCTGCAATCTGCGCTGCCCCTCGTGCTACGTAGGATTGCAAGAAGAGGATTGGGGATCGTTGCCGCTGGAGCGCATTTTCGCGCTCATTGATGAGTGGGCCAAGATGGGCGTTTTCCAACTGGCCTTGGGCGGCGGTGAGCCTCTCATCTCACCAAAGTTCGTCCCTACGGTGTGTCGTGCACGCCAGCACGGCATCGTCCCGAATGTGACCACCAACGGCTGGGCCCTCACCGAGGGGCTACTAGACGAGATAGTCAGCTGCATCGGCGAAGTGCGCCTATCGTTGAACGATGCCGTGTCCGTCAACACCCGGGTGCTGGAAGAGAAGGCGGCGCTCGCGCGGGCGCGGGGCGTGCGCTTCGGCTTCAACCTCATCATCACACGCAGGAACCTCGACTGTCTTGCCGACCTGCTCGGCTGGGCCTGCGCTCAGGGCGCAGCCACCATCAACCTGATTCGCCCCAAGCCGGCGCCCGGCAACGCGCCATGGTATGCGCAGAATGCTCTGGCTCCCGCGGACTCCCATCTACTCTTGGGGCTGCTCGGAGAACTCGAACCGATCTGTATAGGCACGACGCTCACCGTGGACTGCGCGTTCTCCTTCCTGTTCTACGGACGGTCCGCCGAGGAGCTGAAGGCGCGCGGCGTCGCTGGGTGTGCGATGGGTGACCGCTTCGCGACGGTGCGCTGGAACGGCGATGTCTATCCTTGCTCTCATCTGCGCGGCGAAG
>DATFXI010000172.1:0-2778 GCA_035316085.1 Candidatus Angelobacter sp.
GGCGGCAACGCCGTACCCACCGTCACAATTCAACCATCCACGCGCTTCCTCAAGGTGGACCTTGTCCTGCCCAAGACGTCCGCGGCTTCTTTTCGGGTGCGGCTTCTGGATGAGAAAACCGGGTCCGAAGTTTGGTCGCAAAGCGGTCTAAAGCCAGTCGCCGGCGAGCCTCGGTTGCTGTTCGAAATGCCCACGCAAGGGATCAAGTCCGGACCGTACACGCTTGTGGTCGGCTCCGGCTCAAACAAAGGTAGCCAGGTTAAGTATCCCTTCGACGCTAACCTGGTCCAATAAGGCGGCGCTCCGCTGGGGATGACAGACTCTACGGTTGCTGGCGCAGCGCGCTGCCGGTATCCATCACCACTTTCCATTTGCCGTTTACACGGCGCCAGAGGGTGAGATACATCCCGCGGGAAACCTCGCTGCCGGTCCGGGCTTGGTATGTGCCGTAGGTGTAGCCCAGCGATCCGTCTTTGGACGCTTCGGCGTGCGTGGGCGTCCAGGTCAGCGTGAAATCCTTGTTGGCAAACATTGGCTCATAATGCTTCCGCAGATCGGCCTTCCCGCTTAATGTCTTTCCGTTCTGGATGATCGAGGCATCATCGGCGAAGAAGTCCATCCAGCCGTCGAGCCGCCGCGCCGCGGTCTGCCGGCAGAATTCAAGGTCGGCGTCGCGCAGTTGCTGCTCCAAGGTAGCCTGCCGGGAATGAGCAGAGGGAGCCGGCGATTGCGATTGGCCGGCGATTGATTGTCCGGAGAAGGCGAGAACGGTCACAAGCAGAAGCAAGAGAATGAGGCGCATGGCAACTCCATCGGTTCGAACGCACTGAGTGTAAAGGATTGGCAGGCCCGGCCGTGTTCCCCGAGGCCAGTCTCAGGCAATTTCCACAGAATCCACATCACTGCCCAGTTTTCTGGCATTGACGCCTAAGAGTCGGGCGCGTAGATTTTGGGCATCCTTTTCGTCACTCTGCTTTGGGCGCAGAGAATTTCTCCAGCCGGCGCCGCGAGTGCGATTTTCGAGCGACTTGACCCTCAAATTGGACCAGGGTAACTGCGGGTGAACCACGCAAAGAACACCCCTAAACAACGGTAAAATACGGCTAAAAGACGGAAAACACAGCAACTTAACGATGCCGGCGGAGCATCTGAAAATAAAGTACAATATATAGTGCTTGCCTATTGACAGGCCCAATATAGAGGAGTAACTTTTCCAACACTCGACCTCGCCGCAACCAGACGGGGCTTCCGAAAAAAGCAGTTCGAGAACCCGGCACCGAGGTGGGCCGGGAAGCAATTCGGCATCGCGGTGATATTGATAGCCCGCTGCTGCAGGTATTTTGGCCGGTGGCGGCGGTAGCAGTTTTTGGAGTGAGCTATGGAAATGAATTGGTCGCGCTGGTTCCATTGCGAGTCGAGCTTTGAGTTATTGCTGGTCCCCCGCCAGCCGGGAATCTACGCGCTGGCGGAGGAGCTCGCCCAGCCTGCCGGTCCGTACAGCCGGCGTATGCTGGCGGTGTTTGAGGTCGAGGAGACGGATGACCTGGCCCGGGCGCTCAACCGTCTGTTTACGGCGGGCAGCCCCTGGCGGCAGCGGCTGGAGCAGGCGCGCTGCTACTTGCGATACGCGGTGGCGCCGCGGGATGAGGATCGTCGTGGCGCGGTCACCGCGCTGAAGGACTGGCTGCACTCGCAGCGCAGCGCGGTTTCTCAGATCTTTGAGAATCCGTCTGACCGCGAACCCGCCACCGTGGCAGAGCGAGCGGTGGACCGGGTAAGCAAAGCCCACGAACACGAAAGAGTATTCCCCGCAGGATTCTAAGGGAAGCTCGCCGCGGAGTGATCGTCATGCGTCACTCCGCGGCGAGGCATGGCGCGACCGCCATCGCGCCACAGGGAGCCTTGAGGGATACGAAACTAAAGGAATCGGACGGAGAAGAGCCAATGGCAGAATTCAAGACCAAGACCAGCAACGTGGAAGCGACCCGGTCCACCGTCGCGCAGAAAACCGCCCCGGGATTGAAGGTGCCGCGCAACTTCACGCGCACCGGCGTCTCGCCTTACGACGAGGTGGAATGGGAGCTGCGTACCGCGTCCATCACGGACGCCAAGGGCAACACCATCTTCGAACAGAGGGAAGTGGAGTCGCCCAAAGACTGGTCGATGACGGCCATCAACATCGTGGCCAGCAAATATCTGCACGGGGCCATCGGCACACCGCAGCGCGAGACCGGCGTGCGCGGTCTCATCAAGCGCGTGGCGGAGACCATCCGCGACTGGGGCTGGCAGCAAGGCTACTTCGCTACCGCGGACGACCGCGACGCCTTCCACGACGAGCTGGTCCACATCCTGGTCCAGCAGAAGGCCAGCTTCAATTCTCCGGTGTGGTTCAACGTGGGTTGCGACCGTCTGGAGCCGCAGTCTGACGCGCAGAACTGGCACTGGAACATGGAGACCGGCCAATCTGAGTTCTCGACCACCGGCTATCGCAACCCGCAGTGCTCGGCTTGCTTCATCAACTCGGTAAAGGATTCGCTCGATTCCATCCTGACGCTGGCCAAAACTGAAGGCATGTTGTTCAAGTGGGGCAGCGGCACGGGCACCAATCTTTCCACGCTGCGCGGCTCGCAGGAAATTCTCTCCGGCGGCGGACAGGCCTCCGGCCCGCTCAGCTTCATGAAAGGCTTTGACGCTTTTGCCGGCGTGATCAAGTCCGGCGGCAAGACGCGCCGCGCCGCCAAGATGGTGATTTTGAACGTCGACCATCCTGACATCGTG
>DATFXI010000173.1:0-4995 GCA_035316085.1 Candidatus Angelobacter sp.
GCCGTTACTGGGCAGAAAGACGCCGGGGACCGGAGTCAGGCTAAGGGCAGCCTGGCCCTGAAGCGCGGGATTGACGTCAATCCGCAGGTTGGAATTGAGCTTCATCATGCCCACGCCGGGCACGAAGTTGCTGCCGCTGTCATTCTTTTCAACCATTGCGCCGGGGCGTTCATAGCGGACGCCGTAGTTGAGAGTGAAATTAGACTTTACTTTCCAGGAGTCCTGGACAAAAAGGTATTCGGCCAGCCGGCTCCAGCTACGGAAGGTCTGGTCGGGTCCACCCGTGCGCAGAGACCCGTTGCGGGGTACTCCCGCCGCAAAAGTCGCCCAACTTGCGAAGGAAATTGCGCCGCGGTAATTTCCGTTCAGAAAGCGGAAGGTCTGCTCTCTGCGTAGTTCGCCGCCGAATTGCAGCGTGTGCGTGCCAATCGTTTTGCTCACGTTATCAACGAGCTGATAGGTGTTGGTGGTGCGCCCTTGCGGCATGTTGGTGCCAGCGCCCAGGCCGAAGTTGGCAAGCGGGACGGCCGCACTCGAGCTGAAGGTGATGCGTGGTAAGCCGCCGTTGAGCGCGCCCCCTGGCTTGGTGGTATCAACAAATCCCGGCAGCGGGTTACCCGTTACCGGATCTGTGAAAATCGAGGCCGGGTTGATTTTGACATCCTGGGGACCGAAGTCCGTGAGGTTGCGCGTGTACCCGACCCGGAACAGATTCAGCCAGGTCCCGTGGCTGTAGGTCTCATCGATCACGGCCGACTGCGAACCAGGAAGATTCGTGATGGTGCCGTTGAACGGGTTCTGCTGCAAACTCAAGGTATCGCCGCGAACCATGGCATAGCGGCCCATCAAGTGATTGTTCGGGCTCAAACTGTGGTCAACTTTAAATAGGTAGGTCTGATCGTAGGTGTGCTGGTCCACGGTCCCCGCCCAATTGGTCCCGTCGGGGAGCGGAACCGCGATGTTTGGCGAGGGGATGAACTGCAACAGCTTCAACGAAACCGGATTGGTGACGGTGGCGCGAGCGGCCAGGGAGGGCACAGTGGACAGCTGAGGACTGGGGTTCACTTGATGGAACCCTTCAAAACTGAGGAACCAAAACGTCTTGTCCCTTAACACAAAGCCGCCGATGGTCCCGCCGTATTGGTGACGCCGTAGTACGTTCCTGGACTTGGATGCCGCATTCAAGAACCAGTCGTTAGCGTCGAAGGCCTCATTGCGCCCGTAGTAGAAGGCCGAGCCATGATACGTGTTCGTGCCGCTCTTGGTGACGACCGACACCTGGGCGCCGGAGCTGCGGCCAAAATCTGTGGTGGCGATGCTGGTGTTTACGTTGAATTCCTGGACGGCGTCGGTAATACGAAAGGCGTTGAGCGGGCCATTTACCTGGGGATCATTGATGCTGATCCCGTCCAAAGTGAAATTGTTGGACTGGCTGCGCATGCCGGAAACGTTCATGCCGCCCGCCTGGGTGCCCGGCGCTTGCGCCGTCACTCCCGGTGTCAGCAACGCCAGATCGAGGAACTGGCGGCCCTGCAGAGGCAGGTTTTGAATCTGTTTGCTCTCGATGGAATAGCTGACATTCGTCTTGTCTGGCTCGATGAGCGGCACTTCCGATTTCACTTCAATGGTTTCGGTTACCGAACCGAGCTTGAGGGCCACATCCACGCGAGACTCCAGGCCCACGACCACATTGATGTCACGCTTTACGGCTTTGCCAAAGCCCTTTGCCTCTACGGTTACTTCGTAGGTGGACGGTTTAAGGGCAAGGAACTCATAAAAACCTTGCGAGTTGGTTACCGTGGAGCGGCTAGCTGCGGTGTTTACATCGCGGATGGTCACTTGAGCTCCCGCAATCACCGCGCCTGTGCTGTCGCCGACCGTGCCGGCAACCGTTCCGCTTTGCGCCAGGGCTAGCGGGGCGGATACGCACATCAGCAACAGGAAGGTAAATGCAAACAGGAGACGCTTGTTCATTCTGTCCTCCAGAAGTTGAATTGCAGTTGTCAGAAAAACCTGGGAAATGAAAATAAAGACGTGAAGGTACTTTGCATTCCGGGTGCCACAGCCGGAACAGGTGAAACCTTATATATCTCCGTCTTTACATATGTCAATGATTTCTTTGCAAATCTTGAGGTTTTGACAAGTTGCTGGAAGTTGAAATGCCAAGTCAGCAGACGGAAAACGTCTCCGTCGCCTACAGTTTCTAGTAGCTGCAGTGAGTGAATATCCCAACTGTCATAGTCTCCGAGTCGAGGGCGATTGAATAGCGGGTCACTTGTTCGCCTGAAATCGCGCTAGCCGGATGGACGAGCGAATCGATAGGCGCTGATACCGCGTAGCGGTTCGTTTGCGCATCCCGAAGCAACGTGCCGTCTGCCTAAAGGCCCGCGATCCGGTTTGGGGCATCGCTAGACGCTGGTCATGGTCTTGGTCAATTAAGAAGAAGATGACCACCGTCAAAGATAAAGCCCCGGAACGGCCGTTTAACCGCTTCCGGGGCGATCTTGCAAATCACGTTGGGTCTTTTATCTATCTGCGCCGTTTCCCCCAGGTTTTTAATCTGTCAGCGCGGACAAATAACGGACTTACCGTGACCGATTGAGGTTGAATGGAGTATCCAGCCGTTCCAGAGTTGCCGGAATTGGTGGAATTGCTTAAGGCTGTGGGAAATGTGCCCTTAGCCATCGCGCGCGGAGGGAAAGCTGACATCTTCCGTACCCAGCGCGGTCATCTAATGGTGAACGCCATGTCTTGACCCGGAAGTCCCATGCGCCGGTTGTTCCCCCACATCCTCCTTTTGGTCTTGACCGTTGCCGCAGCCCTGCCGGCGAGCGCTCAACCACCCCAGAAAGCCAAAGCCGGGCTTTCCGGGGACCCCGGACAGGAGAGCCATCTTAAGGAAGACGGCTCGGGCGCGGTCCTGGCGCGGTCTGCGTTTGCTCACGGCTACCGCCACGGCTACGAGGAGGGTTACCACTTGGGGAACATCGACGTGAACATGGGACGCTTGGCGCGAAGGCAACGCGAGCAGTTTCACGGCGTGAGCCAGGGCTATGCGTCTCAGTTCGGCCCGAAGAAATCTTTCCAAAGCGGTTTCGAAGCCGGGTTGCAGGCCGGGTACAGCGACGGGTTCACAGGTCGGAGTTTCCGCGCGGTGGAGGCCACCAGGGCGCTGGCCAGGGCGCTAGAGCCGGTTTTGCCGGCTGACCCATCCGGCGAGTACTTTGATCAGGGACTAGCTTCAGGCTACGTTGCCGGCTTTCAGCGCGGAAGACCGGCTCCAGCGCTGGCGCCGCCGCTGGATGTCAGTGCCGTACCCTGTTCTCAATTTCACCCGCTCAAGCCCCAGGACGCCGCTGCCGAAGCCAGCTACTGCGAAGGTTACCAGCGCGGATTCGTTTTGGGCCACACTGACGCGGTGGTACGCGGTGTGGACCGTCCGGCGCTGGAAGCCGTCAAGTAAACCCTAATCGCGCGCCAATTCTTGCGCCTCGGCTTGAAGTACATGTACTCTGCTAAACAATGGGCAGGGTCTAGTGTTCATGATACTTTCGGATGAGGTGAGGCCAACCTTGCTTACAATTCTGGGAGCATGAGTGTCCTGGAGGAAGCTTTGATGAAAGCAGCCGCGTCGAAGAAACCCACCATCCAGATTGCGGTGGTGGAAAGCGATCCCTTGCGCTTCATCGGACTCAAGTCACTGTTTGACACGGAGCGCGACTTAGCGTTGTTCGCGTGCAGTCTGGCGGAACTCGGGCAGCGCCGCGACGTGGACCTGGTTTTGCTCGGCACACGCGCCGGCCAGAACCTGTTTGATGTGATGGCAGGACTGAAAGCCGCGCGCCCCGACCTGCGTATCATCGTCACCGGCAGCGGCGCAGATGATGAGACCATTCTCAAAGCTCTAGCCGCAGGGGCCAAAGGATACGTCGACGAAGCCGCGTCACCCGCGGAGTTTGTGCAGGCTATGCGCAACGTGAATCAGGGCTCGGTGTGGGCCCCGCGTCGCGTGCTTTCCATTTTTATCGAGCGCGTTACCTCCTCGCCGGGAAGGATCTTTCCTGCCGGCCGTGTCACATTCACTGACCGTGAGAAAGAAGTGCTGGAGCTCCTGGTGGCGGGCCGCTCCAACAAGGAGATCGGCTCGGTCTTGGGCATCGAAGAACGGACCGTCAAAGCCCACGTCGCCAAACTGATGCGCAAAGTCGGCGTGCAGAACCGCATCGCTCTTTCCGTACATGCGATCACGCACTCGCTAGTCACTTCGTCCAAGTAGCACTCAGCAGTCAGCTTTCAGCAACTTCTGGAATCCCGAATCCCGGCGGTTTTAGCCGAGTGAGGGATCCCTACCCGCTTCCACAAATCCGTCCCTTCAGCCCATTGTGACGATAAGCGATCCCTCACCCCGGCGCAGCGCCGGGGATTCGGGATTCCAGAAAAAGGGCTGAATGCGGAGTGCTGATTGCTGGGTTAGGGTGTTTACCAAAACGGCACCGTCTTGGACCCATCGGACAGCCCGGTACATGTCCGAGTTGCCACATGCAGTAAGCACCGCTGTTACTTGCCGGCCTTCCGACGCAAATGGATACTTGTTGCACCTACCACAGAACCTGGGAGACGGGGGTTGGATATGGTCACGAGGGTCACCGTATCCAACCCTTCATAATTTTTCAGCATCTCACAACCTAAGCTGCTGTCCCGCAATTTACAATCGTCCTCGAGGAACCTATGAGACTCCCCTATAAAGCCACGTTCTGCGCACTGCTGATTTCGATTTCGTCTTGGTCGTTTGCTGAGAGCGCCGCGGGCCGCGCTGATTCTGCGGCCACGGTCCTCAACGAAATCATGTCTGCGCCCGATAAGGGCATCCCCGAAGAAGTCTTGAGTTCGGCCAAGTGCATCGCTGTCGTGCCTTCATTATTGAAGGGCGGATTCGTGTTCGGCGGGTCGCACGGCCGGGGCATGGCCACCTGCCGTACGGAAAATGGCTGGAGC
>DATFXI010000174.1:0-6946 GCA_035316085.1 Candidatus Angelobacter sp.
CCGACGGAAGCCATCTCGCGCAACTCGCACGACTACCGCCCGCTGGGCCTGGGCTACGCCAACCTGGGCGCGCTGCTGATGGCCACCGGGCTGCCTTACGATTCCATCGCCGGTCGCGAATACGCCGCTTGCGTTACCGCCATCATGTGCGGTGAAGCCTATCTGCAATCAGCGCGTATCGCTGAGCAGTGCCCCGGCCTGGCTCCGGCCACGCCGCGCGTCTCGCCGCAGGACATCAGCGGCGGCGCCTGCCCGGGCTGGTACATCAACCGCGAGCCGTTCCTGGACGTCATCCGCATGCACCGGGCTTCGGTCAACAACATTAATAAAGAGGATGTTCCCGCCAACCTCTACGAAGGCGCGAAGAGCTGCTGGGACGAAGCTCTGGCCCTGGGCGAAAAGACCGGTTATCGCAACTCGCAGGTCACGGTGCTGGCGCCCACCGGCACCATCGGCTTCATGATGGATTGCGACACCACCGGCATTGAGCCGGACCTGGCGCTGGTGAAATACAAGAAGCTGGTCGGCGGCGGCATGATCAAGATCGTGAACAACACTGTGCCGCTGGCGCTGTGGAAGCTGGGTTACACGCCGGAACAGGTCCACTCCATCGTGGGCTACATCGATTCCACCGGCACCATCGAAGGCGCCCCCGGCATGAAGGACGAGCACCTGGACGTGTTCGACTGCAGCTTCAAGCCGCAGAAGGGCACGCGCAGCATCCATTACATGGGCCACGTGATGATGATGTCGGCCACGCAGCCGTTCATCTCCGGCGCCATCTCCAAGACCGTGAACCTTCCCGAGCAGGCCACGGTCGAGGCCATCATGGACGCCTACCTGCAATCGTGGAAGCTTGGATTGAAGGCTGTGGCCATCTACCGCGACGGATCGAAGAAGGCGCAGCCGCTCATGGCTGCCGCCAAGCGCGAAGAAGCTGCGCGGCGCGGCACCCGGGGCGAGCGACTGCAGAACGAGGACCTTGCTTGGGCCGCGCTCTCGCCCGAGCAGAAAGGCTTTGCTTTGGAAGTCGCACGCATCACCGGCGCGGCGAAGGAGCAGCAAGGCCTGGTGATTGATGCCGTGAGGAGACTCATTGGCCCGACAAAAGAAGACCAGCAGTCGGCGCCGCCCAAGGCGCTGCGCCACCGCTTGCCGGGCGAGCGTGCCTCGGTCACACACAAATTCTCGATCGCCGGCCACGAAGGCTACATCACCGTCGGCCTTTATAAAGACGGCACGCCCGGCGAGCTCTTTATCCGCATGGCCAAAGAGGGCTCCACCGTCTCGGGGCTTATGGATTCCTTTGCCTTGGCGGTGTCGCTGGCCATGCAGCACGGCGTCCCGCTGAAGCTGTTGTGTGACAAGTTCCAGCACACCCGCTTTGAGCCCGCCGGCTTCACCGGCAACCCGGAGATCCCCATCGCCAAGTCGATGATGGATTACATCTTCCGCTGGCTCGAGATCCGGTTCGTGACCGGGAAGCAGTATCCGCTGTTCAAGGAACTGCAGGCGCCGCAGGGCGGCGGAGCCATTAGTACTGGGCCCTTAGCCATTGGCCAAGGCAGCGGCGGTGAAGATACGACGCCTCCTCAAGGTGGTTTGGCTAACGGCCAAACGCTAAGTGCTAAAGGCTACGATCCAGGAACTCCTCATCTCGAGGATCGTGGAATTTACCACGCCGCCGACGCCATGAAAGAACTGGTCGACATGGGCGATGCGCCGTCATGCCATCTCTGCGGCGCGATCATGACAAGGAATGGGAGTTGTTACAGATGTATGTCCTGCGGTTCCACAAGCGGCTGTTCGTAAACAGCCGCAAGAACCGCAGCACAAATTGTCATCCTGAGCGAAAGCGGTGTTGGCTTGAGCGAAGGAACCAAAGTGGTGCGAAGCACCCACCCTGCATGTGAAAGCACGAGCGGGTGTAGTTAAACGATCCGCCAGCGGCAGCTGTTTGCCTTTGGCGATTAGACCGCCGGGTTCTCCCGGTGTTGGTGAGGTGATATGAAAGATAACCATTGCAAGACTGGGCTAGACAACCGCTGCCGTGACCAGAACGGCGAGATCAGGCACAAGCGCAGTGACACTCTGGTACGCACCCTGCGCAAGGAATACGGTGAGGATTTCGCCGAAGGAACTCGGAGCGACGCGACGTTGGGCACTGTACTGGAACGGTCAGGAGAAGACAGTCTGAGTCAATACCTGAAGAAAAATGGATAGCTGCACTAATTAGCACACCGGGGATTCGGTACAGCTGCAAGCAAATTTATTCGCAAGACAAACTTTGAACTGAGGTGACGGGCGCGGCGGAGGCCGCGCTCCGTTGTTTCCGTGAAACGAGCAGTTGCAATATGTCTTCGATAGGTGGGTGGCATCAAACCATGGCTATCGGCCCGCGCAAGTATAAGTGCGGGTACTGTGACACCATTGTGGGTCCAACCACGGTTACTTGTCAGTTAATACGAGTCCTACTGTCTTTATTTATATCTGCAGCAATTGCGCGCAACCCACATACTTTGACCAAAATGGGGGTCAGTTTCCAGGCGTGACATACGGGCAGCATGTTCGACATCTCCCCGTCGACGTAGACAAGCTATATACGGAAGCACGGCGTTGTATCCAAACGTCCTCATATACGCCCGCCGTCTTGGCATGCCGGAAGCTGTTGATGAATGTGGCAGTTCAACAGGGCGCGAAAGAAGGTCAAACATTCGTCGAGTACGTTGATTATCTAGCAGGCGAGGGATTCGTTCCTCCAAACGGAAGGCACTGGGTAGATTACATTCGGACGAAATCAAATGAGGCAAATCACGAAATCAAGCTCATGTCAGAAGACGATGCCAAACAGCTCATCCTTTTCTCTGAGATGATGTTGAAGTTCATCTACGAGCTTCCCAAGAGTGTGCCCGCCCCGCCTTCTAGCCCGTAATCGATTGGACGGGCGGGTGGCCCATCCTTCGCGTTTCTAGTTTTTGCGAGGGGTTGGGATTCGGAAGAAATCGGGTGATCGGGTGATCAGGTCATCGGGTCATCTGAACCCTGCATTTGCTCCGGTAAGGGTTGGCTTTCGAGGATCGGGTGCCGTTGGACGGGTGGCCCATCCTTCGCGCTTTGCGAAGGGTGGGAAAACTCATGACCTCTCCGTTATACTGCCGGCGATCCCGCGCAACAGGACGGAAAAAGCTTGGGTCTCGATATCTATGTCGGCTCGCTCACGCGCTACTATGCGGGCGACTGGGAACTGGTGGCGGCCCGAGTGGCGCGCGAAATTGGCGCCAGTTTCCAGGTGGTTCGCCAGCACAATCCGCCCGACGCGATTCGCGATCCGGAGGAGATCCGTCGCATCGTCTTGGAGTGGCGCAACGGCCTTGCGGCATCACTTGCATCTCGCCTTCCCGAACCGCTCGACTGGGACGAGAGTCCCACCGCGCCTTACTTCACCGACAAGCCGGCGTGGGACGGATATCAAGGTTTGCTGCTATGGGCGGCTTACGAGGAGCATCCGGAGTTGGCGATCCCCAAGGACCTTCCGAAGGATTTCGCCAGGGACCCAGCCATTCAGCGCAGCATGGGCCGCGATTGCCGAACGGCCTACCCGGCGCTGCTTTCAGACGCGAAATTCTGGTTCCCGACAAGGCTACCGTTCATATTTGAGGCGCCTGATGCCTCCGGGAACAAAGCCATCATTGCATCAAGCGTTTCCCTCGCCCAGGAGCTGAATGAGCTGAATCGAAAAACCTGGAATATGAACGAAGCCGAGCTCGACCAGTGCGCTTTTGATGGGTGTCCGGCAAACTCGCCGCTTGAGGTCGCGGCCCGCTTCGCGTTTGCTCTATTCCGGCGCCACGCCCTTTTATCGGTAACGCATCGCCTCCCGATGTTGCTCGATTGGTAGCAAGCGACGCTTCACTGTGTTGCGCGTCGGCCTGCGGCAGCAAGGAATTGATACTTTTTCGTTCGTCTTAACGCGGCCATGAATGGCCGCTCTTCTACCGTGTGCGTATAATCTGGGACGATGTTGAAAGGCAGCACGATGGAAGACACGTACGAGAGACACCGCAAGACGTCCCGGAAACTATTCATCGCCGCAGCAGTCCTGATCAGCTTGATCGCAATGCCCGCAACCGTCGGACAGGCTGCAGCTGGCCAGACCGTAAGCGCCACCCAGACCACAAGCGCAGCCCAGACTACAAACGCCGGGCAGACTACAAAGAGCCAGACCACGCCCGCGGCAAAGACTGCGCAAACAAAGTCCCCAGCCGCCCAGGCAAAGTCCCCGGCCGACAATCTTCCTGACCTTCCCGCCCATCTCGCCACACAACTGAAGCCGGTCGGCGACGGCAGAGTCTTTGTGGTGGCAGCACCGCGCTCGCAAGCAGTGGCGCGCCGACCCGTTGGGCCGCCGGTCCGCCCGCCCTCGGGCGGGAGCATTGCCAAGCTGTCGTGCAGCCATAACACCACGTATTTTGTGACGGCGTCTTACCCGGTCGTCCTATGTCGTCCCTGGATCGACGATGTTCGCGCCACAAGCTCCGGCGCCCTCGCTGCCCAAATAGCGCCAGCGCCAGAGTCATCGCCATCACCGGCGACGACGTCAAAACCAACGACCTCGGCGGCATCAAAACAAACCACGGCGGCGGCGTCGGCGTCGGCGTCAGCGAAGGCGCGCCCCGCGTCTCGATTGGAGCCGGAAACCAAGCTGAGCTATCGCGTTCGCACCAGCGCGCTGGGCCTGATGGTGTGCTCCTATGCCCGCATGCCGGTGTTAGCTACCCTGCAGAAGAGAAACCTCAACTGCGAGAATCCCAATGCCTTTACCTACGCGCTGGACATTGCCGGCGTCGGCTTGGTATGGACCGGCGATCCGGAGATGCGGCCCGCAGACTTGCGCTACTTCGACGAACCATCCTGCCGGAGCGATGCTCCGACCAGTTGCAGCGGCGCCAGTACCTGTACGCCTCTCTGCGGCGGCGGCTCCAATCCGAACCCAACGCCCGCGCCTCCACCGGCGGTTCGCTAGGAATTGGTTGGTCACTGCCGCCCCGTTCGCTCCAAGTCTTTCAGGATGAGAGGATTAGAAGACGACAACAGTGCAGAACGGAACTTCCATTGCCGCGCCTGCGTATCGTACTACCAGAGGAGAAAGCGATGGTCACTTTTGCGTTGATGATTATCAGTTACTGGTTACCAACGCTGCTGGCATTCCACTGGCGGCACAGGAATCGCATGGCCATTTTGATCGTCAATTGCTTGTTCGGGTGGACGATCGTTGGTTGGGTCATAGCCCTGATTTGGGCGTGCAACGACAATCGTGAGCCAGCTCCAGGCGCACAGCTCCAAGCTCGCAGCTACTAGAGTGAAAAGAATCGGGTGATCCGGTGATCCGGTGATCGGGTGATCTGAAACCCCACTGCCTCAGCGTTGTCAGCCTACAGCCAGCGCCGGACGCGAGCCTTGTACCTCGCGTACTCCTCACCGAAGCGCGCTTCGAGATAGCGCTCCTCGCGCGGTATGACGACAAACGACATCACGGCAATGGCCGGGAGCAGCATGACCAGGATCCAGGCGTCGTTGATCGCGAGCGCAATGCCCGTCTGAAACAGCGAGAACGCGAGATAGATGGGGTTGCGAGTGAAGCGGTACGGCCCGGCCTGGACAATCGTGGTCGTGGGCTGATTCCCGGGCACCGGCGTACCGGCTGAGAGGAAGGTTCTGATCGACCAGATGAAAAGCGTGGCGGCAAAAACCGCGATCAGGGCGCCGAACAGTCTTGCCCACCTGGGAACGAATGAGATTGGCCAGACAAAATGCAACAGCAGGCCGGTGCCAATCGCAGTCAGATAGATGGCTGGAGGACGCGCCAGGCCGGGGTTCGCCGCAAGTGGCGCGGCGTACTGGTTTTCCGAAGCCCGCTGAGCCATGGGTGTGGGCTCGAGTATTCCATACCGGCCTTCTGAAGTACAGCTCTGCGTCGCGAACAAGTCGAGACCAGGGCGGCCCAGCGATGGCGACGTGTTATGCTGACGCGGAATGTACCTCTACTATCTCTACTACTTCCTTTTTGCGCTGATGGCCCTGCTTATGATCACGACGATCCTACTCGATATTCGGATGCTGGACTGTGTGAATCGGAAGCTGCCCAAGGACAAGCAGCTTTCCTGGTGGCGGCGTTCGTCGAGAATTGAAGCAAGTAGGTTGTATAAGGGTCTCTATCCTAAAGGCCAACTCGCCACCGCATTTTGGATCTGCTTCATTGGTATGTATGTTGTTTTGGCTGGCATAATCCTGACTCGGCCACGATAGCAATCGCGCTCCGCCTTCGGCTGCACGCAGGCCTTCGGCAGAGAGGAACAAGTCCTTTCCTTCGCCTTACGCGGCGATAAATCGCCGCTCTTCCACCTCTTTTTCGTGCTCAAGCACGAAAAACGATCTGCTCTCGCTGCTGGACTTCAGTCCAGCGGCTTGGTGGAAAAGCGGCCATTCATGGTCGCGAAAGGATGAAAACGAAGAGCCGTTCCTCTCTGCCGAAGGCGGGAGCGGGCCCGCAGGCGGAGCGACAAAACAAAAAAGCAGGACAAAGTCAGTAACAGGCTACCGATCGAACAGGGAACGTTTTCGAAACTCAAGAAGCCTTATGACTACGATCAAAACAATCACTGCAGGAATCGAGATCCACCAAAGGCGGATGAAAGCGATACCAAAGAGGGCCCTAACTGCAATGGCTATTAGCAGGCAGAACAAGAACATCCCGATCGTGGCGAGGACCTTCATGGTGCTAAGGATACTCGAGGGCGGGTAAACCGAATCGCACTTTGGTAAGGGGACGATGCCGCCGGGTTTCGCTAACCTGTAGCCATGCGCCTGCTGCAAGCTTCTGAGATGGCGCCGGTGCCGGAAGGACGCGAGTTCTACTACTCGCGAGCTCGGGCTGTGGTGTTCATCG
>DATFXI010000175.1:0-14484 GCA_035316085.1 Candidatus Angelobacter sp.
ACGGTGAGCTGGAACGAGGAAGGCCCCAACGTAAACCTCAACTTCACCCGCTACGGCAAGGTGATGGCAACCGTCGCCGCCAAAATCGTGCCGCTCGAGCGGAAGGCTGAGGAGGATGCGGCCGAATTGAAAACCGGTTCTGCGGGAGCCAGAGACCTGACGGCAATCCGGTTCTCCGGAAAGAAATTCCAACTCGAGCTCAGCCAGGATTCCAGCCAGAGTACCGGCAAATCCGGCGACGCGGTGAAATAGGCCGGCTCGAACAAAAGCGTTTCTTTTCGTGCTTGATGGTCAGCACGGCCCTTGCGGGCTGCGGAAGAAATCCTGGGGTCGAGACTAGGCTTGCGGTTGTCCCTTTCGGCCCCGCCCCTTAACGCAGATGCGCAGTTTGCGTTCTTCCGCAGCCCGCAGGGGTCGTGCTGCGTTATGTCTTCGCTCGCGTAAAGGCGGAAAGAGACACATAGTCTTCATATCCTGCAAATTGAAGGGGTACGGTAGGGCTATTTCTGCGTGATGGTGAGCTTGTGGTAGCCGACCGTGGCGATATCGATCCGCGAGGGCAGCTTGAATTCTGAATCGATCCCGACATTGGGATACTTCGGCGTAAGGTATTTCTGTACGAAGAATTCAAGGGCCATGCGGGGGACATCAATGCCGTCGATGCTTACGCGGCGAGCGTGGACCTTGCCGATACCGCCGCTTGCGGCCGCATCGGCCTCCAACTGCACATCGTGACGGCCGGTGAAGATGGAGAGCAATGGGTTAGACGACCTCTGCCCGGCGCGAATCTCCTCAAAGTCGACGTTCAAGAACCCATTTACCACGCCGGAGCGGCCTTCCAGCTTTACTTTCTTCACCCCTTGGGGAAGCTGCACCTTGCCGGAAGCAAAATAATCATTAATTTCATCCTCGGTAAGCACGGTCGGCGTTTGGTCGGGATGTTGGCGCTCGCCATTCTCGCGGATGTGGTCGAGCTTGGCCTGCATGCTTTCCGCCAGGCGATGACTAGCGCCGGATTGTTGCTGCTGGCCGGTCGGCGCGGCTCCGACCGTCAAATTTGCCTGGTGTCCTAGGTACACCACCGCTGCCAGGAACATTCCGGTTAAAGTGAACCGCAACAATTTCATCGAGAATGTACCGCGGTGGACTGGGCCGTCAGGGGCCGGGGAGAAATCTGCGGATTGTCTAAGGCGCCGGTGACGTCCCACTGCGAACCGCCATTGCTCACTTTGAGCTTGGTGCGGCGGTCCGCCAGGCTTACGGTCCCGCTCACTTCATAGATGCGCTTTTCCGCCCGGAATTTGCTTGGAAGCACCTTCAAGACTTGCTTTTCAAGCTCCAGGCCGCCTTGCAAACTCTGGAACTTCAGCGGCCTGGCGGCTTCCAGCTGCAAGGACCGCGAGTTGCCGTTGGTCACCGAAAAGTCCCATTGCCCGGCAGCGCTGGTCGTCAGTTCCTGTTCGCTCTTGCCTTCGCAACGGAAGGAATAGGTGGCATCGGCTTTGCCGGTGATCCAAGCAGACAGAAGTTCCAGGCCGCGCCCATTTGCCGGCGTGGCACCCAGCTGGTCCAGGGCCACGCCAGCCAGTTTTCCCGAAGCGGTATAGCGGGTTGACGACCCTGTCCAATCCGAACGCCACTCGCCGTCGACGGTCCCGCCGAATAACTTGGCTTCAACGTGGTTAGCGCGGAGTTCGCGATCGCCCACTTCTACATGCGCGGTGAATTTTTCCAAAGGAAGCCCAGCTACAACCAAGCGGTCTGCGGAAAGGGTGCCGCGTGCCCGGAACACAGGCAAGTCGCTCGAGGCTCCAGACAGGAATGGCAGGTTCCAGGTTTTGCCTGCCGAACCAATCAACTCGGCGACGTCAGCCACGGCCAAGGTGGCGGCATGGAGATCGAACTCAAGCATGCAAGGCACAGCCGTGCAATTCCAGACGCGAGTAACGGTGCCTTCGAAAGCTACGGTGGACTGTTCAAACTGACCGCTGATGTGGTTGAGCGTCAGTCCGGAGTCGGTCAACTGTGCGTCGGCCTGGGACAGCACCAAGCGGTCTTTGACGCCGGGGATCCATGCCGCAAGGTTCTGCAAATGGGCGGAGCCGCGCAAATGGGCCGGTGCAAAATTTGCCCATGCGCCGGAGATGTTGAAATCCACCATGGCGGAAGCGTTGAAGTTGCTCAAATCAGACGGGAATCCCGTGACCTTGCCGAGAGCCAGAAGCCGTTCCAGCGGGACCAAGCCTTTGGCAGTGATGCGATATCCCACGCCATCCACGTAGCCTTGCACTTCAAGCGCCGTGGAAGGCCCCATTTGCACGGAGAAGGTGTCGATGGTCAGCGCATCGGGTTGGGGCGGCGGGTTTTGCGTCCCCACGCCAGCCCGGGCGGAACCGGCCCGGTCAAGGGAGGCCTGTGCCGACAACTTGGCCCGCTTGGCGGTTAGCGATGCTGAAGTCTCCTGCATGCCGATGTGAAGTTTCACAGGGCTTACAGGAAACGGTTTCTCCGCCGCCGCGGTCTGGAGCAGGAACGGCGACGTCATGCCGGCGCCGTGCCAGTTTCTCACGCCCTTGCGGGCATGAAATCCAAACGCACCGTTGAAGTCGCCGGTGGCGGTGAGATCATCCGGCAGAGCGCGGCGGGCGTGCCGGGCCAAGGTGGCCACCATGGAGAGCGGCACATGGTTGGCCACGATCGAGAGGTCGTAGTCTCGCGGGGTGGCCGCCGACCAACGGCCGGTAAGCAAAAGGCCGCCCGTCTCCAGAGGCGTGTCGCACTTCAAGTCAAGGCTGGAGTGGACGAAGTCTCCCAGGCAGCGGGTGCGCAACAGAGGCATGCTGTCACGGGTGATGTCGTCGCGGCGAAAATGGCTTAGATCGGTGGTGGCGGTGATGTGCAGGTTGCCCAGGGTTCCCGCAAACTGGGCATTACCGCTCAGACCTCCGCGCCAGCCGCGGTCGATTCCGGCCAGAAGACTCGAAACCTGCCCGAGCTGAGCTTTTTCCCAGGCTAGCTGCAGTTTCACCGGCATATCGGCCAACTCGCGCGAACGGCGCAAGTCGCCTTCGAGCTTGATGCTGCCGCTGTCATTCAGGTTCATGTCGGTACGCAGAGGACGGCCTTGCAGGCGCAGATGCCACACATCTTCGGCCGCCAGCCAGAAAGCGAAATCGGTGTTGGCCAGCGTGAACGGCGTTTTCTCCGCCCCCATCTTCAAATTGATGCGGCCCGCAGTGGCTTGAATGTAAGGGAAGCGGGCACGTTGTTCAGCGCTACGCTTGGCTGTGGGGGCGCTGGGGACCTGACCTACGCGCAGCAACAGCGGCTCTACATTCCAGTGGCCGTTGGCGTGGACCAGGTTCAAGCTGGGAGGCGCTTTGTCATCGGTGAGCTTGAGATTAGCGATTTCCAGGCGGCCGTGCCACAGCGAGGTCAGGCGTAAGTCGGCGGTGACCTTGCCGCACATCAGCAACGGCTCAGCACTGAAGGCGGGATCATCAGCCACCTGAAAGTCGTACAGATCGAACCCCGGACGCGGCAGAAGTCGATATTTCACCTGCCCGATCTTGACCTGGCGTCCGAGCACCGCGCTCAAAGCCGGAGCCAGACGGTCGCGGAAGCGCGTACCGTTGATGTTGGGAGGGAGAAAAATGCCGAGCAGCACCACGGCTGCCAGCGCCAGAACGAGTTTGCTATTGCGCGTCAACTCCATCAGTGCACCAAACGGAACACGCGGTCCCAGCGCGTGAGCGGGAAGAAGTGGGCCGCGGTTTTCGCGAACATGGCCGTGCGCTCAGGCAGGGAAGCGTCCTGGGGGAAATCGCTGGCGCTCTGCTTGAGAGACCAGGCGATGAAGAGGGGGCTCCCGAAAATGTTCTGGCGCGGCACGAAGCCCCAGTAGCGGCTGTCAAGACTGACGTCGCGGTTGTCACCCATGGCGAAATAGCTGTCTGGAGGGACAACCAGGTCGCCGGAATGGACATGGTGCGGCAATGCTTTTGCCCATTCCTCGGTAACCTGAGTAGAGAAGTCACTGGACACGGCCGGGAAGTTGTCGCGGTAAGGATTGTAGGGCTCAACGCCACGGATCACATATTTTTCGTCCTGCTCCACACCGTTCAGAAACACCTTGCCATCGCGCAAGTGAATGCGGTCACCAGGCACACCGATGATGCGCTTCACCAGGTACAAGCCCGGCTGTGCCGGGGAGGGAAATACGGCGATGTCGCCACGATGGATTTCGCGGTAGGGCATCAAGAAGCTCGCCGCTCCTGCCTTCCCCGTTGGTGTGAGACGGTCAACAAACAAATGGTCGCCGATGAGCAGCGTGTTCTCCATGGAACTGGAAGGGATCTCAAACTGCTGGATGATGAAGGATAGAATGAACATTGCACCCACAAGCACGGCTGCCAAGCCGGCAACGGTCTCCGGGATCGTCTCTTTCTCGCGCCGCTTGTTTTCTTCGGTCGTGGGTTCGGCTGCGTTCTCAGCGTGGGTCAGCAAAAGTTCCTTCCTTCAACGGGTCTCCGCCTATTTCACCCGGCGGAACGTTCGGTTCCATCGGGTCTTATCAAAAAAATGGACGATCTGATAGAAGAGAAACGAGGCGCGCTCTGCCATTGTAGTGCGCTCGTATTCGTCGTGCGGTGTTACGAACGACCAATATATAAACAGTGGACGGCCGACGATGTTCTCTTGCGGGATGAAGCCCCAGTAACGGCTGTCAAGACTCTCTTCGCGATTGTCGCCCATGCCGAAGTAGTTGCCGGGCGGCACCACCAGATCTTCACCCTGGATGCTTTCGTGCAGTTTCAGGGGCCAGTAGTACGACACGTCAGGGACGCCGGCGGGCGAGAGCGCGGGAAACTCGTCACGGTAGGGGATGTAATCGCCCCTTTTGCGGATTCTATAGGGCTCATTGAGTTTTTCACCGTTGCGATACACTTCGCCGTTCCGCAGGTGAATGCGGTCTCCAGGGGCGCCGATGATCCTCTTCACTACGTATTGGCCTTGATACTTTTCGTCGGGATGAATAAACACCACAATGTCGCCGCGATGCACCTGCCGGTACGGCACCACAGGTCCGGTGTACGAGGTTTTCGGCGCCGGGGTAAGACGGTCCACGAAGAGGTGGTCGCCAACCAGCAGCGTTTGCTCCATGGAGCCGGATGGAATCACGAATGACCCCATCACGAAGGTAATGATGAACAGGCCTGAAACCAGCACTTCGGCGAACCCGGCAATAGATTCCGGTACTGTTTCCTTCTTCTTTTCCGGTTTCTTGCCTGTACCTTGATCTTGGTTGGTTTTTCTTGCGTGCAAAGCCGTTTCCTGGTCTTGAATTGACGAAGAATCAACGGACAAGGCGAAACATCCGCTCCCAGCGGGCCAGTTGCAGGAGTGGCGCCAAAACTTGTCCCGAAGGGTAGAGTTTATCATCGCAGCCGGTGCAGCTTGCTTCCCCGGCGCTGCGGACCGACAAATAGATCACCAGAGGACGCCCCACGATGTTGCGACGGGGCACGAAGCCCCAATAACGGCTGTCTGAGCTGCGGTCACGGTTATCGCCCATGACGAAATAACGTCCCGCAGGCACTACCAGCTCGCGGCCGCTCATAAATCGCGGCAATTCATTACAAAGCGGGCAGGCGGCGTTGGCGTACTCGCTGCCCTGGGGAAAGTTATCGCGGTACATGACAGTGTCACGGAGGGCATGAACCACGTAGGGCTCTTTGAGCTGGGTTCCGTTCACGAAGACCGCTTTATTCTTCAGATGAATGCGATCTCCGGGCAGGCCGATCACACGCTTGACGAAATAGGTGGAAGGCTCAAGCGGATAGCGGAAAACAACAATGTCCCCGCGATGGATGGCGCGGTAAGGAAGCACGTGGTCCCAGGCTCCGTCGTCATCAGCAAAGTGGAGTTTGTCAGCCAGCAGGAAGTCGCCGATCAGGAGCGTGTTCTGCATGGACTCGGAAGGCACGCGGAAGGCCTGCACCACAAAGGTGATGACGAACAGCACGATCACGGCAATGGAGAGCAACGATTGTGCGCGAAAGGCGCTGCTGTGCTGCTCCCGTGCCGGGGGATCGTGGGTGATGCCGTCGTCCGGCACCGGCACGTCCCGCGAGGCGTGCGTCACTTCAATTCCGTCCGGCTGGTTCATGCGTTTTGCACCAGTCCTCGCAAATGTTCCAGAGCTTGCTTGGCGGCCAGTTGTTCCGCTTTCTTCTTGGTGGCGCCTTCGCCCCGGGCCACGTACTCAGGCTTGGTCTGTCCTTGATAATAAATCCGCGCTTCCACGGTGAAAGTCTTGCGATGATCCGGTCCTTCTTCGCGCACGGTGGTATAGACAGGTTGCAACCTTCCGCTCGACTGCAAAAGTTCCTGCAACGCGGACTTGTAATCGGCCAAGCTGAACTCGCTGGCGGTTTCCCGGCTGATGCGTTCCAGTTCCGGCTGCAAAATCTGCCGGATGATAAACTCGCGCGCTCTTTCGAGGCCTGCGTCCAGATACATGGCGGCAATGATGGCTTCCAACGCGTCGGAGAGCAGGGTGCTCTTGCTGCGGCCTCCGCTACGCTCTTCGCCGCGGCCCAGGCGTAAGTGATCGCCCAGGCGCAGGTCCGTGGCCACGCTTACCAGGTGCCGCGCGCTCACCAGGTGGGCCTTTAGCTTGGAGAGATGGCCTTCGTGAAAGCCGGGAAAGCGCTCGAACAGAAGCTGGCTGGCCACAAGGCCGAGCACCGCGTCGCCCAGGAATTCAAACTGCTCGTTGTCCAGGTTTTCAGCGACGCTTACCAGGCCCGCAGCTTTTGACTCTTCATGAGCGTGCGAACTGTGGGTGAGGGCACGTTCCAGCAGTTCGCGCTGGCGAAACGTATGTCCGAGCCTAGCTTCGAGTTCGGTCAAGTCTTCCTTCATACACTCGCAACTTACCGCGGGGATTGCGTGGCCCCTTCCGCAGGCTCCTTGCTGCGGCCTAGCAGGCGCGACAGGCGGTCGTGTTCGGTTTCCGCGAGTTTCTGCAATTCCGGATTGGCGCTGGCCAATTGCAGGGCCTGCTCCACCGAATTGAGCGCGGCCGTATACCTCTTGCGATGGTCCTGGGCCAGTGCCAGGTGGTACCAGACAAAAGGATCAGGACGGGCCGCCGCACGTTCCACCGCGGCTTTCAGATCTCGTTCGGCCTCGGCGTAATCGCCGGTCTTGAGCCTCATCAGTCCCAGCGCCGAGTACGACATGGACTGAAGCGTGGACTTGTAGAGAGCCTCCGTGCCGTTCGGCACTGTACCAGGCCCGGGTGCGCCTACGTTCACGATTTGCAGGGCGCGATTGATGTTCTTTTTGATAGCGGCGATTTTGTGGTCGCGATCACTGTCTTCAGGACCCAGGTTGTCTGCCATCACAGTCGCCGTCAGCACCAGCGCCTGAGGATCGTTGGCATCGATGGCCAGAACAGCCTGGCCCGTGGACAGCATCCCGTTCGCGTTGTTTTCGCGCTGGTAGTCGCGCATGGCCTTGGAAAAGAGCAAAGAGCGCAACTCGCTTTGCGGGTGCTTCTGGGCAAAAGCGATGGCGGCTTGTTCCCGGGCAGCTCCGCCGCTTGCGGCACCGGCGGCATGGTAGTCGTCGAGTTCCTGCTTGGTTTGCGCGTGCCGGCGCGCGTTACTGGAGGTCTGGGCTTGAGCATCTTGTCTGGCGCAAGAGCCCAGCCAGAATAATGGCACTGCGGCGACGATGAACCAAGCTCGTTTCACAATCCTGAACATCGCGCATAGTTGCGCACCTTCGCTTAAAGTGGCGGCGGCGCGGGACTGGGCTGCGCTTGGGGCCCAGCATTAGGAGATGGCAAGACGGCTGTACCGGTGAGCTGACGCAGGCGGTCGCGCTCGCCAGCGGCCAGTTTGCCTAACTCGGCGTTCGAACCGATGTAGTGCAAGGCCTGTTCCACCGACGCCAGGGCCTCTGTGTACTTCTTCTGGTGGTCCTGGGCCAGCGCCAGGTGGTACCAGACATACGCGTCGGGTGGCGCCTGACCTGCGTTGGTAGCAGCCTTCAATTCCTGCTCCGCCGCGGCGTTATCGCCGCTCTTCAAACTGGTGATGCCCAGGGCGGAATGCGCCATCACCCGCAACGTGTCCTTGTAGGCAGCGTTCTGCTGCGGAGTTGCCCCGGCCACAGGCGCCATGGTTTCCACTGTTTCCAGAGCGCGCGCCGCGTTCTTCTTGATCACGGCTATTTTTTCAGGATCCGGAGTTGTGTCGCTCAGCTGGTCGGAGAGCACGGTGGCAGTCATCACCAGAGAGATTGTGTTGTCGGGATCGAGCGTCAACACTTTCTCCGACATGGCGAGTATTTTCTCCGGATTGTTCTCCGTCTGGTACTCGTGCATAGCCTTGTTATAAAGATAGACACGCAGCTCACTGTCAGGATATTTGGCCGCGAACGCGTTGGCGGCAGCTTCCATCTGACTCCCGCCGGTGGTCGCATAAGCGACGTTGTAGTCCTTGAACTCGGCCTGGGTCTTGGCCTGCGGCGGAGCCTTCACCGTCTGCGGGGCGGAGCCGGACGAAGGCTGTTTTTGCGCGGCGCTGCCCGCGACCAGCGTCAGCATTAGGATGAAAATCAATGACGGTGACTTCATGCGTCCTTTCAGTTTAACGCGGGCTGCGAGGCTGATACGGCCCCGCGAGTCCTCGCTCGGCAGCAGCTTTGGTGTCCGGCTGGAGATCACCCGCCTGCAGGGCCGCTCGATATTCCGCCACCGCCGCTTCGCGCTGCTCCTGAAGATCAAAGATCCGGCCCAAATAAATATGGCTCCAGGCCAGCATGCGGGGATCGTGAACCGACTGCACAGTCTGCTGGAACCCGGTGCGCGCTTCCTCGATCTTCCCTGAGAGCGTTGCAATCCGCGCCAGAATGAACGTCGCGTGTCCCGGCTCATCACCGCCGTTGTTGTGCTGGACCACTTGTTCAGCGATCTTTCGGGCCGCATCCAGTTCGCCCATGGCCAGCTTTTGCTCGGCGGTCTCGAGCTGGCTGGGCGCCGACCACACTTTGGATGAGCTGATCACCTCAGGGGCAGCCTGCGCGGCGAAGACGGTGTCCCGGGCCCGCTTTTTCTCCCGGTCCAAGTCGACATGGTACAGCAGCTCCGCACCGTAGGCGTCTCTCAAGCCCACGGATTCTTTTTCGAAATTGGCCAGAGCTTCAAAGAAGTAGTGCGTTAGGATCAAGCCTTCTTCCACGGAATGCTGTACATATACAGCGCGAGCGCTCTCCTTCGTCTTGGGAATCGCCAGCCGGGCTTCGATGGCACGGATGAGCGACTCGTTGACCATCAGCGTGACGTCATTCTTGAACGCGTCAGCCATAGGAGCGGTCTGGACTTCCAGCAACAGCGGCTCAATACGCTTCATACTGGCGCCGTAGCGCAGGGCCATGGGGTCAAGGACGAAGTGAAGATATGTGTGGCGGACAGCGGGCAGCTGGATCAGGCCGTCTTTGCCCGGGGAAACCACTACGAGGTAACTGAGGCCGTAGTTGCGTGAGTCCACATGGCTGGGCGCAAGCATGGGCTCCAGGTAGACGACCATGCGCTGTCCGGGGTAATTGCTGAAGGGAAGCCTCAAATAGAGGTCTGTCTGGGTGATGGTCTGGGACACGGGGTCGTGGAACTGCAACCGCAGGGATTCGTACTGCGTGCTGTGCTTTTCCCACAGGCCGTGGATGCCAGCCGCCTGGTAAAACTTCTGTAGCAGCGGGATGACGCCCAGTACGTGGGCCGCGTCCGGCGGCAGGTCGGCCTCCGGCAGGAGAGGAGGAAACAGCGGCGCCGGACCCAGCTCCAAAGCCAAGGAAACGTACTGCGTAATGTCGCTAGAGGTGCCTTGCGGCTGGTGTTCCTGCCAGAACTGGCAGACGGCGGCCCGAGCCTGGGCCGCGCGCGGTGATGTCCGCGCTGCTTCTTCTACTTCCGCGCGCACCACCTTGCGCACCGGCAGCGAATCATCCAGGCCCGCGTCATAACCGCAGCTATTGAGCGCTGTGGTCATGGTGAACAGGGTTTCGCTCACCTCGAGTTGCGCTTTGGTGGCTTGCGCCGGCAGACTGCGCGGACTCAGCAATGCCAGGCAAAGGAAAAAAATGGATGAAATACTGCGCGTCAGGGCCGCCTCCAGATTTGCGGGGAGCTTAAAGTGTAGGCCAGAAAAAGCTAGGGGGTCAATGAGCTGACCCCCTGAGACTCTTGATTCCGCGCCGCTGATCTCTATCCCTTCACGTGGATGTGGGCAAAGGAAATGATGGCCTTGCCGGGTACAGGACGTCCAAAAGACTGGGCCGGAGAAAAGATGATGAACAGCAGAGCACGGTTGAGCTGTTCGCGGACCTGGGCATCGTCGCGGCCGGAGATGACGCGGTAATCCTGGACGTGTCCCGTAGCGTCAATGTCCGTCTCAATCAAGATGGAGGAATCCAAGTCCAGGTTGCTATCGGGATAGGCCGAGCTTTCCAAGCGAGGCGGAGTGTAGAACAAGGTGGGAACGTCATCCCCCGGATTGGCGCTGACCGGCGGAACAAAAAACCCCATCAGCCCGACACAGAAAAACACCGCCGCGACCACGCCAGCGGTGGCGGGGAGCATGAACGCGTCCAGCGCGTTTTGCAGCCGCACCATGCGCCCGCGCATGACTTCGCGCCAGGTGCGTGTTCGCGCGCTGGCCAAAGTGATGCGGATTCTTACCGCCAGGTCCGGAGGCGCTTGCCTGTGCCCCAGCGACGAGAGCAGAATGCGCGTGTTTTCCAGCTGTCCGTATTCCGTTTTGCAGGTGCTGCACTGGTCCAGGTGGCGGGAGACTTCATGCATCTCCACGCCGCTGACGGCGCCATCCAGATATGACGAAAACAGAGGCCGTGCCTGAGTACAATTCATGGCTGGACCTCCAATTCGGCGTGCCCGGCGGCGGCCCGGCGGGCCGCGTTTCGTGAGCTGGAATTCATTTCCTTGACGAAGGTTTCCAGACGCTTGCGCAGAGCCTCACGCCCGCGGATCAAGCGCGACTTCACCGTACCCAAGGAAATCTGCAGCACGTCAGCGATTTCGTCGTAGGCCAAACCTTCGATATCGCGCAGCACCACGGTAGTTCGGTACGGCTCGGGCACCTGCTTCAGCTCCTGCTCCACACGGGCCCGGATCTCTTCGTGAGCGAAAGCCTCCAGCGGCGATTCGCCAGGGTCGGCCAGCGTCTCGCCCAGACCGCAGCTGCTGCCGTCATCGTACTGGTGGGATTCCATCGAAGTCTCTTTGCTTTTGTGCCGGAACCACCAGCGCCGTTGGTTAGAAGCTTCATGGATAGCGATCCGGTAGAGCCAGGTTTTCAGGCTGCACTGGCCATTGAAGCTCTTCATGCCTCGAAACACTTTTAGGAACACTTCCTGAGTAGTGTCTGAGGCGTCGGCTGGGTCGGTCAGGATGCGGTACACCAGGCTGTAGATGGGCTGGTGATAACGGGCGATGAGCCAGTCGTAAGCCTCCTCTGAGCCGGCTTTCAGCTCAGCGACCAACGAGGCTTCTTCGGCGTTGGCGCCGATCGCGCTGGCAATGTTGCCCAATGTGGCTGCTCCCGCCATTTTTCTCATGGCGTTACCCCAAAGTTATCAAGAACACCGGGGCCGCGACAACTCCTTCTGGAAAATCCCGCCCGTGACCCTGGTAACTACAGGGAACGACGGGGCCTACACTAATAGATAGACCCCTGGCGGGGCGGCAAAGTTCCAGAAACTTGGGATGCCCTAGTGAGGCGTGGGAGTGGGCTGGGGCGTAGTCGGGGAAGTCTTTTTCTTCTTAGGAGTTGCAGTCTTTTTCCCGGGCTGCTCATCGATTACCATCTTCTGGGGCGTGGCTACCGGCACTGGTGTCGGCGTAGGCGTTGCGCGGGCTTTTGCTTCCAAAGCCACGGAAGCCTGCTCGATATAGGAGGAAAGTTCCTGCCGCAGTGAATCGAGAGCGGCGGCATCACGGTTTAGGGGGTCGGATTCTTCCTTTTTGCCCAGACCGGCCGCTGCGTCCGCTAGCGAACTCAGGTACTCATACACGATGTTGAGGTTGTGATACAGCTTGAAGGTCGCTGAGACGCTGCCTTTGCCGGCCTGGACTTCGCGGACCAGGTCCGGCACTGCCAACGTCAGGTTCTTGTGGAGTGACGCCGAAACCCGCTGCAGTTGGTCTTTCTGCTCGTTGTCCGTTTTCCATCTGTCAATGCGCAGCTGGAACAGATCAGCGTCCGTGGTCTTTGCCGTCTGCTGGACCTTGGCCAGGACCGAGTCCAAGCCGGTCGTGGTGGTGGGGGGCTGGGACGCGCTCTGCGCAGCCGCAGCGAGCGCTGCGGCAATAACAAACATCACGGCTGACGTGACACGCTTCATGCACAACCCTCCTGTTTTCTACTGTAGATGAGCTTCGCCGGGTCGCGGGTTCCTGGAGCTTTCTCTCTATGCTCCGTTCTCCGTGCTCAGACCCCAACGTGCTGGCCAGCACTCTAGGATACACAAAAGCCCGCATTGAGCGTGCTCAGGCCGGTTCACAGACAAGCCCGCTGGCCCGGCTATTTTCCGATGGCGATGGCTGCACCAGGCACGCCTCTAAAATCCAGATTGGCATCACTCGCGGAGGAAAATGGCGGACTAAAAACGGCGATGCCGGAATCATGCCCAACCAGCACGTTTCCGCTGCCGTCCAGAGCAATTCCGTTCGGGGTTCTGGGGCCGTTAAAAATGCCACTGGTGAACAAAAAGGCCGGTGTGCTGGCAGCGGTAATCGGCAGATTGTAAACGTCAACCCCGTTCACTCCGGGCAACGAGGTGACGACGAAGAGTTGCGTGCTGTTGATCGCCATGTGGCGATAGTCGGCACCGGGGGCAACCGCGGTTACGATGGGGGCAGCCGTGTAGGGCGGGGCAAAAACTGACAGGTTGCTCCTGCCTATGTTGGAGCCGTTAGCGACAATCAGGTTCCTGTTGGAATCCAGCGCAACCCCCACCGTGAGGGCGAGGCTCACATCGGTAATCACCTGGGACGGCGTGCTTGCCGAAGAGAACGGATGGGTGAAGACATTCACCGTGTTGCTGAACGTGGTCGCGAACAGGTCACCCGCGCTGTTGAAGGTCAGATGGGCAACCGATGTCGCGGTCCCGTTCTTGAAAGTTGCAGATGGAGTGGAAGAGTTGGTAATCGGCGCGTTAAGAATCGTTATATTACCGGAAGCGTCGCCTACGGCGACGTTGCCATTGGCATCCACTGCCACCGCAGAAGCATTGTTGATGGAGGCGCTGGTGACCGTTACGGTCGGTGTTGACGTGCTCTTGAGAGGCAACGCCAATTGAAAAACCTCATTCCCGGTGGCACTGTACAGATGCGCCGACCCCGGCGGTGTGGTTGTGGAATCGCCGCCGCATGCCAAAAGGCTTCCAATCAAAACGGCAGCGAACCAACCAACGACCAGGGAGCGCAGAGAATAGTGCATGAGTCTTCTCATAGAAAAGTTTGAACCTATCTGAGGCCAAGGTACTTATAGTACTCTGACCCGAGTCGCCTATGGAATCAATCGTGGTGTTGGTGGCGTATGTCCGACATCGTTCATCATTGAAGAATAGAAAAGAATAGAGATGTGTCAGTGCTATCGGCTTTGTCATCGGCGCCGTGTCGTTGCCGTGGCCGGGTCGGTGTTCTGCTGAGCCTGGCTGATGCCATCATCACCTAGGCCCATTCCGGTCCTGATTTTGGGCGCCGTAGCGGGACCACCATTGGCATCATCGTGCAAAAATTTGGACGCTAGATCCTCCCCCGGTGCATACTGTTACGCTTTCCCTCGACAATGGAGCTGACCATGCCAAGACAGCGCAGTCTTTTCGCCCTGATATTGATTCTGGTCCTGGTTTCGATCGCGCCGGCCCAGCAAAAACTCAAGACCAACAGCCGTGTTCCCACTCCTTCAGAATTCCTGGGATTTGAAGTCGGCGCGGACCGCAAGCTGGCCGATTATCGGCAGATCGTTTCCTACTTCAAGGCTCTGGCGGCAGCCTCGCCGCGCGTGGAGATCGAGCTCCTGGGAAAGACCACGTTGGGCGAAGACATGATCATGGCCGTGATCTCGAGCGAAGACAACTTGCGCAACAAGGCGAAGTATCAAGACATCGCGCGCAAGCTGGCCGATCCGCGGGGTCTGAGCAAAGAGCAGATTGACGGTTTGGCCGCAGAAGGCAAGACCATCTTCCTTCTCACCTGCAACATTCACTCCACGGAGATCGGCTCCAGCCAGATGGCTATGGAATGGGCTCACAAGCTGGCCACGGCCCAGGACGAAGAAACCAGGCGCCGCCTCAGTACATCGATCGTGCTGCTGGTGCCGTCGCTCAATCCCGATGGCCAAATCATGGTGACCGAGTGGTACCGCAAGAACCTTGGAACCAGATACGAAG
>DATFXI010000176.1:0-17758 GCA_035316085.1 Candidatus Angelobacter sp.
AAGACGGCGGTGTTCTCCCTTTCCGACCAGGCGCGGAACCACCCGGCGGCCTGGGGCGGCGGATGGGCTGGCTATGGGAAGCGCGTGGCATCGCGCCAGGGCCAGTTCGTGGTCCAGAATTCGCTGAGTGCGCTGGGCAACGGCATCCTCGGCTACGAACCGCGTTACGATATTTGCCGCTGTGAAGGCTTTTGGCGGCGCACCCGCCATGCGGTGGCTAGAAACTTTGTTACCTACAACCGGACGGAAACCGAACTTCGCCCCCAGCTTGCTCTCTACGCCGGCGCGTTCGGCGGAGGCGTGGTCGCAGGTTCCTGGATTCCGAATCACGATCTGCTGACCATTGGAGGACGCGCCGCCATGGCCCAGGCGGGTTTCGGCGTTCTGAGCAACTTGGTAGGCGAATTCTGGCCGGAAGTCATGCGCGTTCTGCACCGAGGGAAGAAACCGGCAAAGGGCGGGCCAAAGAAAAACTGAGGCGTCCGAAGCCGACGCTAACCGCCACAACTAGCCGCCAAGTGCCGCCAACGGGTAAGCTGTTCGTCATGAAAGTTGCTATCCAAGGCGAGCGCGGAGCGTTCAGCCATCAGGCGGCGCTCGAGCTTCTGCCCCGGGCCGGAATCTTACCCTGCGCTCGCATGGTGGATGTCTTCGACGCTCTCGATTTCGGACGCGCCGGAGCTGCCGCGGTTCCGGTGGAAAACACCCTGGCCGGGTCGGTGGGCGAGCACTTGGACCTGCTGCTGGAGCGCGATGTTTTCGTCCACGGCGAGTTGAACCTGCGCATCGAGCACAATCTAATCGCGGCTCCGGGCGTCAAGCTCAAGGACATCCGCCAGGTGCTTTCGCATCCCGTGGCGCTCGATCAATGCCGCAATTTTTTCCGCAGCCACCGCAGTCTGGTCGCGGGGCCATTTTATGACACAGCAGGCGCGGTCAAACACGTGATGGCCGGCAAGCTACGCGATACCGCGGCCATCGCCAGCCGCGGAGCTGCCCAGGAATATGGTGGCACAGTGCTCATGCGGAGCCTGGAAGACGACAAGAGGAATTACACGCGCTTTTTTCTGGTTCGCAAGAACAAAAAAATTGCCGGCGGCGCGAATAAAACGTCGTTGGCCTTTTCGTTGCGCAACGTTCCGGGAGCGCTGTTCAAGGCTTTGAGTGTCTTTGCCCTGCGCGACCTGGACTTGAGCAAGATTCAGTCCCGCCCAGTGCGCGGACGGCCTTGGGAGTACAGCTTTTTCGTTGACGTGCGCCGCGGGGACGACGAAGCCATGCGCCTCGCGCTGCGGCACCTGGAAGAAATCGCCGGTTTTGTGAAGGTGCTCGGCGTGTATCGTGAGGCGAAATGAGTCGGGCTGCGTATCGCCCTGAAAACCATGATCGTAAGTGCCGGAGAAATATCGCACATCGGTAATTTGCTCTCCGTCTAAACGTTTGTTTACAATCCTCAGACGGCGCAACGCTCGCGTCTGCATCTTTCCCTGTACGGCGGTCATCAAATGTGAGCGTATTCATATCAAGAGAGAAGAGGAATCATGGCCTCTCGCAA
This sequence comes from Candidatus Angelobacter sp., assembly GCA_035316085.1. Taxonomy (GTDB): domain Bacteria; phylum Acidobacteriota; class Terriglobia; order Terriglobales; family Acidobacteriaceae; genus Angelobacter. Next base: position 1,556 of record DATFXI010000176.1, read on the forward strand.
TAAAGTGGTACTCGCGGAAGCTCCTCAAGAGAGCCCGCCGGAACCGAACCGCAAGGACGTTCCAGTTTTGCCGGTGCGTGATACGGTGCTGTTTCCGCACGCCGTCCTGCCTCTCACGGTCGGCCGGGAAAGTTCCATCCAGCTCATCAATTCTCTAGGCGACGAAAAGACCATTCTCGTGGTGGCGCAGCGTGAAGCGCGAGTGGACACGCCGCAGCCCACCGATCTCTACAACATCGGTACCCTGGCCACAGTGCACAAAGTGGTCAAGATGCCCAACCAGAGTCTCTTCGTCTTTACCGAAGGCGTGCAGCGCGCGCGTCTTGCCGACTTCACGCAGTTCACGCCGTTCATGCGCGCCAATGTGGACCTGGTGCCAGATGCTGAGCCTGCCCAATCGCCGGAAACCGAAGCCCTGCAGCGCAACGTCCTGACCCTGTTCCAGCAGATCGTCGCTGGTTCACCTACGCTGTCCGATGAATTGCAAACCGTGGCTATGAACATTGATGAGCCAGGCCGGCTGGTGGACTTTGTGGCGTCGTCGCTGCCATTTCTGGCAACGAAGGATAAGCAGGAAATTCTGGAAACTCCGGATGTGATTCACCGACTGCAGGAGATCAATCATCATTTGGCGAAGGAATTGGAAGTTCAGCAGTTGCGGAACAAGATTCAAACTGAAGTCCAGGACCAGGTACAGCAGTCGCAGCGTGAGTATTATTTGCGCGAGCAGATGAAGGCGATCCAAAAGGAGTTGGGTGAGCAGGATGAAGCGCAGCGCGATGTAGAAGATTTGCGGCAAAAAATTGAAGCGGCGGGTATGCCGGACGAAGTGAAAAAGGAAGCGCTGAAGGAGCTGGCGCGCCTGGGCCGGATGTCGCCGATGGCAGCGGATTATTCCGTGACACGCAATTACATTGAATGGCTGGCGGTGTTGCCGTGGTCGAAATCAAGCGGCGTGCAAGTGGACATCACCAAGGCGCATGAAATCCTGGATGCTGACCATTACGACTTGAAGAAAGTCAAAGACCGCATTCTGGACTATCTTTCCGTGCGCCGGCTCAAGCCTTCGATGAAGGGGCCGATCCTGTGTTTTGTAGGACCGCCGGGCGTGGGCAAGACTTCGCTGGGGCGCTCGATCGCGCGCGCATTGGAGCGCAAGTTTGTGCGCTTGTCGCTGGGCGGCGTGCATGATGAAGCAGAAATCCGCGGGCACCGCCGCACGTACATTGGGGCGCTGCCGGGACAGATCATTCAAGGCATCCGCCGCGCGGAAACCAACGATCCTGTCTTCGTGCTCGACGAAGTGGACAAACTGGGCCGCGATTTTCGCGGCGATCCCTCATCTGCGCTGCTGGAGACGCTCGACCCTGAGCAGAATTCCACGTTCCGCGATAACTATCTCGATGTGCCTTTCGATCTCTCGAAAGTTCTGTTCATCTGCACTGCCAACATGCTCGACACGATTCCCGAGCCGTTGCGCGACCGCATGGAGATCATCGAGCTGCAAGGCTACACCGAGGACGACAAGGTACACATCGCCGAGCGTTATTTGGTGCCGAAGCAGATCGAAGAAAACGGGCTGACCAAAGAGCAGATTGAAATTCCGGAAGAGGCGGTGCGTTTCATCAGCCGCCATTACACGCGCGAAGCCGGTGTTCGCAACCTGGAGCGTAACATCGGCACCATGTGCCGCAAGCAGGCGCGGCGCATCGCTGAAGGCAAGACTGAAAAGCTGGTGGTCACGCCTCAAGTGGTGCAGGAATTTCTGGGTGGCATTAAGATCCGCATTGACACGGAAATCGCTGAACGCACGCGGCGCGCGGGCGTGGCCGTGGGCCTGGCTTGGACGCCGGCCGGCGGCGACATCCTTTTCATCGAAGCCAACCAGATGAAGGGTAAAGGCGGGTTTACCATGACCGGGCAGATCGGCCAGGTGATGCAGGAGTCAATGCAGGCCGCTCTGACCTGGGTGCGCTCCAACGCCGAGAAGCTGCACATCAACGAGGACTTCTTTAAAGATCATGATATTCACATTCACGTGCCGGCGGGCGCCATCCCGAAAGACGGGCCATCGGCCGGCGTGACCATGGCCACAGCGCTGGTGTCGTTGCTGCTGGACCGCCCGGTGCGCCCGCTGACCGGCATGACCGGCGAGCTCACGCTGAGCGGAAATGTGTTGCCCATCGGCGGCGTGAAGGAGAAATTCCTGGCAGCGAAGCGCGCGGGCGTGCGTGACGTCATCTTCCCCGTCGACAACCGGATGAACGTGGAAGAAGACCTTACACCGGAGCAGCTCGAAGGAGTCAAAATCCATTACGTTTCCACTATCGAGGAAGTGCTGGCGATTGCCCTGCCCTCGTCGAAGCAGCAGGAGCGTCAGGACAAGGAGACCCGCGACCAGGTGTTGACCAGCGCCGGAGACTGATATCTATGTCGCTGCGCTCCAAATCGCTAGAGCGCCTGGCTCCGGCGGTAATCCTTTTGCTCCTGCGACGCGTGGCTCCCACCCCAGCACACGAAACCGCGCGTGCCGGGGACCCCAGGCTCGGCGGCGTCTCGGCCTCGCCGCGGAATTAGCTTATGGGAATTTCCGGTAAGCTTATGGACATGCGGATTCGCGTGCTGCTCTTCGGGCAGCTCAAGGACATCGTCGGACAGCGCGAAGAGACCCTGGAGATAGAGCCGGGTGCGAAGCTCGAGTCTCTGGTCGCGCGCTACGCTGACCGTTTCCCGAAATTCCAAGCGCTTTCCGGCTCGATTGCCTGCTCCATCAACCAGGAGTACGCGTCGGCCTCCGCCATCCTCCGCGACGGCGACGAAGTCGCTCTGCTGCCGCCGGTCAGCGGCGGCAAGGAATCGCCGGCCAGCGAGCAGCGGTCATCGCACTGCGCCATCGTGCGACAGCCCATTGACGTTCGCGAGATCAAGGAAGACATAGAAGACCCCAGCGACGGCGCGGCCGTTTTGTTTGAAGGTGTGGTGCGCGACAACAGCCGTGGGCGGCGGACGCTGTACCTGGACTACGAAGCTTATGAGTCCATGGCGCTCAATGAACTGGAAAAATTAGCTCAAGCAGCGCTTGAACGTTTTCAGGTGCGGGATGTGGCCGTCGTACACAGGCTCGGACGCCTTGAGATCGGCGAGACCAGCGTGGCGATTGCGGTGGCGTCGCCGCACCGAGCCGCGGCCTTTGAGGCCTGCCGCTGGCTGATCGACACCTTGAAGAAGACTGTCCCCATCTGGAAGAAGGAGTACTTTGAAGACGGGGCGGTGTGGGCTGATGGCGAACCGTTTCCCGAAGAAATTCACGGTAAGAAATAACCTTTGGCTATAGCTTGCATCTAAGCAGAGCAGAATTATCCACAGAATAGCGATATGAAACAGGCTCTTGCTGGGTTGGAGCGTTGGAGTTTGGTTCTGTGCGTGCTGCTGTCGCTGCGAATGTCAGCGACGGGGCAAGGGCAGGCGAGCCCCACCGCGCCGGCTCCACAGAAAAGCGCGCCATTGCCACAGGCGCCGCCCAAGTCGACCCCTGCTTTCCGCGTCAACGTACGCTTGGTAAACGTGTTTGCTACTGTAACAGACGCGCACGGGGCGCCCATCGCCGGCCTTTCGAAAGACGATTTTAGCGTGCTCGAAGACGGCGTTCCTCAGACCATCAGCGTGTTCGACCGCGAGTCGGAACTTCCGCTGAGCATCGCGCTGGCGGTGGACACGAGTGAAAGCACGCGGAGGGACCTCGGCCTTGAAGTCGCCTCCGCCAAGAAGTTTGTGCATTCCGTTGTGCGCCCGGTGGACCGGCTTGCCGTGTTTCAGATTACGGAGAATGTGGATCGTGTTACCGGCTTCACTTCCGATCTGAAGTGGATTGACCACGGCATTGACAACTTGCGCGTCGGCGCTGGCACGTCGCTTTATGATGCCATTTATCTTGCGGCAGACGAGCTGCTGGACCGCGAAGGACGCAGGGTTCTGGTGCTCATTACAGACGGCGGTGATACCACCAGCCGCGCGGGATACGAGAGCGCCCTGCGCCGCGCCCAGCAGGCGGAAGCCATCGTCTACAGCATCATTGTGGTGCCGATCGCGAGTGATGCCGGTCGTAACATCGGCGGCGAACACGCTCTCATTCAGATTTCCAAAGATACCGGCGGCAAGTATCACTATGCCGAGACCCTCAACCAGCTCGACGAGGCGTTTCGCCAGATCAGCCTGGAACTGCGCACGCAATACCTGATCGCCTATTACCCCAACCGCCAGATCGCGGATTCCCCCTTCCGTCGCATTCAGGTCCAGGTGACAAAGAAGGACAGTAATGGCATGCAAGTGCGCCATCGCGCAGGCTATTACACGGGGCCGGCGAAATAAGCACTCAGCGTTTTTCTGAAATCCCGAAGCGAGGCGAGGGATCCCTGCGGCGATTGCGCAAATTGCCATGATTGGCAAAGATCGCCGAAATTGTCACAACGCGCCAGGGTTTGAAATTTTGGCAATCACCAATTTTGGCAATGCTGGCAATTCTTTTACTCCTAGGGATCCTCACTTCGTTCGGGCTTTCAGAAACGAGCCGATTGATGATTGCTGGTTGATGACTGCTGGTACAATGTCCCCATGCCTTTCCGCCAGGCCCCTACTTTCAAGAAGACGACCAAGGCCCCACCGCCTGATGACACCGGCATGGAAGCTGCCTATCTGAAATCGCTAGGCGAAAAACAAACGCCCGTCACGGTGAAACTGCTTTCCGGCGAGACTTTCCGCGGTTGGATCGAGTATTACGACGTCGCCATGGTGCGGCTCACGCGGGAAGACGCTCCCAATCTGTTCATCTACAAGCACGAGATCATGTACATCGCCGAAGACAACGGCCGCCGCGCGCGCTAATGGGTCCGCGGCAAGACTATCTCGTTTCCATGCAGGAGCTGGCCCGCGAGGCAGGTTCGCTGCTCCTTTCCTATTTCGGCCGGGTATCGGTGGAATATAAGGGTGAGGTGGATCTGGTCACCCAGGCCGACCGCAGCTCGGAGAAGTTGATCGTCGAGCGCATCCGCAAACAGTGGCCCGAGCACGACTTGATTGGCGAAGAAGGCAGCCGGCGCGAAACCGGCAGCGATTTCCGCTGGTACATTGACCCGCTCGACGGCACCACCAACTTCGCACACGGCTATCCGGTGTTTTGCGTTTCCCTGGCGCTGGATCACAGGGGCCAGCGCATAGCAGGCGTGGTCTACGATCCCTGCCGCGAGGAGATGTTCACCGCCGCCGTGGGTGGAGGTGCGAGGCTGAACGGCCGAGCAATTCACGTCTCGAAGACCGCGCGCCTGGCCGAAAGTCTGATCGCCACCGGCTTCCCAAGCCACAAACGGCACAAGAACCCCAACATCCACTTCTATCACCAGCTCACGCTGCGCTCGCATGGCGTGCGCCGCGCCGGTTCCGCCGCGCTGGATCTCTGCTACGTGGCCTGCGGGCGCTTTGACGGGTTTTGGGAATTCAACCTCAATCCCTGGGACACTGCTGCGGGCGTGCTCATCGTCGGCGAGGCCGGCGGCAAAGTCACCGATTTTGGCGGCGGAGCCTTCGCCATCGAGAGCCGCGAAGTCTTGGCCTCTAACGTTCTGGTGCATGATGAAATGCTCAGAGAGTTCGCGGCAATCTTTGCTGGAAGAGTCGAGGGACTGCCGCCAGTCTCGCGGATTTCGCGGTCCTAGAAAAACGCGCGAGGTTTCTTCGTCAAAGGCCTGAGGTTTCATTTGTTTTTAACCCCGCCCGTCTTCGCCTGCTTCGACTGCTGATAAAATGAAAGGATTCTAGCTCTCGATGGAGACCAGCAATGAGCGTAATTCCCGCTTCCAAGCCCCTGACAACAGTGCCACCACAAGAAGAAAGCAAGTACGTTTTCTTCTTTGGCGCGGGCCATGCTGAAGGCAACGGCAAGATGAAGGACGAGCTGGGGGGCAAAGGCGCCGGCCTGGCGGAAATGACCAATGCCGGGCTGCCGGTGCCGCCGGGATTCACCATCCAGACGGCCGCGTGCCGCGAATACATGACAACTGGCAAGGTGGCGGAAGCGATCGAGCGCCAAACCTCAGCTGCGCTTGAGCGTTTGCAGGAGTTACAGGGCCAGAAGTTGGGCGCAGGCGATAATCCGCTGCTGGTTAGCGTACGCTCCGGCGCAAAGTTTTCCATGCCGGGAATGATGGACACCATCCTGAACCTGGGGCTGAACGACGAGAGCGTGAAGGCGCTGGCCCGCAAGTCGCAGAACGAGCGGTTTGCCTACGACTCCTACCGGCGCCTCATCCAGATGTTCGGCAGCGTGGTGCTCGATATTCCCAAGCCGGCGTTTGAAGAAGTGTTTGACGGGCAGAAGCACAAGCGTGGCGTGAAGTTGGATACCGAGCTGACAGCCGCTGATTTACGGGAAGTGATTGCGGACTACAAACAGATCGTAAAGAAGCACGCCGGACGCGATTTTCCGCAGGCGCCGCTGGAGCAGCTTACACTGGCGCGCGATGCCGTGTTTCGTTCCTGGAACAACGAGCGCGCCAAAGTCTACCGCCGTCTGAATAATATCTCCGACGATCTGGGCACCGCAGTCAACGTGCAGTGTATGGTCTTTGGAAACCTGGGTGAGAGCAGCGGTACTGGCGTAGGTTTCACCCGCAATCCCGCCACCGGCGACAAGGAGTTCTACGGCGAGTTTCTGATGAACGCCCAGGGCGAAGACGTGGTGGCCGGCATCCGAACGCCGATCCACATCAGCGAGCTCAAGAAACTCATGCCCACCGTTTACGACCAGTTGCACGAAATTACGACGCGCCTGGAGAAACATTACCGCGACGTGCAGGATTTTGAGTTCACTATTCAGGAAGGCCGTCTCTACATGTTGCAGACGCGGAACGGCAAGCGTACCGGACGCGCTGCGGTGCGGATAGCCATTGATATGGTGAACGAGGGACTGATCAAGAAGGACGAAGCGATCTTCCGTGTGGAGCCCGACCAGCTCTATGACTTTCTGGTTCCCACGCTCGACGAAAACAGTGGCGAAGCTCAAGTCCTTACCAAGGGACTGCCGGCTTCACCGGGCGCTGCGGTTGGTCAGATTGTCTTCACGGCGAATGATGCCGTGCGCGCAGCCGGCACCGGCCCGACCAAGAACCGGGTGATCCTGGTACGTGGCGAGACCACACCCGAAGACATTCACGGCATGGAGGTGGCCGCGGGCATTTTGACCGCGCGCGGCGGCATGACCAGCCATGCGGCCGTGGTCACGCGCGGCATGGGCAAGTGTTGCATCGTGGGCGCGGGCGAGGTCGAGGTCAACGAGAAGAAAAAAGAGATGCGTGTCGGCGAGATCACGCTGAAAGAGGGCGACTGGCTTTCGCTTGATGGCACCAGCGGCCGCGTGATCAAAGGCAAGCTCAACACGATACCGGCATCCGCCGACAATGCTGAGTTGCAAACTTTGCTGAGCTGGGCGGAGCCGTTCCGCACCATGGGCGTGCGCGCCAACGCCGACATTCCGCGCGACGCGGTCGCTGCGCGCAGTTTTGGCGCGGAAGGCATTGGCTTGTGCCGCACCGAGCACATGTTCTTTGCCGAAGGCCGCATTCCGCACATGCGCGCCATGATCATGGCCGGAAGCGAAGAAGAACGCCGTGCCGCGTTGGCCAAGCTCCTGCCCATGCAGCGGGAAGACTTTGAAGGTCTGTTTCGGGCGATGGACGGATTGCCGGTAACCATCCGGCTGCTGGATCCGCCCCTGCACGAGTTCCTGCCCAAGCGTGAAGAGCTGATGGTGGAGATCGCCAAGCTTGAATTGACAGAACCCAAGTCGCCGAAACTCGCAGAGAAGCGCGAGGTGCTACGCCGTGTGGAAGAGCTTCATGAGTTCAATCCGATGCTGGGACTGCGCGGTTGCCGCCTTGGAATTGCCTTCCCGGAGATCACGGAAATGCAGGCGCGAGCCATTTTTGAGGCGGCGGCGAATGTCGCCAGCGAAGGCAAGAAGCCGATCCCGGAAGTCATGGTGCCGCTCACGGTTACGGTGAAGGAAATGACGAATCAAAGCGCCATCATTCGCAGCGTTGCCGAGAAGGTGTTCAAGGAAAAAGGACGCAGCGTGCATTACCACGTGGGCACCATGATCGAGCTGCCGCGCGCTTGCGTGGTGGCCGACGAAATCGCCAAGGACGCCGAATTCTTCAGCTTCGGGACCAACGATCTCACACAGACTACGTACGGTTTTTCGCGTGATGACATAGGCACGTTCCTCCCCGCCTATGTCGAACGCGGCATTCTCAAGAAAGATCCATTTTCCAGCATCGACCAGAAGGGTGTCGGCTACCTGGTGGAACTGGGCGTGGCCCGTGGCCGCAAAGCGAGGCCTGACCTGGAACTGGGAATCTGCGGCGAGCATGGCGGCGATCCTGAGTCGGTCGCCTACTGCCACAGGATCGGGCTAACCTATGTCTCCTGTTCGCCCTTCCGCGTGCTCACAGCGCGCCTGGCCGCAGCACAAGCGGCAGCGTCAGACAAGCTGAAGAGCGAAGGTGGAAGAACGAAGTAAAAAAAACAGCCATTAGCACGTAACCTTCGGCCTTTAACCTTTGTGTTCGAGATGACAGCCGTAGTTTACGGGAATTGGCCATGAAGGTTTTGGCACTGCTTTGGGCTCAATAAGAGGGCGTTTGTGACCTGGCTTCAGCCCCTGCAGGTATCAGGGCTCGAATTTATTCGTGCCATTCAAGCACGTTAAAGTTCGGGCTTTAGCCTCAGCGGTTTTCGCAAAAGTCCTGTCAGGGCCTAAAGGCCAAACTCAATGATGCGACGTTCGGCACGCCTGGAAGGCGTGCCCTGATACCCACAGTGGCTGAAGCCCGCGGAGCCGCAAGATCCGGCTTAGTGAAGGCTGTTCTTCTGCCCGAGGCCGTCTCAGCTTCAATTCTTTAATCCCGGGAATTTTTCCGTGACCCAGCCTGGAAATTCTCGGATGCCGTTAGTTCGTTTCTCCCACTAGTCTGAAGAAAAGCAGCAGCGCGCCTGCGTTGTGCGGTATTCCGCCGAGGGGTAAATATGTGGAACGGCCTAGGGTCCATCCAACGTAATAGTCTTGTAGCCTGTTTTCTGCTCTTTGCTGGTGCTCAGCTTTGCTCTGGCGTGCAGGTCACGACTACGCCGGGAGTGCAACAGCCTGCAACCGCAAAACAGCCGTCTGCCCCCGCCCCGCAAGATGTCGGCTGGCCTCGCATGATTGAGAAGGACGGCGCCAAGCTGATTTACTACCAGCCGCAGATTAACGAGTGGAAAGACTACAAGAAATTATCCGGGCGCATGGCTTTTGCGCTTACGCCCGCCGGCGGCAAAGAGGTTATGGGTGTAGCTTCCCTGGAGGCTGACACCAAAGTGGACAAAGAGACGCGAACTGCGTATATCAATGACCTCGACGTCAAGAGCGTCCGCTTTCCCTCTCTCGATCCCGAAGCCTCGAAACCGCTGGCAGACCTGTTCAAGAAGCTGGTCCCCAACAAAGGCGAGCCGATCTCGGTGGATCGCCTATTGGCCGATCTAGACAAGGGCAAGACCGAAGTTCGCACCGTCGCCTTGGATAACAATCCGCCCAAGATCTTCTTCAGCGCCAGTCCGGCAATCCTTCTCATTGTGGATGGCAAACCGGTGCTCTCGCCGATCGAAAAGACGGATTTGCAGTTCGTGGTCAATACCAATTGGAATCTGTTCTTCGACAAATCCGAGAAGAAATACTACCTGCTCGTCGAGCGGCAGTGGCTGACCGCCAACGAGGCGAGCGGTCCCTGGAGTGTCACTCAGACTCTTCCCAAGGAGATGTCCAATCTGCCTGAGAACCAGAACTGGGGCGAGGTAAAGAAAATGGTGCCACCGCCACCTCCATCAGGTACGGTGCCGCAAGTTTTCTTCAACGACGGCCCGGCTGAATTGATTCTTGTCCGCGGCGCAGCTGTGTATGCCAAGATTCCAAAGACGAGCCTCTTCTACGTGACGAACACGGACAACGACGTCTTCCTCTACGACAAGCAGACGCAGAAAGATTTCTATGTCCTGCTGTCCGGCCGGTGGTTCCGCGCCAAGGCTCTGGGCGGACCATGGACCTTCGCGAGCGACAGCCTGCCGGAAGACTTTGCCAAGATTCCGCGCAATTCACCGAAGGCCCACGTGCTCGCTTCCGTGCCAGGTACACAGGAGGCCGCCGATGCCGTGATGCTGGCGCAAATTCCAACCACGGCGATCGTCAACAAAGCTCAGGTGGAAAGCCAGGTCAAGGTCTCTTACGATGGCGATCCCCAGTTCAAGCCGATTGAAGGCACATCTCTGCAATACGCCGCGAACACAGAAGACAAAGTAATCAAAGTCGGCGATCTTTACTACCTGTGCTTCCAGGGTGTGTGGTTTATGTCCAGCACACCGAACGGCCCCTGGAAGACAGCGGACTCCGTCCCGAAGGAAATCTACAACATCCCGCCCAGCTCTCCGGTCTACAACGTGACCTACGTGACGCAGACCAACGCGGACGATGATCACGTTGAGTGCAGTTACACAGGGGGATACCTGGGGATGTTTGCGATGGGCATGGCCACGGGCGCCGTCATCGGCTGGGGAACCGGATACTACTATCCGCCCTATGTTTACTGGGGCGGGGGAGTGCCTGTCTACCGGGCTTACCCCTACAGTTACGGTGTGGGCTATCGTGGATATTATGGCGGCTATGGGTACGGCACCTATGGCGCAAGCCGCGCTGCCTATGGTCCCTACGGCGCGGCAGGTTCGACCGCACGGTACAACTCGAATACCGGAACTTACAGCCGTGCGGGGACAGCGCAAGGCGCTTACGGATCCAGGTCTGCCGGTTCTGCTTACAATCCCGCGACCGGGGCCCGGGGCGTAACGCGCCAAAGCAGCAACGCTTACGCGCAGTGGGGAGGCTCAGCGGCGGTACGCGGCGACCAATGGGCGCGGACCGGACACGTCACCACAGATCAAGGGACCCTGGGCGGAGTGCGATCGTCAGCCGGCTCAGCGGTTGGTGTAGGTGGGGCCAATGGGCGTGCGATCAAGTCCAAGGACAACGTGTATGCCGGCAACGACGGAAATGTTTACAGAAAGAACTCCAACGGGACCTGGAGCCAGTACAACAACGGCAACTGGAACCAGGTGAGTTCGAACGCGCGGGAGCAGGCCTCGCAGCGAGCGCAAGAGCGAGCTGGGGGAGACCGTACCGGCCAGCTTCCTCAGGGTGATCGTGCTCAAGCGTCCCAGAAGATACAAGAGCGGGCCGGGGGGGACCGTGCCAGCCAGCTTCCACAGGGTGATCGTAGCCAGGCAGCGCAGAGAGCGCAACAGTCAGGTGGACAGCGGGCCAACGTTTCGCGAGACACTTACCAAGGACTCAACAATGCCGCGCAGTCACGCCAACGCGGGCAAGCACAAACGCAGCAGTTCCAAAGATCGCAGCGTTCCAGTGGCGGACGGTCCGGCGGCATGCGGTCTGGAGGTCGTGGTGGCGGGCGACGAAGGTAAGGCCGCCTTTTCTGCAATCCCGAACGGCGAAGCGGTGAGAGATCCCTATTGCTCCAATGCTGCGTGGGTTGTGGCATTATGCGAAAGGCCTGGTCTCATGTTCCGCTAGCAGAGTAATAGTCCGCTTCGAAGGGCCTTCAGTGGGTAGGGATCCCTCGCTACGCTCGGGATTTCAGAAAACTACTGTACTTTCTGCAACCGTTCGATCAATTTCTGCGCCAGGTTGTCTTCTGATTCCGACCATAGCACGCGGCCACTGATGCCGCAGTTTCGCTCAACGCTGGTGGTAAAGCTCACCAGCTTGTGCACATTGGCCTTCACCCGCCGCTCCACAACCTCGGTGAATTCGATGGACTCGTAGAGAAAAGGAGTGTCGAGCCCGAAATCGACCTGGATGTGGCCGTTCTGCTGGTAAGTGGCTTCCTCAAACTTGGCAGCGAAGGCGGTGAACTTGACTGCTTGCGGGCGCAGTTCCCACGTGGGATCCAGATCGCCCTCCTGGACCGGGACCCACAAATCCCACATGGCCTCGACTTCATATGCGTTGTCTTCGTGCAGAAATTCGCCCGCCAGCGCCAGCACGCGCTCGGGATCGGCGCGGTAATCGAAGGTTTGCTGAAAGACAACCGGCTGATCCCAGGCAATGCTGTGGATGGAAAGGTGGCCGATGCCGCTCCTCTGCGCCGAAAACGGAAACTCTTTCAGCACGGAGTGGAGGCGCGGAAGCATCTCCGTCTCGCGGAAGCTCGGAAACCAGATACTCAAGTAAAGGCGATCAGCCATAAATCCAAAGACGCTATTGTAAACTTCAGATGCGTCCTACGCCGACCTAGTGGGTTAATTTCGGCACGAAAGTGACCCATCAGCGTCTAGGGATTCGGTCGCTCCACTCTTCCGCTGGAAGTGGTAACTCAGGAGGAGCTCCGGCTTTGCGCGGCTGCGCCAAACGGAGGCGTGACTTTGCGCTCATCCGGAAGGTTTGCTGGCTTATAGGGCGGCGAGAGTTGCGCGTTCATCCTGGCAATCACGCTCGAGTGCACGGTTGACCCTGGCGCCATGAAGCGCCGACGGCCGAGCGGCCAGTACCACTTGTATCCGGGGGGCGTAGACGTCGTGCTCCAATAGCGCTTCGGCAAGAACTCCATCACCCACCAGAATCCGTGCAATGAGTGGTGCATCGCGGCTTTCTCGTTGGGCTTGGTAAACGCGGGATCGGTAAACCCCAGGATGCGGTCCCGCTTGGCCGCATCGACGCGCAGACCGGCAGCAGCGGCTTCGTCGAGCATCCACTGCAACGCGATCTTTGCCAGCCCGCTTTCGCTTTCCGGGCACTGGCCGCCGACGTCAGAGTGCACGCCGGCGAACCACACTTCCTGCACGTCCTGCCCGGGAGCAGGATTGCTCCACAGGTTCTGGCGAAACATGGCGCGACGCTCGTCAATGGAAACCGCATGGCGGACAAGGCTGACGTCTGGGTTCATCGCTGTGTAAGGCAGCTTCACCGGGCTATAAATCCAGCCGACAGAACTCACCGTGTCCCACAATCCAAGAAACCGCGGCTTGCAAGGACTCGAAAAAGTATTTTTGAACTGAGCGGCTAGAGCAAAGATTGTCTGGTCCTGGGAGCGAAACAAGCGCGTGATGTAGGGAACCAGCGCTTCATTGCCCGGCCGTAACAAGCCGTACATATGCAACATGGCGGCCAGCGAGCGCGCGGTGTAAGCGCCGCGGCTGAAGCCAAAAATGTAAATGTTATCGCCGGCCTGGTAGGTTTCCATCAGGAAGGAGTATGCATCGCCGATGCCGGCGGCCAGGCCGTAGCCAAAGGCCAGACCTTTCAAACGCGTCCACGACTGCGCCAGTTTGGTCAAAGCACCCGGTGCTCCCATGGTCCCCAAACCAGGGTGGTAGTAGGCGACCTGCGCTTGCGGATCCTGGACCAGGGTTGCGTAGAGCTTGATGACGTTGGAATTCTTCTGGCCAAACTCATTGGCGGTCCCATCCAGGCAGATGACGATGTTCTTCGGCATAGCGCTCCCTCGCGCGCGTTCAGACAGCGCGCACCACCATAGCATGTCCCACAAAAAGAGTGACAGCGCTCTTTGGAACGTTTCTGTAATAAGAAGAAACAAAGAAAGCGGGCCATTCTAGGCCCGCTCTTTCCTTATGCAACAACGATCAGGCGGCTTTGCCGGCGGCAATACTGTGAGCGGTCGACTGCTCCACGTCGAAGGTCTGTACCTTGAGTGTGCCTTCAATGGAAGCGCGGATGAGTTCATTGACTTTGGGAAACGTTTCCCGGTTGTACTTTTCTGCGTCTTCTTTGGTGTTCCAGAAGCTTATCGCCAGCACCCGGTCGGGAGTCTGGTCAGAAATCAAAACAATTTCATCCACAAAGCCCGGCTGGGTCCTCAGAAGAGCCAGGACCTTTTCGCCGATGGTGCGGCTAAGCTCTCTGGCTTTTCCGGCTTTGGTGGTAACTTCGACAACACGCGTAAACATAAAGGTACTCCTTTCGTTGGGGTTGAAAGACGTACCGTCACAACGGGCGGTAGGAAGGACTTACAAGTCAGTTGAAGTTTACTCTTGAAGAAGCGGTAAGCGCAATCGCTGGCGGGCGCAGTCAGCCGCAAATCTACGCAGATGACGCAGATCACTATTGAAACAGTGTTGATCCGCCCTGGCTGAGAGAATTTGGCAAGTGAGTAATTTGGTAATTTCGTAATTGAAAAACCAAGCTGCCTGAGACGTTTTGCAATTACCCAATCCGGTTAGTTCTTGGCCGCGGGCGGGGGCTCCACACGATCGTGAAACTTTGAAACCAGTTTCTCGGCGGCTTCCACCAGATGGTTTTCCCGCGAGGTTTGCTTCATGGCATACTTCGCGGTTTCAGTGGCGTTCCAGAGCACTCGCCTGTTTCTAGCGTCGAGCACGGTCATGGAAACTTCCGGGGACGAGAGATCCTTGCTGGTGTGGGTGGAACTGTCGAGCTTGCCGCTTTCAAGCGAAGGACCAGATGAGCTCGTGATGCGGATATCGCCCTCGCCTCCGGTGGTCCCAACCTGTATCACCAGGTCAGCCTGATCGGGATTCTCCACCAGAACAAACCGGCCCCAGCCTTCGACCGTGGCCTTGATGACGTCGTAAGGAATAACGCTGCCGCGCGAGCGCACCACCATCACGCTGCGGGCGTGGGTCAGGCGCGTTAACGGTGTCTCCACAACGGGTTTCTTGTCTGGGCAGCGCACTGCCAGCGCGTTGGGAACGATCAATTCCTCGCCCGGGGTGATTTCAACAGGTACGTCAATCAGGTCCCCGGTCCTCACCTGCGAGGCGCCGCGCGTCATCTCGTCCAGGCCGACATCCGTGCTGGCGCCGGACAGGACTGGAACTCTGAGGTACTGTGCCGCCGGCACTCCAGCCATGGTGAAGCTGTCGGTCATCACCAGCCGCACGGGGAGCGGCTTATCCGGCTCTCCCCACAAAGCGATGGTGAAGTCGCGCATGACAAGGTTGGCGCCGGCGGGCAAAAAGAACCCTTGAAACCCGCCCGCGCTCTCGGGTTGCAACTGAACGCTGCCCATGAAATCGACCAGGACAAGGCGGTTCGGGGGTACGGCCGTCCGGACTTCCAGGGCGTCAATGGAATGCTTGGGCAGTGTTACGGGTTGCTCATACAAGCTTCTTGGCAGCAGAAACCAACGCGCATGGTCAGCTCGGTTGTGAAGCGTGATGTTGAAGAACAGCGTCTTGAGCGGCGGCTTTTGCAGGCGCTCACCGCAGTAGGCGATCTCCATGGCAGGAGGTCCGGCTAATGAAGTTTGCTGTGCCACCAGCTGGGGCGACCAGCAGGCAAGCGCCAAGGTGAAAGACAAAAGCCAGTGGTAGGTCGGTCGCGTTCTCCCTTGAATTCGGTGCTTCACCTTGGTCTCCGTTTACGCTGATCCCAAATCAGGCCCGTGCTGCCGGGGCGCCGTCCAGCAGGGCGCGGATAGGCTTCGCGTATTCCGCGCTCTCCTTGTCGCCAGTCACCAGTTCGATCTGGCTGGGGCCGCTGATCCCGATTTTCAATTGCACCGCGCGGGCAATCTGTTCCTGGTCGAAGATTGCGCCCTGGCTCACCTCCTGCGTGGTGCCGAAGTGGCGCAGCAGAGCCACGCCCACCGCGTCCACGGCCACGCGATCGGTCCCAGCCAGGATGACATTGGATTCCACCAGCTTGCCCTGCTCGGGGCCGCCGTTGACGAAGGCTTGCACGCCATCGAGCACGATCAGATCGGGACGATAGGCCGTGTTGATCTCGGCGATCATGCGCCGCTGGTTGGGGGAAGAATGGAGCTCGCGCATGAAGTTGTAAGAATTGCCGGGGACGTACTTCGCAGCCAGGCCGACCGAGTTCTTGAGTGACAGAGTGAAGTGCCCGCCAAAGCGGTGGGTCTTGAGGCAGCAGGTCTGCACGATCGCGCCGGACTTTCGCACCAGGCGTGGCAGCGCGAAGCCTTGATGCCAGTGCGCGTCCGGCTGCTGGATGAGTTCCCAATCGTCAGACTTCAGTTCGTCAAAGACCACAACGTTAGCGCCGAGCTCCTTGCCGAGCGTGAAGGCGCTCTTTCTCTCCATGACCTCACGCGTGTTGCCCATGCCGCTGCG
>DATFXI010000177.1:0-9336 GCA_035316085.1 Candidatus Angelobacter sp.
CAAAGGCGTGGAGCTTTTTGAAACCGACCGCGGCGGCGACGTCACTTTCCACGGCCCGGGCCAACTGGTCGGTTATCCCATATTCAATCTGCGGGCATTTGAACCTCGCATCGGCGCGGTGGAATTCGTGCGCAAGATCGAAGAAACCCTCATCCGCACTTGCGGTGACCTGGGCGTGGTGACCGAGCGCATCACTGCGATGACTGGTGTTTGGACGCAAGATGCCGCCCCTGCCAAGATTGCCGCCATCGGCGTGCACATCTCCCGGGGCGTGACCTCACATGGCTTCGCGCTCAACGTCAGCACGGATCTCGACTACTTCAAGCTGATCGTGCCCTGCGGCATCGCGGACAAACCTGTGACATCGTTGGCCCTGGAACTTGGCCGTCTTGATCCGCGGCGGACTGGGCCCTCGCTGGAAGAAACCGCGCACATCGTTTCGCGCAATTTTGGCCGGGTGTTTGAGGCACAGACGCTATGGTTGGAGTCGTTGGATTCGCTGCTGCAGGCACCACCTCAGCACGAGGGCGCTCCGGCGAATCAGGACACGCCGGCCCGCGCGCCGCAAGAGATTCGCGAAGTGGCCGGCGAAGAAGACCTGCATTTGGCATAGTCGCCGGGGTTCGCAATCTGTTATTCGCGTCAGACCACGGCGCTTAATAAATCTAACGCGGCAGGAATTTCCGCATCGAATCAGATTGAGAGTTGTTTGCATGTCGTCGCCATCGCACACTCCGCGGCCGTCGCACCAAAATCCGTTCCTGGATGCACGGAAGCACGTCTCCCGCGCCAGCTCGGTCAGGCTGTGGTTCGGCCGCTTCGCCAGCCAGACGGCCCAGGTGGTCGGACGACCGTACACGTTCTTCCTGGCCGTCGCGGTCATCATCGCCTGGGCCGTGCTTGGTCCGTATTTCCATTTCTCTGACACCTGGCAACTGATCATCAACACCGGAACCACGATCGTCACGTTTCTGGTGGTCTTCCTCATTCAGAACACGCAAAACCGTGACGCCAAAGCGCTCCACCTGAAGCTGGACGAGTTGATTCGTTCCCACCATCCTGCCAGCAACGAACTGATTGACGTGGAAAAGCTTTCCGACGAAGAGTTGGACGCGCTTGAAGCGCGGTATGCGGTCATCCGCCGGGAGCTCGAGGCGCGGCGAAAACAAAAGCCGGGCGCGCGGGCGGGTACTGGCTCAGTTTGAAATTGAAAGCGCCATGCGGTCGATCACTTTGAAATCTTGGAGCCGGCAGCGAGCCACGAAGCCAATCCCATCAAGGTGATGACCAGCAAGACAACCAGCGCCGCGGTGATACGGTAATAGCGCCGCGCGTTGGCCGGTTCGCCGGCTTGATCTGTCCAGAACACGCCCACGAGCGCGTGGCGATGGTGCCAGAGAACAGCCAACATAGAAGCGAAGATAAATGCCGAGGTGCACAATGCCCCCCAGGCGATGTGAAAAAACACGTTGACCATTAAGATGTTCGTCATAACCGGCAACATCAGAGCCGCCCCCAGCAGCGCGCTCTTACGGAACAACAGCAGCGCGCCGCCGGCAAGTTGGATCAGTCCGAGAATGGCCGCATAGACATGGGAATAGCTGTAATAGAACCAGGCAAGCTGATAGCCGGTGAGTGATCCGACCGGCCGCAGCGCCGTCTCCGGCGGAAGGGTGAACTGCCTGCTAAGTAGCTTGCTCGATCCATAGGTAAAGAGCAGCAATGCAGAAAGATAGCGCAACCAATCGAGATATTTGGGATAAGGGTCCGTGGATTCAGCCATAGGAACGTCTCTTTTAAAGTGACTCCCGTGCGCGATTGATTATTACGCGCAAGATTACAAAAAGGGACCAAAAACTCAAACTTGAGCCGTTTTGCAGGCGTGAGCGCAGCGGGAGCCTGCAGGCGAAATCCTGCGCGAGCGAAGCGAGTCGAAGGATCTGGCCAGAAACACTTCCAAGTCCAAGAAAAGTGAATCTCTCGGAAATTGGTCAGAGAGAGGATTTGAACTGCGCCACCACCCGCCGGCGGGCTGAATCCCCAACCACCGGGCGATCGGTATAAACTGTTGTTTGCCTCATGACCATCAAAAGCAAAGCAACCAAGGCTTCGCAACGAGATAAGCCTGTCTCCAAAAGCGCCGTCTCATTTAACGGTCGCCCCACATCTAAAGCTCCTGCCGTGCGCGTCAACCAATACGGCATACCTGACTGGCGTTTGGAACAGCCTGAGTTTGAGGTCGTTGAGGTTTCGGACGGTCCCGAAGTCCATTACAAGATCAAAGGCAAGTTGAACACGTCCGTCCCGCCTATCCGCGAATCGAGATACCTGAGTAAAGACCAGCATCTCGAACTCTATCGCTGGATGCTGATGAACCGTCGCATGGAAGTGGCGCTCGAAAACCTTTACAAGCAGAGCAAAGTTGTGGGTGGCGTGTACTTCGGGTTGGGACAGGAAGCATGCTCTTGCGCGTCCGCCTACGCGCTCGGCCGCGACGACTGGTTTGCGCCCATGATCCGTAACCAGGGCGCGCAACTGGTGCGCGGCTTCCACGCCCGCGACATCATGATGCAGTACATGGCCAAAGCCGGCTCTCCCACGCACGGCAAGGACGGCACCTCGCACTACGGCGACGTCGAGAAGCGCCACATGGTTTCGCCCATCTCTATGCTCGGGGATCTGCTGCCGGTGATGGCCGGCGTCTCGCTTGGCGCGCGCCTGCAGGGCAAGGAACTCGCCTGCCTCACCTGGATCGGCGATGGCGGACAATCCACCGGCGTGAGTTATGAAGGCATCAACTTTGCCGCCGTGCGCAAGCTGGGCCTGGTGCTGATCATTGAGAGCAATCTCTGGGCTTACTCCACGCCAACGGAATATCAGGTCGCGGTGAAAGACCTGGCAAACCGCGCCATTGGTTATGGCATACCGGGCGTGATTATTGACGGCACGGACGCCTGCCAGGTTTACGACGCGACTTTTGAAGCTGTGGAGCGCGCCCATCGCGGCGAAGGACCCACATTGATCGAAGCCAAGCTGATGCGTATGAAGGGCCACGCCATCCACGATGCCGCGGCTTACGTCCCGAAAGAGATGCACGAGTTTTGGCGCAAACGCGACTGCATTGACCGCTTCCGTAAATACTTGAACGAGAAAAAATGGCTCACGCCGGCGCAAGACGCGGAGTTGATTGCCGAAGTTGAAAAGGAAGTTGATGCGGAACGCGCGTTCGCCGAAAGCTCACCAATGCCCGAGCCTCACACCGCCGGCGAAGGCGTGTACTGCGAAGACGGCTGCCACAAGATCAAGCCCAAGTACGGTACGCAAAAGAAATTTAAGCGTGGCGAGGGCAAGCTGAAGGAGACGGAGGCGGCAATACATTTTAAGTAGCAGTTAGCAATTGACAGTTGGCAGTTAGCTAAAACCGAAAACCATACCGCGGATTTACGCAGATAAGCGCGGATTTGGCTGTTGCTAATTGCCAATTGCTATTTGCCAAATTGCTGAATTTTGATCTGCGTTCATCCGCGACGATCCGCGGTAAGGTTTTAACGCATGGCTCAATCAACCTATCTCGAAGCAATCCGCCAGGGACTCTGGGAAGAGATGGAGTCTGATCCCACGGTCTTCTGTATCGGCGAAGACATCGGCATCTACGGTGGCGCGTTCAAAGTCACCGACGGTTTCATCCACCACTTTGGCCCGCAGCGGGTGATTGACACGCCCATTGCCGAATCGGCCATCGTTGGCGCGGCCTACGGCGCGTCGCTCACCGGCATGCGGCCGGTGGCGGAGTTCCAGTTCATGGACTTCATCGGCTGCGCCTTCAACCAGATCGTGAACATGGTGGCCAAGTCGCACTACCGCTGGGGCGCGCCGGCGCCACTGGTGCTGCGCGGGCCGGCCGGAGGCGGCGTCCACGGCGGACCGTTTCACTCGCAGAACCCGGAGATGCACTTCGTGCACACGCCGGGAATCAAAGTGGTTGCGCCGGCTACGCCCGCGGATGCCAAAGGCCTGATCAAGTCGGCAATTCGTGACAACAACCCGGTTCTGTTTCTCGAGCATAAGTTCCTCTATCGGCGCATCAAGGAAGAAATTCCTGAGAATAATTATTCCGTGCCGATCGGCAAGGCGCGGTTGCATCGCCCGGGACGCGACCTGAGCATCATCACGTATGCCGCCATGGTCCACGCTGCGCAGGAAGCGGCGGACATCCTTGCCAAGGAAGGAATCGAGATTGAGATTCTTGATTTGCGTACGCTCTCGCCGCTCGACCGCGAAGCCATTACAGCAACGGTCAAGAAGACCAACAAGGTAGTCTTGCTGCACGAAGACACGCGCACCGGTGGGCTGGCCGGAGAGATTGCCGCCATCATCAATGAAGAAGCTTTTGACGATCTTGACGGCCCGATCGTGCGCATCACCGCCCTCGACACGCCGGTGCCCTTCTCGCCGCCGCTCGAGCATTTCTTTTTGCCGAAAGTGGAAGATGTGGTAAGGGAGGCGAGGAAGCTGCATGCCTACTAGCCCAATTCTCACCACCGAGACACGCAGTCACTGGTCAGGACAGTGGTCAAGCGGAGTGGTTTATCAGGCGCGGAAGCTGCACGCGTTCTGAAATTCCCTGGGCGCCACGATCACCGCGATCAAGGCCTTTGCTTCCGTTCACAGCGCTGCCGGATGACCACCAGGATTCTCTTCTGCAAGTCAGACATCACGGCGTCCGTCCACAGATGCGCGTACCAGTTGAAGTCTGTGGAGAGGCGCTGTCGGCTGGAAAGATGCAGACGGGTGACGCCGTTGGCCAGCGGCTCCAGGCGGTACTCCCCGTACAGCACGTCAAAGTATGGGCCGCCCACGCGCACGTGCTCGTCGAGAGTGGTTGCGGGAATTTTGGCGGTCTGCGCAGCGATCGAGAAACCCAGCCGATGCTCAGGGTCCCAGACATCTACAGTTTCAGTGAACAACACCCCTCCGGCGAACGACGCGTTGCGGATTCCGCCGACACCTTCATGGGAAAGCGTGGCTTCAATCGGATCAGGAAAGCCGATGCGCCGGCTCCAGGAATTGGGAAGCTCGTCGCGGCGGATCGCTGGAACGCGCTCGATATTCCGCCAGATCACTGCCGGCGATGCTTGAATGTCAATGGAGTTTTCTACTTGGCGCAATTCCAGTTGATAGAAGGCTGGTTTTTCCAGCGGCAGGATCAAAAAGGGGAGCGCCGCCACACAGGCGACTGTTATGTTTCTGGCACGATGCCGTTTGATGAACCGCGCCGATATGCCACCCACGGTTCCTCCCAGCGTCGCCAGCACGAGTCCCAGCGGAGCATACATAACGATGCAGATCAGGCCCTCTAGCTGGACCAACATAGTAGCTGCCAGTGCCGCCGCCAGGGGGAGCCACGGCAACATCAGCCAGACCCGTATGCGCTGGCTCTGGCGAATCTCGGCAAAGTAGACTGTGACGCACCCCATAGCAAAGGGCATCAAGAGCGTAAAGCCCATCGTCATGACAACCGTAAAGTCTCGGACGGCGGGCAAAGCGGCCAGAAGCCGCAAGCCAAACCCGTAGGCCAGGCCGATGCCGGCTCCGGCAATCAGCAGCTTACTGTTTCTGCGATCATGGGGATCAGCAGCCTGAACGACTTCGACGGTCATGGCGATTGTTCCTTGTTGAACGTGTTCAAGTCTAGGCTCAGAAGCTGCTTATTGTCAACCAAAATATTGAACGTGTTCATAAATCAGGAGCATAGACCCAAGTGGCGTCGAATGCGCCTCGTCCAGCCATGCCGTGACTCCGTGAATAAAGGACCTTGCTCTGTGTTTACGGTCCACTCACCACCGGCAACTCTACAAAGCTGGCCATGCCAGGTTGGTGGGAATGCCAAATGGTCTGCGTGGCCTTCTTGTAATCTCCCGGTTTAGCCCAGAAGATGTTCGGCACAAAGGTCTGGGGATTGCGGTCATACAACGGAAACCAGCTGGACTGCACTTGCACCATGATGCGGTGACCGGACAAGAAGACGTGGTTAGCGGTGGGCAGTTCAAAGCGGTATATCTCCGGCCGGTCGGAGGTGATTGCCTTCGGTTTTTCCAGGCTCTCACGATAGCGACCGCGAAAGATGTCCATTGACACCGCCAGCTGGTAGCCGCCCATGTTCGGCTGGCCTGCGACTTCGTCGGGATAAACATCTATCAGCTTGACCACCCAGTCAGAGTCTGTGCCGCTGGTGGAAGCCACGAGATTTACCATCGGCTGGCCACTGATCTTGACGGGCTCGGTCAGCACATCGGTCGTGAACGACAACACGTCGGGCCGGCCTGACGCCTCGCGCTGGTCGTCTACCAGCCACAGCGGCCAAGTCAGACCCTTCACGATGTCGTAACCAACCGGACGGACCGGCCGCGCTCGAAAAGGGACGGGCTTGGCCGGATCAGAGATGTACTGGTCAAACCCCGGAAGGTCCTTCTGGGTTGGAGCATTGACGCCGAGTTTGAAGCCCTCGCGCAGGTAGAACGGAGTCGGCTTCACGGAGCATCCGCTGTCGCATCCCGAAGGCCATGCCTTCAGCTTTCGCCAGGTGTTGGTGCCGGTCTCAAATGCTGAAACCGGCGGGACTTCGAGTTTTGTGCCGGCGGCATCATCTTTCAGATAGTGATCGAGAAACGGACGCAAGATTTGGCGGCGGAAGTAGAGCCCCGTGTCGCTGTTGAATCTGAGCGGCCCCAGTGAGCTGCCGTCGCCGATCTCCTGCCCGTGATGCCAGGGCCCCAACACCAGAAACACCTTGTCGTTGCCTGTGTCCTTGGGCTTGATCGCCTTGTACACAGCGATCGCACCGTAAATGTCTTCCTGGTCCCAAAGGCTGTCCACCAGCATGACCGGCACTTTGAGCGGCTGCGTAGCCAAAATCTGGTCCAC
Source organism: Candidatus Angelobacter sp. (assembly GCA_035316085.1). Classification (GTDB taxonomy): domain Bacteria; phylum Acidobacteriota; class Terriglobia; order Terriglobales; family Acidobacteriaceae; genus Angelobacter. The sequence goes on from DATFXI010000177.1 coordinate 6,925, forward strand.
TGCCTGGTCGCGCCAAAATGCGTCATAGGCGGGATGCTCGAGGATCTTGCGCCAGAATCCTGTTTGTTCAAGTCCGTGCAGCTTTCCCAGTTCACCGGCTGAGCCCGACTGCATGTAGAGGTCGTAGTCGTCAAAATGATCGCTCCACCACTTGAGGTCATTCTTTCGACTGGCTTGCTGCTCGTAGATGTAAGGCATGTTCTGCTGGCGGAATGCGCCGTTGTGAAACCAGTCATCGCCGCGCCAGCCGTCCACCATGGGATTCATCGGCACGGAGACCTTGAGCGCCGGGTGCGGATTCACCAGCGCCATCAACGGCAGAAACCCGTCATACGAAATGCCCAGAATGCCCACTTTGCCGTTCGATTCCGGAACATTTTTTACCAGCCAGTCGATGGTGTCATAGGTATCGGTCGCGTGGTCCACCGGCGTAGGGTTCTGCGGCCCGTGCAACGGGCGGTTCATCACGTAGTCGCCCTCCGAGCCGTATTTGCCGCGCACGTCCTGGACCACGCGGATGTAACCGCCTTCCACGATCACTTCCGTCGCGTTGTCATAACCCCACAGCGACGGTCCAAGATGCGCGCTGGAAACATGCGTGGTGAGATCATCTGCGCTGTATGGTGTGCGCGTAAGCAGGATGGGCGCAGGCTTTGCTTTGGTGGCGCTCCGCGGCACCAGCACGACCGTGTGCAGCTTGACGCCGTCACGCATGGGAATCATCACTTCACGCCGCTCATAATCAAAGCTGCCGGTGGCCGGTTTGAAGTTGTCGGGCGTCTCGCTCGGGAAGTTGGGATATTGCGGCGACGGGCTCGGCGGCGCCGTGGTCTGGGCGGGCAAGGGGCAAACCGAGAGCAAAAGCAAAAACGCAAAAGCGAGTGAGGTCGCACCAGCGCGGTTTGTTGGTATCATGGCGTCCGCGATTATAGACGGTTTCCTAGCCTTCGTTTGCCAACAGGGCAAACACAGCGGACACGTGCGCATCAATGCAAATGTCCTCAGCGGAGGAAAGGATGATACGCGCGTCTTCCTGCGCAGTCCTAGTGATCTTTTTGCTGACGGTTGACCGACTACCAGCGCAATCGAAGCCGCCGAGTCCATCCCCCACTCCTTCCCAGAGTGCAACTCCCAAGCCCTGGGGAATCTCCCTCACGCTTTACGGCTACCTTCCTTCGGATCAGGATGGCTACGCCAACCCGAATGTAACCGCAGACCACGGGCGGCTTCACCTCGAAGCGCGTTACAACTACGAAGATCTGAGAACCGGCTCGCTCTGGGCCGGTTACAACTTTCACGCAGGCAAGACTGTAGAGCTGAAGTTAACGCCGATGATCGGCGGCGTCTTCGGTCGCACCCAGGGCATTGCGCCCGGCTGCCAGGCCTCGCTGCGCTACAGAAAAGTTGAGCTGTCGATTTCGAACGAATACGTCTTCAGCACCAGTGAAAAAGCCCAAAGCTTTTACTACAGCTGGCCCGAACTCACGTATTCTCCGGTCGACTGGCTGTCGCTGGGTCTCGCAGCACAACGCACCAAACCAATTCACACCAAGCTCGACACCCAACGCGGTTTCGTGGTGGGCCTCTCTCACAAGCACGCGGAGTTCAGAGCCTATGTCTTCAACGTTGGCTGGACGAACCCTAGCCTTGTTCTCGAGGTTGGGTGGACCTTTTGAGAGACCTCCAGCCCTCAACTCACCCATACCCCCAGCAGCTTTCTCACGAGCACAAGCTGTCCCACATGGTAGGAAGTGTGGTCAGCCAGCATCAGCAATTTGCGCAGGATCGTTTGCTCCTTGGCGTGAGGCAACGGCACAAGTAGATCGGAGGATTTCTTTGCGACGAGTTCGACGATCATCTTGAAATCCGACTGAAACTCTTTTGCGCTCCGCGTCCACGCCGCTTCATTCTCCGGGCCCTGCGTCGCCGGCCAGTAGCCGGCTGGGAAGTCCGGGGAAACGTGATCAGCGTGAAGGATGGAATCCAGCACGTCACGTTGCGTGATGCGCATGTGCTCCAGAAGCTCCCAGGGCGAATGGGCTCCGCCGTGCGGTCTTTTTCCACGAAGCTCGACGGGCACGTTATCGACGGCGGAGACCAAGTCGGCGTGCGCTCCGTCACCATTAAGGATGTAGAGCACATGTTCCATGAGTGTGTTGCCAGTTGCAATGGGGCTCATGATTCTCTCCTTTCGTTGATGAGAAATTCAGCCAATCCGCCGGGCGCGAAAATCGCCCTCAAGCTTCCAGCTGATTCCATCGGCTTGTAGTGATTCCCCAGTCCAGCGGAAAGTGTTCGGCGTGATCTCGGTGAACATCCAGCGAATGGGCGTACCGTTCGGCATAGCTCCGATCTGGACGATATCTTTGCCACTCCACCGGCCGATCAAGTCGCAGCGCGCGCCAGTGGCGG
>DATFXI010000178.1:0-13713 GCA_035316085.1 Candidatus Angelobacter sp.
GCGACCAGCAATACGGCGACGTTGATTGTGGCCAGCCCGCCGACGATTGGCAAGGCCTTCTCGGCGAGCGCCGCCGGGCAGAACACCACGGTGACGGTGACCTTCACCATCGTCAACCCTAACAGCGATCCGAATCCCAACATCCCCCTGACCGGTGTTGCCTTCAGCGACACCTTGCCGGCAGGTCTGGTGGTGGCGACGCCCAGCGGGGCGAACAGCAATTGCGGCGGTACGCTGACTGCGAACGCGGGTTCCGGTTCCATCAGCTTGACTGGAGGCGCGATCGATCCAGGGGCCCCGCCGCCTCCGATTCCTGGACGCCGCGCACCGGTCACCCGGCGTGCAGGCCCGTTCTCCAACGCCGCCGGGTTCTGCGTGATCAACGTTAACCTGTTGATTGCCGCCAATGCCACGGGCACCCTGGTAAACGTCACAGGCCCGGTTTCCGCAGCCGAGAGCGGCGCCGGCGCGCCGAGCAACGCGGCGATTCTGGAAGTGGTCCAAGCGCCGACGGTAACCAAAGCCTTCGGCGCGGCCAGTGTGCCGTTGAACGGGAGCACCTCGCTCACTTTCAACTTCAGCAATCCGAACTCGAGTACGGCTCTGGTAGGTACTGCCCTGAATGACTCGCTGCCTAGCGGCCTGGTGGTGGCTACTCCTAACGGCTTGGGCGGGACTTGCTCTGCCGACGTCACCGCGGACTCGGGAAGCAGCAACATCGCGATTGCGAACCTGAATCTCAACGCATCTTCTTCATGCACGGTTGTGGTCAATGTGACCGGCACCACGGCCGGGACCAAGAACAACACGACCGGCCAGGTGACCTCGACCTTCGACGACGGTACTGGGACCTTCCGGCCGGTCACCGGCGGGACTGCCTCAGCCAGCATCGCAGTCGTGGCGCCACCTTCGATTGCCAAAGCCTTCAACCCCTCAGCGATTGTGCCCAATGGCGTGTCAACACTCACCTTCACCATTACCAACCCGGCGGCTAACACGGTCCCCGAAGCCGGTGTGGGGTTCACCGACACGCTGCCGGCGAACGTGGTGGTGGCGACGCCCAACGGACTCATCAATGGTTGCGGCGGAACAGCCACGGCAACTGCCGGATCGGGAAACATCTCTCTCAGCGGCGGCTCCGTCGCCGCCAGCAGCAGTTGTACGCTGAGCGTGAATATAACCTCAGCCACGCCGAGTACTTACAACAACACGAGCGGAGCAGTTAGCTCCACCAACGGCGGCACGGGCAACACTGCATCGGCGAGCCTTAAGGTGGCGAACGCTGCTCTTTCCATCACCAAGACCCATTCCGGGAGCTTCCAGCGTGGTTCCACTGGCAACAACTACACCATTACCGTGAGCAGTGCTGCCGGTGCCGGACCCACGGTGGGCACAGTCACCGTCGTTGATACCCTGCCGAACGTGCCAAATACGCTGGTGCCGACCGCCATGAGCGGCACCGGTTGGACTTGCAACCTGGGCACGCTGACCTGCACCCGCAGCGACGTGCTGGCTCCGGGCGCCAGCTACCCGGCGATTACTTTGACGGTGAATGCGCCCATCAACATCCAGGCCAACGTTACCAACTCGGCTACGGTCTCCGGCGGTGGCGATCCCAACAGCCACACCGCCAACGATCCCACGCACATCGGGCCGCCGATCCAGCTCATCTTTGCCAATAGCACGGCGACGATTTCGGCCGGGCAGTCGGCGAACTTCGGGTTCACGCTGGAATCCAGCCCAGGGCTGGGGACGGTCAACTTCAGCTGCAGTGGCCTGCCTGCCGGCTCCTTCTGCAGTTTCAGCCCGCCGGCATCCAGCCTGCCGACGGACACGATTAACATGAACATCGCCACCTCGCTGCCCTCAACTTCGTCTGTGCCGCGGTTCCCGGGCGGGCCGACCTACGCCATGTTGTTCTCGGCGCTGGGCCTGGCAGGAATCGTGATCGCGGGCAAGAAGAGCAAGAAGATACGCCTGCGTGTGGTGATGGCCGTGAGCGGGCTGGCGCTGTTGCTGGCACTGGCCGGTTGCGGTGGACGTCCGCGCTTTGGCGGCACGCCTCCGGGCACGTACACAATCACCGTAACCGGAACCAGCGGGACGACGACTGGTTCGGCCACTGTGACTTTGAATGTGCAGTAAGACGAATCGTCGTAATCGCGCGTGATCCCACCCCAGCCCGCGCTAAACGCGGCGCGGTCCGGGGGCCCCGGTGATCGCAACGAGATCGCGCGTGATCGGAAGTGCAATGGGAAGTCTTAGTTGAAGAACGGGAATTAAGATGCAAAAGAGCTAAGGCAAATAGCTAAAAGCCAATAGCCAAAAGCCAATTGCTATTTGCTGAAGTTAGGAGAGAACATGTCAGGTCCATTCGTAGGTGAGATTCGGATGTTTGCCGGAAACTTTGCGCCAGTAGGCTGGTCGTTTTGCAATGGGGCCATCGTCCCCATTGACCAGAACCCCACGCTGTTCCAACTGATCGGTACTACCTACGGCGGAGACGGCCAGACCACCTTCGCCCTCCCAAACCTGCAGAGCCGGGTGCCGGTGCACGTTGGGCCGGGATTTGCGTTGGGCGAGACCGGCGGCACGGAGACTGTGACCCTCACGACCAGCCAGATTGCGGCGCACAGCCATGTGCCGGAATGCAATCCGAACGCTGGCAGTCAGGCAGATCCGACGAACAATGTATGGGCGGTCTCTGGTAGCAACATATACACGGACGCTGCTCCAAATGTGACGATGGATCCTACAGCACTTGGATCGGCGGGCGGCTCACAGCCGCACGACAACATGATCCCGTTTCTGGTGATCAACTTCATTATCTCGTTGTTTGGGCTCTTTCCGTCACAGAGCTGAGCGCGCATAAACAAGAGGAGAAGGAATATGTCAGAGCCGTTCTTGGGTGAGATCAAGATTATCAGCTGGAATTTTCCGCCGAAGGGTTGGACGTTCTGCAACGGGCAGCTCTTGCCCATCAATCAGAACCAGGCGTTGTTTGCGATTCTGGGGACGACGTATGGCGGGGATGGCATTCAAACCTTCGGCTTACCCAATCTTCAAGGCCGGAGTCCAGTGCACATCGGCAACGGCATAGTCCTTGGCGAGAGGGGCGGTGAAACCTCGCACACGCTCAATATCTCTGAAGTGCCTGCCCACAACCACGTGCCGGTGGGGTCCTCCTCCAGCCCGAGCATTGCCAGTCCATCTGGGAGTTTGTGGGCTAAAGGGAATGCCACGGTATTCGCGCCACCGGCTGGTAGTGCCATGAATCCCGCTTCAATATTGCCGGTTGGCGGCAATCAGCCACACGAGAATATGTCTCCGTATCTGGTGCTCAATTTCATCATCGCGTTGCAGGGGATCTTCCCCTCGCAGAATTAGTCGCGGAGAAGGACAGTTTATGTCGAATCCATTTGTTGCCGAAATCAGAATTTTTGCAGGAACTTTTGCTCCCAAAGGTTGGGCCCTCTGCGATGGTCAACTCCTGCCTATCAGCCAGAACACGGCGTTGTTTTCCTTGTTGGGCACCACCTACGGTGGCAACGGCACGAGCAACTTCGCTCTGCCTAACCTCCAGGGTAACGCGCCCATGCAGGCAGGCCAGGGCCCGGGCCTGAGTTTGCGTGATCTGGGCGAAACCGGAGGCGAACAGACCGTTACGCTCCTTCAGACAGAGATGCCGGCGCATTCTCACAGTGTGCAGGGCTCAAGTACAGTGGCGAATCAGCTCACTCCGGTCAATAACGCCTGGGCGTCAGGACAGAAAGGCTTTGGCACTTTCTATGCCGCGTCTGGAGCCAACAACGTGCAGATGAACCCCTTTGGCACCTCCATCGCCGGCGGCAACCTGCCGCACAACAACATGCCGCCGTTTCTCGGCCTCCTGTTCATCATCGCGCTGCAGGGAGTGTTCCCGGCGCGGAGCTGATGCGCTGGCTCGACCTCGACCGGAAAAAAGGCCTGGCAGAGTCCAGGCCTTTTCATTGCGTCAAACCTCGTGTTGCAGCCGCGGATAGAATGACTGGCAAGGCTTGAGGAAACCGGGATGCCGACTGTTCCATCCTCGAATGAACCGGGAGGCAGCAATCAGCAGAATGCTGCCGGTCATAGTGCGTCTCCTCTGGAACGCGACGTTTCCCTCTCCCAGTCGCTGATCTGGCAGCGCCAGCGCGAGTTCTACATGCAGCGAGGGCTCAAGGCCTGGACCGAAGACCAAATCCCGGCCTACATCACCAACAATCCCTTCACCGCGGAGATCTACGCCGGCATCGTCTTTGCCTTCCTGCGCGACTGCCTGGGCCATGGCGGGCGCCAGCTCCTGTCGGTGGAAAGCCCGCTGCGCATTCTCGAACTGGGCGCCGGCACCGGAAAGTTTGCGCATCTCTTCCTGCGGCAACTCGCAGCGCGCATGCGCGCGGCCGGCATCGCACTCCAGACCGTGCGCTATTCGATGAGCGATTGCTCGGATAGCGTCCTCGAAGCCTGGCGAGGCAACAGCTACCTTGAGGAGTTCGCCAGCACTGGCGTTCTGGAATTCGAACTTGTCGCGGCCGGTGAAGAGACTAAGTCACACGCTGACGACGGCATGGCGCCCCGCGGACCGTTGGTGGTCATTGCCAACTACGTCTTTGACAGCCTGCCCCAGGACGCTTTCGTGATCCAGGACGGCAAGATTTTCGAGTCCATGGTCACGACCACCGCCTCCGGCCCGAGCGCCGCGGCCGGCGGGGCTCCCGAGAGACTCGCCGAACTCAAGCTTTCGTATAGCAACGTTGCCATGCCGCCGGACCGTTACGCCGATCCGCGCTGGAATAAGATCCTTGATCTCTACCGAACTCGCCTTGCGTCGGCAACGATTCTGTTTCCTGCGCAGGCGCTCACCGCTCTCAAGGAGCTTGCCCAGTCGAGCGACGGCCGCATGCTGGTTCTGGTTGCCGACAAAGGAGAGACCAACGAGGAGCAGCTGGCGTTGTCCCAGGGGCCGCCTGCGCTCGAGTTCCACTCCCCGAATTGCTTTTCGCAAATGGTGAACTTTGATGCCATCGGCAAATACTTCGCCGCAGCCGGTGGGCAGGCTCTATTGCCTGACAAACATTTCTCCGGTCTGAACATCTGCGCGTTTCTCCAAGGCCGACCCGGCGAAGCTTTTCCCGCGACCGCGGCTGCGTACCGGCAGTCACAAGCGGCGTTCGGCCCTGACGATCTGTTCACGTTGCTCGCCTGGCTGAACGTGCACATGGAAGAAATGTCGGTAGCGCAGATTTTGTCGGCGCTCCGGCTGACCCGCTGGGACAGCACAGCGCTCGCGCGGTTTTTTCCGATGCTGGCGCGCCAGGCGCGTCACGTCGCCCGCGAGCGGAGTGACGTCCGCGACGCCGTGCTGCGTGTCTGGGCCAATCATTTCCCGGTCACGCCCGCTGACAACGCTCTGGCCTTCCAATGCGGGGCGATTCTTTTGGAGTTGCGGTACTTCGCCGACGCAGAGCCCATGTTCCAGGCTTCGCAGAAAATGCTGGGACCATCGGCGGCCACCAGCTACAACCTGGGGCTGTGCGCGCGGGGACTGGGTCATCGCGATGAAGCTCTGGCGCTGATGATGGAAGCCTGCCACCTCGATCCTCAATTTGAACCCGCCCATGCGGCGCGTCGCAAACTGGAAAAAGAAACATAACCTTGCCTCCCTCGAATTGAGTACATCTGATACCATTGCCGCCCATGCTTGTGCAGGAACCAAAGCCGGCTGAGACAACCACGGGTTCCGCCAAGACGGCCACATGGTGGCCGCTGGCCGTGCTTGTGGCCATCAACGTCCTCAACTTCTACGATCGTCAAGTAGCCGGAGCGGTGGTCGAGCCTGTCCGCAAGGAATTTTCTCTGTCGGACACGCAGATCGGCTTGCTCAATACTGCGTTCACTATCCTCTATGGCATCGTGGGTCTACCGCTCGGGCGGTTGGCAGACAAAGTCAGCCGCAAGAAGCTACTGGCCTTGGGAGTGACGGTGTGGGCGTTGTTCACGGCCAGTTCCAGGTGGATTCAGAGCTATGCGTTCCTGATTGTCTCGCGATTGGGGGTCGGTGTAGGCGAAGCCACAGCAGCGCCCACGGCGACGAGCTGGATCGGCGATCTTTATCCAGCGGAACGGCGGTCGAGGCCGCTGGCCCTCTTCATGCTTGGCGTTCCAGTGGGCGGGGCGCTGAGCTTCTTCTTCAGCGGTCCGATCGCGCACAAGCTCGGCTGGCGGGCCGCGATGCTGGTTGCGGCTGCGCCCGCGCTTCTCCTGGTGCCACTGCTGCTTATGCTTCCCGAGCCGGCGCGCGGCGCTGCGGAGAAACGCGCGCTCGCCGCCCCGGGATCGATCTGGCAGGTCTTGCGAGTTCCCACCTTCTGGTGGATCGCGCTCTCCGGCGCGCTGGTCAACTTCAACCTGTACGCCATCGCCGTCTTTCTGCCGGCCTTTTTTGGCCGGATTCATCACATGAATGTGGCCCAGGCGGGAATCACCATGGGCACCATTTATGCGATTGGAGGCGTGGCAGGCGGATCAATTTCGGGCTGGGCTGGCGACCGCATTGTGCATCGCAGCCGCAGCGGACGCATGAAGATTGCCGCTTTTGCCGCGCTGATTGCCGGGCCCTTATGCTACCTCGGCATTCGTCCGGGCAACGGCTCCCTGGCTGTCGCTGTGGTGATGCTGACGCTTGCCTACGGCCTGCTCAATATGTATTACGGACTCGTGTATGCCTCCATTCAGGACATCGTAGCGCCTGCGCTTCGCGGCACCAGCATGGCCATTTATTTTGTGGTGATGTACCTGGGTGGCGCTTCCTGGGGCTCATTGATCATCGGCGGATTAAGCGACAGGTTCGCGCTGCGCGCTGCGCATCTCGCCGGACTCGCTAAGGTCAATGAAGCTGTCCGCGCCATCGGTTTGCAGCAGGCGTTGCTGGCGATCCCGGTTCTCTCCGTGGCGCTCGCGGCGGCGTTGTGGGTGGGGTCGAAGAGCATGGCCAAGGACACCGAGCTCAGGGACAAGATAGTTTAACCACAGAGTTCGCAGAGGAGCACGGATGCATCGCAAACTCTCTGTGCTTCTCTGTGCGCTCTGTGGTTGAGCCGTTTTATCGGATCTTGATCCCTAGCTCCCGCAACTGCGCTTCACCCACGGGAGTAGGCGCGTCCACCATCAGGTCTACGGCCTTGGCAGTCTTGGGGAATGGAATCACTTCGCGCAGGCTCTCGGCGCCGGCCAGGATCATCACGATGCGGTCCAGGCCCAGGGCAATCCCCCCGTGCGGCGGCGTGCCGTACTCCAATGCCTCCAGGAAAAAACCGAAGCGCGACTTGGCTTCCTCTTCGCTCATGCCCAGCGCGTGGAAGATTTTCTTTTGAATGTCCTGGCGATGAATACGGATCGAGCCGGAGCCAAGCTCGGTGCCGTTCAGCACCACGTCATAGGCCAGGGAGCGTACGGCCTCGGGATCGGACTCGAGCTTGTCCATGTCCTGCTCGTGCGGCGACGTGAAGGGATGATGCGCCGGAATCCAGCGCTTCTCCGCAGCGTCGTATTCGAACATGGGGAAGTCCGTGACCCAGAGCGGGTGATAGCCACCCTGGCGAAACGCCATGTGGCGGTCGGCGTACTTGCGCGCCAGTTCGACGCGGAACTGTCCCGCGGCCATGAACACGCCGTAATCGGCACGCGTGGCTGACTTCTCAAGCAGGGCCGGCGCAGCCACAAGAACCAGCAGGTCGTCGGCTTGCGCGCCGGACATCGCACGCACTTTGGCCACAGCCTCCGGGAAAGACTTTTCCAGGCGCTTGATGTCGTCAATCAGCTTGGCTTCCTTGCGTTCTCCGAACAGCGGACGATTGTCGTCACGGTCTTTGCGCGAGAGCTCGCCGATCTTGGGAATACGCACCGCTACTACTGGCAGCTCGGGGTTGAGCTCGAGCGTCTGCAACTGCTCAGCGGCAAACGCAGAGCGGACGTCCGAAAGCGCGGGCAAACGCAAGTCCGGCTTGTCAATGCCGTATTGGCGGATGGCTTGGTCATAGGTGATGCGCGGAAAGGGCGTCTTCAGGTCCTGCCCGGCCGCCTTGAACGCGGCTTTGAGAAAGCCTTCCACGACTTCAAACACCCGATCCGGTTGGGGAAAGGTCATCTCCAGATCGATCTGCGTGAACTCCGGCTGGCGGTCGGCACGGAGATCTTCGTCGCGGAAGCAGCGCACGATCTGGAAATACTTGTCGAAGCCGGAGATCATCAGGATCTGCTTAAACAACTGCGGCGACTGCGGCAGCGCGTAAAACTCGCCGGGATAAATTCGGCTGGGGACCAGGTAGTCGCGAGCGCCTTCCGGAGTGGAGCGCGTCATGAACGGCGTTTCGATCTCAAAGAACCGCTGCGACGACAAATACTCGCGAATGGCCAGCGCCACTTTGTGGCGCAGTTCGATGTTGTACTGCATGGGCTCGCGACGCAGGTCGAGATAACGGTACTTGAGACGCACCTCTTCGTTCGCCAGCGCCGGATCGCCAGGCAGGAAAGGCGGCACTTTGGATTCGTTGAGCAGTTTCAGTTCGCTGACCACAACTTCGATCTCGCCCGTGGGAAGGTTCCGGTTGATGGTCTTCTCTTCGCGCTTACGCACTTTCCCGATGGCCGCGATCACATACTCGGAGCGCAGCTCCCCGGCCTTGGCATGCAGCGCCGCGTTGTCGCTCTTGTCAAAGACCAATTGCGTGAGCCCGCTGCGGTCGCGCAAGTCCACGAAAACCAGGTTACCCATATCGCGGCGGCGGTTGACCCAGCCCATCAACACAACTTGCTGGCCCGCCTGTTGCGCGCGCAGCTCTCCGCACATGTGCGTTCTGCGAAGATCACCTAGAAAGTCGAGAGACAAGCAAACATACCTTTCCTAAACGTGATGGACCGGCGAAGGCTGAAGCTACTGATTATAAAGGCTGATCGGCACCTTCTGAAACCTCGAGCGGAGCGAGAGGTCCCTTATCGTAACCACGAGTTTGTGGTGGTAATGATCCCTCGCTCAGGCTCGGGATTTCAGAAAGGATTTGACACTCGCACCTATTTCCCCTCTGGCGACGCTCACCTGTTCGCCGGTCGCAAGGTTCTTCAGCGCGAATTGGCCAGAGGCGACTTCATTCTCACCGACGATCAGAGCAAAGCTCGCGCCGACCTTACTGGCAGTCTCCAGAGATTTCTTCAGCCGGAAGGATTCGTCGCCGGTGACGACAACGATCATCTGGTAGCGCAGTTCGCGCGCCAGCAGTGCGGCCTGAATGTTCATGCCGGGGCCTAATGGCGCGATGTAAACGTCAGGGTGCTCTGCCGATACGCCGCGCGTTTCCTCGAGCGTCATCACCAGGCGATCTTCACCGATAGCAAAGCCGATTCCGGGAGCGGGCGGGCCGCCGAGGGATTCCGAAAGTCCGTCGTAACGCCCACCACCGACAATGGCGTTTTGCGCGCCCAGCGCTCCGTGCGTGAACTCAAAGGCGGTACGGGTGTAGTAGTCAAAACCGCGCACCAGGCGGTGATTCAGGACAAAAGAAACCTTCAGCGCCGTCAGGATTTTCTGCACTTCGGCAAAGTGCTCGCGACAACCCTCGTCCAGGTAATCGCTCTGTCGCGGCAGCTTCTCGATTTTGGGCTGGTCTTCCGGGACTTTGCAGTCGAGTACCCGCAGAGGATTTGTAACCGCGCGGCGCTGGCAGTCGGCGCACATGGTGGGAGCAACGTCTTTGAGCGCAGCGCGTAAAACCTCGAGATACTTCGGGAGATCCTTGGCGCAGCCGACAGAGTTCAGCTGCAGCGTCCATCCCTTGATGCCGATCCTGTCCAACATGGAAGCCAGCATTTCCAGGACCTCGGCATCCACGGCCGGCGACTCACTGCCGGCCGAACTTGGTCCGATCACTTCCGCGCCGATCTGGTAGAACTGGCGATAGCGCCCTTTCTGCGGACGCTCGCGGCGGAATTGCGGCCCGATGTAATAGAGGCGTTGCAGGCCGGGACGCTCCCACATGTTGTGCTCGATGTAGGCGCGAACCACTCCCGCGGTGCCCTCCGGCCGCAGCGCCAGCCACTGCCTTTTTTCACTCTGCGCGCGCGCGCGGTCCTCCCACGCGAACATTTCCTTGGAGACGATGTCGGTTTCCTCGCCGACAGAACGCCGGAAAAGTTGCAGGTCTTCGATCACGGGCGTGCGGATTTCCTGAAAGCCGTACATCCGGAACCAGGTGCGCACGGTTGCTTCCAGATCGTTCCACCTTTCCGACTCCGGAGGCAGCAGGTCGCGCGTTCCCCGCACGGATTTGATGAGGTTGGCCATCTATTTGCCCGCGAGCTCCTTGCGATACTGCGCCCTGTAGTCCACGTAGTTCTTCCCGTACATCATGATCATTTTTTGCGTTTCTTCGTCGTCAATTTTCTTGCGGAACTTTCCGGGGACGCCCATCCACAGTGAATAAGGTTCAATCACCGTGTTTTCTGGAACCACGGTGCCGGCGGCGATGATTGAGCCCTCGCCAATCCTCGCGTTGTTCAGAACCACGGAACCCATGCCGATCAGGCAGCGGTCGGCGACGGTGCAGCCGTGCAATGTAACGGAGTGTCCCACGGTGACCCAATCGCCCAAGATGACCCCGTACTTGTAGCGCATGCCGTGGAGCACAGAACAATCCTGCACGTTGGAGTTCTTGCCAATACGGATGGCAAATACGTCGCCGCGGACCACCGCGTTCATCCACACGCTGGAGTTTTCGCCGAGTTCGACATCGCCGACAACCTGCGCCGACGTGTCAACGTAGCACGACTCGTGAATTCGCGGAGAAATCCCCTGATAAGAACGCAGCATATGCCCGAAACTCAAGAAGGTATCATGCGCGGACAAGGGCGGGCAACGCTGCATGAAGCGCCAAGCAGAGACAACGGGTTTTACGGAAAAGATGGACTATTCAGTGCTTTCGACGAATGAGGCCTGCTGCAGCCTGGTCCGAATGTCCTGTTCCCAGATGATGTTGTTCGGTTCCATGCATTCGACGCCAACCTGGTCAGCATGTCTGGTGCCGGGTTTCCCGATCCAGATCACTTTGTACTTGGCGCGGCGGCTGTGCCGTTGCACGTACACGATCTGACCCTCTACGCTGACTCCCGAGGGAGCGACCAAACGGGCTCCGAATGTGGAAATCTCGTACGTGACGCACGCATGGGACTCGGGGGACTCAACGTCAGGGAACACCTTCACCCGGATTGCAACGGGCAGCCTGCGTTCGCGGCGTGCATCTTGAGCGGTACCTGCGGTCCTGGAAGAAGAACCTACACTGGCCTTGGGAAACCCCTGGTTCGTTGACATGGTAATAGGAGTATCGTTGGCCGGTGTCCGGGCCGTCAACGTTACCTTGGTTTCGCCTTGTGTTCTTTTTCAGGAGACCCTTTCTTGTGAATTTTCTAATCCCAAAGCGGGATCAGACTTCTTGTGAGTGCCTTCACGGAGCACGGCGGCCGCCAGTCCCCAATGGGTTTACAATTGCAAGTTATCCTGCCGTTTGAGATAGTTATATATGATTCATTTCCCGGTCCCCGAAGCCCTCACTTTTGACGACGTGTTACTGGTGCCGGCCCACTCTGATGTGATCCCGGCCGAGGCCAGCACGCAGACGCAACTCTCGCGCAACATCCGGCTGAATATCCCCATCATCAGCGCGGCCATGGACACCGTGACCGAGTCGCGTCTGGCCATAGCCATGGCCCAGCAGGGTGGCTTGGGGATTGTCCACCGCAACTTGTCGATCGACCAGCAGGCTGACGAGGTGGACAAAGTGAAGCGGTCGGAGAGCGGAATGATTATGGACCCGATCACGCTCTCGCCCGACCACAAGATCGCAGATGCCCTGGAGTTGATGCGCCGCTACAAGATTTCCGGCGTGCCGGTGACCAAGAACAAGAAGCTGGTCGGCATTCTTACCAACCGCGACCTGCGTTTTGAGACCCGGACCGATATCCCCATCAGCAAAGTCATGACCAAGGAAAACTTGATCACGGTCCCGGTGGGAACGACTTTGGAGGAAGCTGAGAAAATCCTGCACGAGCATCGCGTGGAAAAACTTCTGGTGGTGGATGACAGCTACAACCTCAAAGGATTGATCACGGTAAAAGATATCCAGAAGAAATTGAAGTATCCGAACGCTGCCAAAGACGAGCATGGACGTTTGCGGGTGGGCGCGGCCATCGGCGCGACCGGCGATTTTCTGGAACGCGCGCAGGAGATGGTCAAGTCGAAGGTCGACGTGCTGGCGATTGACAGTGCGCATGGACACACGTCTCGCGTGCTGGAAGCCGTGAAGGTGATTAAGTCCAAACTGCCGGAAATCGATCTGCTGGCCGGAAACGTGGGAACGCATGAAGGTGCCTGTGCACTGGTGAAAGCCGGCGCGGATGCGGTGAAGGTCGGGCTTGGTCCCGGATCCATCTGCACCACACGCATTGTCACCGGGACCGGCGTGCCGCAAATCACGGCCATCGCGGAAGCTGCGCGCGCCTGTCGCGATGCCCAGGTCCCCGTGATCGCCGATGGGGGCATCAAGTATTCCGGCGACATCAGCAAAGCGATTGCCGCCGGTGCCAGCGTGGTCATGATCGGCTCACTGTTTGCAGGGACGGAAGAAAGTCCGGGCGAGACCATTCTGTATCAGGGCCGCTCCTTCAAATCCTACCGTGGCATGGGTTCGCTGGCGGCGATGTCCGCCGGCTCGAGCGAGCGCTACGCGCAGAGCGTAGATGATGCTTCTGCCGCAACTTCCGGGGAAGAAGGCTTCCCTTTCTGTGGCCCTGACGGCAACCGCTTGGCCAAGTTGGTGCCGGAGGGAATCGAAGGCCGTGTGCCCTACCGCGGGACCCTGGCGGAGATGGTCTATCAGCTCGTCGGCGGCCTACGCTCAGGGATGGGCTACTGCGGCACCAAAACTATTCCGGAGCTGCAGCAGAAAGCCAAGTTCATCCGCATCAGCGGCGCTGGCCTGCGTGAGAGTCACGTGCATGATGTTCTCATCACGCGTGAGGCTCCCAATTACAGGATTGAATAAGCAGGCCCATTTGTCTTCATCCGTTCTATCAAGCCGCATCGCTGTGCCTCGCGCGCGCAAACTGTTGCTCTGGGCACCTACGCTCGTCTGGCTGTGCGTGCTGGCCAGCTTCTCCACGAACACGTTCTCCGCGGCGCATACCGGCATCATTCTGCGGAAGATCGTTGGTTTCGTCTATCCGGGAATCACCCCGCATCAGTTCGAGGTCCTGCATTTCCTTGTCCGCAAGTCCGCGCACTTTGTGAGCTACGGCCTTCTTAGCCTGTTCGCGTTCTTTTCCTGGCGCGCCACTCTGCCCACCGGTGACCCCTCCCACCCCAGCAAGCCAAAACCGGGCTTGCCAGGGACCCTGCACTCCCACCCCAGCAAGCCAAAACCGGGCTTGCCGGGGACCCCGCGATGGACCTCTCGCTGGATGCGGCTGGCCCTGTTGCTCACTCTGTTAGCCGCGTCGCTCGACGAAATCCACCAGACCTTCATCTATTCGCGCACCGGCAGCGTGCGTGATGTGTTGCTCGATATGACGGGTGCACTCTTCTTTCAACTGGCGATCTGGCTGGTTCTACGCCGCGAGAAACGCGCCTAAACGTAGAACGGCCCC